>JAZIHR010000157.1:0-6646 GCA_036678445.1 Alphaproteobacteria bacterium
GCCCGCGCCACACCGCCCGGCGGTCCCGGCCCCCGAGCCGCGCCCCGACGACCTGGCCCAGATGCGCCACGAGCGGGCGCAGGCAGCGCGCGATGCCACCGCCGCCAGCCATGACCCCACGCCATCCAGCGCGGCCATGGCGCAATACATGGGCAACGTGCAGGACGCGTTGCTGGCGCGCGGCCTGCTGCGCGGCAGCGCCGACGGGATCCCCCCCGCCAGCGCCGAGCGCCTGACCGAGGATTTCATCCAGATCGCCCTGCATGACGAATATGTCCGCCGCGGCGGGCGGCTGGTTCCCGAAGCCCGGCCCGCGCCGCTGCGCCGCTGGGAACGCCCGGTCCGCGTCACGGTCGAATTCGGCGATTCAGTTCTGCCCGCCGCCCGCATCCGCGACCGCAACGACATCGCCGATTATGTACAACGGCTGTCGCGGGTCACCGGCCACCCCATCGCCATGACCGCCGAGACCGGCAATTTCATGGTGCTGCTGCTGTCCGAGGATGAACGCCGCGCCATCGGCCCGCGGCTGGCCGGGCTGGTCCCCGGCATTCCTCCTGCGGACATCATTGCGATCCAGGGGCTGGCGCCGCAGAATTACTGTACCGTCTTTGCCTATTCGCCCGGCCCCGGGCAGCCCTATTCCAACGCCGTCGCGGTGATCCGGGCGGAACTGCCCGACCGGCTGCGGCTCAGCTGCATCCACGAGGAACTGGCCCAGGGGCTGGGGCTGGCCAACGACAGCCCCGACGCCCGCCCCTCGATCTTCAACGACGACGAGGAGTTCGCCTTTCTTACCCCGCATGACGAACTGCTGCTGAAAATCCTCTACGACCCCCGCCTGCGCCCCGGCATGACCGAACCCGAGGCCCGCCCCATCGTCGCCCGCATCGCCGCCGAGCTGGCGCCTTGACACCCCACCTCTCTGCCCGGCAGAACCCCCGCCGCGCGTGCATCACAGGAGGAAAACCATGGTCCTCGACTTCCTGACCGGCGAATTCATCGACGTCATCGAATGGGTGGACGACACGCGCGACACGATGGTCTGGCGCTATGAAACCCGCGGCCGCGCCATCAAATACGGCGCCAAGCTGACCGTGCGCGAAGGCCAGGCGGCGGTGTTCGTCCACGAGGGGCAGCTGGCCGACGTGTTCACCCCCGGGCTCTACATGCTGGAAACCAACAACATGCCGGTGCTGACCCGGTTGCAGCACTGGGACCATGGCTTCCGCTCGCCCTTCAAGTCCGAGGTGTATTTCGTCAGCACCACCCGCTTCAACGACCTCAAATGGGGCACCCGCAACCCGGTGATCACCCGCGACCCCGAATTCGGCCCGGTCCGGCTGCGCGCCTTTGGCACCTATTCGATGCGGGTGACCGATCCCGGGGTGTTCATGACCGAAATCGTCGGCACCGACGGGGAATTCACCGCCGATGAAATCAGCCTGCAATTGCGCAACGTGATCGTGCAAGAGTTCTCGCGCATGATCGCGGGCGCCGGCATCCCGGTGCTGGACATGGCCGCCAACACTGCGGATCTCGGCCGCATCGTCGCCACCGCCATCGCGCCCACCATCGCGCAATACGGACTGTCCCTCCCCGAGTTCTACATCGAGAACATCAGCCTTCCTGATGAGGTCGAAAAGATGCTCGACAAGCGAACCTCGATGGGGATTGTCGGCGATCTCAACCGCTTCGGGCAATATGCTCAGGCAGAATCCATGCTGAACGCCTCGACCCGCGAGGGCGGGATGGGTGCCGCGATGGGGGCAGGCATGGGCGCCGCCATCGGCATGGCCGGGACATTGCACGGTCCCTGGGGCGCCGCCCCGCAAGCCCCCTCGCAGCCCCCTTCGGCACAGGGCACCGCCTTGCACACGGCGCCGCCGCCGATCCCGTCCGAACCGCTCTGGCATCTCGCGCTTGACGGCGCCGCCAGCGGCCCGTTCACCCGTGCCGAGTTGGACCGGCTGCGCGAGCAGGGCCGCCTGACCGTGGACACGCTGGCCTGGACCGAGGGCCAGGACGGCTGGCTGCGCGCCGGCGACATTCCCGCCCTTGCCCCGGTTCTTGCCCCGATTTCAGCCAGCCGCCCGCCACCGCTGCCGCCGGGCTGATCCGGCCGCTTCGTCCTGCCCCGAGTTCCGGGGGTCCGGGGCCGGCCCCCGGCCTCGCCGCGCCACGATGACCCTGCCAGATGCCCACCGCCCCGATCGAACACCGCTACCCCTGCGACAACTGCGGCGCGGCCCTGGAATTCGCGCCGGGGCAGGACGCGCTGCTGTGCCCCTATTGCGGCCATGTCCAGAAGATCTTACCCGACGCCGGAACCAAGGCGCCGCCCGCCCCGCCTTCTGGCGGCGCGATCCAGTGGGATGCGGGGCACAAGGCCCCGGGGCTTGAGGAAATCCCGCTGGCCCGCGGGCTGCGGCTGGACGATTCCAGCGACCTTGTGGAAACGGTGCGCACGCTGTCCTGCCCCAATTGCGGGGCAAAGATCGAACAGAACAGCGGCAGCCACGCCTCTACCTGCCCGTTCTGCGCCACCCCCGTGGTCACCGACACCGGCGCCACCCGGCTGATCAAGCCGCAGGCAGTGCTGCCCTTCGTGCTGACCGAGGCACAGGCCCGCGCCGCGCTTGAGGACTGGCTGCGCGGGTTGTGGTTCGCCCCGAACGGGCTGGTGCGATACGCCCGAAGGGGGCGACGGATGCAGGGGGTGTATTCGCCGTTCTGGACCTTCGACGCCGACACCCACACGAACTATCACGGCCAGCGCGGCGATTATTATTACGAAACCGTCTATGTCACACAGGTGGTGGACGGCCGGCCGCGGCAGGTGGCGCAGCAGGTCCGGCGCACCCGCTGGACCCCGCGTTCGGGCCAGGTGGCGCGGTCCTTTGACGATGTGCTGGTGCTGGCCTCGGCTTCGCTGCCGCGCCGCTTCACCGATGCGCTGGCACCGTGGGAGCTGTCGCACCTGACCCCCTACGATCCGCGCTACCTGTCGGGGTTCTCGGCCGAGGGCTACACCGTCCCCCTGGCCAAGGGCCACCAGATCGCCCGGCAGGAAATGGCCGCGGTGATCGCCATGGACATCCGCCGCGACATCGGCGGCGACGAACAGCGGATCGCCTCGGCCGATACAAGGCACGACGCCGAGACCTTCAAGCACATCCTGCTGCCGGTCTGGCTTGCCGCCTATAAATACAACGGCCGTAGCTATCGCTTCGTGGTCAACGGGCAATCGGGGCGGGTGCAGGGCGACCGCCCGTGGTCGGTGTGGAAGATCGCGCTGGCGGTGCTGGCGGCGCTGCTGGTCGGGGCGGCGCTGGTGCTGCTCAGCGAAGGCAACGGCAGCTTCGACCTTGGCGCCGCGCCGGCCGCCCTGCCGCTGCCCGCGGTGGTGGCGCTCGCGCCGCGCGGGCCGCCGCCACGGGCCGGCGCATGAGCGTGCTGTGCATGGGCGAGGCGCTGATCGACCTGGTCCCGCAGCCCGACGGCAGCATCCGCCCCCAGCCCGGCGGCGGGCCCTGGAACACCGCGCTGGCACTGGGCCGGCTGGGCGTCGCCACCCGCTTTGCCTGGCCGATCTCGCGCGATCGCTACGGGCGGCTGCTGCTCGACCCGCTGGCCGCGGCGGGGGTGGACGTATCACTTTGCCCCCGCAGCGACCGCCCCACCGCACTGGCCAGAATTGACCTGAACTCTGGCGATGCAAGCTATCGTTTTGACGATGAAAACTCTGCCGGCAGGCTGTTTTCGCCCGATGAGCTGCCGCCGCTGTCGCCGGATTGCCGCGCGCTGGTGATCGGCGGCATCAGCCTTGCCGCCGAGCCCTGCGGCAGCACCGTCGAGCTGTTCGCCACCAGCGCCGCCCGCCGGGGCATCCCGCTGCTGCTCGACCCTAATATCCGCCCACAAGCCATTCAGAACGAACCGAAATACCGCGCCCGCCTGGACCGCCTGTTCGCCCTGTCGCATCTGGTGAAACTCTCGGCCGAGGATGCCGCCTGGCTCGCCCCCGGCATGGCGCCGGAAGAGACCGCCCGCCGGATCCTCGCCCGCGGCCCCGGCATCGTGGTGCTGACCTGCGGCGCCCAGGGCGCGCTGGCCCTGACCCGGTGCCACCGCCTTCACGCCGCCGCCGTCCCGGCCACGATGGCCGACAGCATCGGCGCCGGCGACAGCTTCAACGCCGGCTTCCTCGCCAGCCTCCTCCGCAGCAACGCCCTCGACGCCCCCGACAGCGCCGCACTCACCGCCGCCCTCGCCCTCGCCACGAAAGCGGCAGCGATCACCGTCTCGCGCCCCGGCGCCGACCCGCCCTGGGCCGACGAACTCTGACCCCGGTTTCGGGCGGTCAAAAATATCCCGGGGGAAGTCGCCCTTCGGGCGACGGGGGCAGCGCCCCCCACACAAAAGACTCGGGGGCGCAGCCCCCTCCGCCCTGAAACCGCAGCCTACTCCAGCCGCGCCGCCGCGCGGTCCAGCCGCGCCACCGCCTCGGCGATCTCGTCGTCGGTGATGTTCAGCGGCGGCAGCAGCCGCACCACGTTGTCGGCCGCCGGCACCGTCAGCAGATGCTCGGCATAGCCGGCCGCGACCAGCTCGGACGGCGCCACCTTGCAATGCAGCCCCAGCAGCAGCCCGACGCCCCGCACCTCGTCAAAGACCTCGGGGTGAGCAGCGACCAGCCCTTCCAGCCGCTGGCGCAGCAGTGCCGCCTTGCGGTTGACCTCGGCCAGGAAATCTTCGTCCGCCACGATCTCCATCACCCGGGCGCCGACCGCGCAGGCCAGCGGGTTGCCGCCATAGGTGGACCCGTGGCTGCCCACGACCATCCCCGAGGCCGCTTCCCCTGTCGCCAGCACCGCACCCAGCGGGAAGCCGCCGCCGATGCCCTTGGCGATCATCATGATGTCGGGGGTGATCCCGGCCCATTCATGCGCGAACAGCCGGCCCGTGCGGCCCATGCCGCTTTGCACCTCGTCCAGCACCAGCAGCGCGCCGGTGCGGTCGCATAATTCGCGGATGCGGCGCAGGTCGGCGTCGGGCAGCACGCGGATGCCGCCCTCGCCCTGCACGGGTTCCAGCATCACCGCAGCGGTGTTGTCGGACATCGCGGCCTCAAGCGCCGCCATGTCGCCCCAGGGCAGCACCCGGAACCCCGGCATCAGCGGCCCATAGCCGGCGGTCATCTTTTCCGAGCCCGCTGCGGCGATGGCGCCGGTGGAACGGCCGTGGAACGCGCCCTCGAAGGTCAGGATCTCGATCCGCTCGGGCTGGCCTTTCGCGTGCCAGTATTTGCGCACCATCTTGATCGCCAGCTCGGCGGCCTCGGTCCCGGAATTGGTCACGAACACCGTGTCGGCAAAGGTCTTGTCCACCAGCATCTCGGCCAGGCGCTGCTGCTGCGGGATCTGGTACAGGTTCGAGACATGCCAGATCCGCCCCGCCTGTTCGGTCAGCGCCGCGACCAGTTCCGGGTTGGCGTGCCCCAGCGCATTGACCGCGATGCCCGCGCCCAGGTCCAGGTATCGCGTGCCGTCCGTGGCGATGGCCCAGGCGCCCTCGCCGCGGTCAAAGGCGATGGGCGCGCGGTTATAGGTCGGCAGGACGGCGTCGATCATGGGTCTGTCCCTCTGGTCTGCAAGCTGGAGTTTCTGGGCGCGCGGCGAAGGCCACCCGCCGCGCATAAGGCGCGCGGGGTCCAAAGGACGGGTCAGCGTCGAAGACCGGGGCGAATCGTCGTCATGGCGCAGCGTTACCAAGCCTGCCGCCGCCGTTCAACGCCCGGCTGACATGGCTCACGGCTTCATCCGGTAGCCGGTGCGCAGCCACCACCAGCCCAGGCCGTTGACCGCCACGACCGAAACCACGCTGACCGCCAGCCCGCGCAGCACCGGCGCGTCGGCCACCCCGGTGAACCCGTAGCGCGCGCCGTCGATCAGATAGAAGATCGGGTTCCAGTGCGACAGGGTGCGGAACGGCTCTGGCAGGGCCTGCACCGAATAGAAGGTGCCCGACAGGAACGACAGCGGCGTGACCACGAAATTGGTCAGCGTGGCCATCTGGTCGAATTTCTGCGCGATGATCCCGCCCAGGATGCCCAGCCCCCCCAGCAGCAGCGCCCCCAGCACAATATAGAGCAGCGCCAGCAGCGGATAGGCCGGGCCGTGGCCGACGACCAGCGCCAGCCCAAGGCCGATCACCACCGCCACCATCAGCGACCGCACCAGGCTGCCGACCAGGTAGCCCGCAAGGATTTCCGCCGCCGACAGCGGCGGCATCAGCGTGTCGATGATGTTGCCCTGCATCTTGGCCGAGATCAGCGAGGACGAGCTGTTGGCGAACGCGGTCTGGATCACCGTCATCATCAGGATGCCGGGGCCGATGAACTCGACGAAGGGCAGGCCCATCACCTCGGCCCGCCCGCGCCCCAGCGCGACGACGAACACCACCACGAACAGCCCCGCGGTGATCAGCGGCGCCAGCACCGTCTGCTGCCAGACGGTCATGAAGCGCAGGATTTCCCGCCGGGCCAGCGTCGCGGTGCCCAGCCAGTTGATGCGGCCAAAGCGGCGCACGGGCATCTGGCCGTAATCGGGAACGGCCGGGGCGGGCACTGCGGCAGGGGGCACTG
>JAZIHR010000158.1:0-6539 GCA_036678445.1 Alphaproteobacteria bacterium
GGGTGACGGGGGGCGGGCTTTTGCCGGACAAGGGCTGCCGGGGCTGCCGGGCCGCGCTTGTGGCCAGACTGCCGCAGGACTAGAAAAAAGCCTAGGCAGCAGGAGATCGGACCATGGAAGAACGGCGGCAGGACAATGCCCGTCAGGCGGCTCTGAACTATCACGAATTCCCGCGGCCCGGAAAGCTGGAGATCCGCGCAACCAAGCCGTTGGCTAATGGCCGCGACCTCAGCCTTGCCTATTCCCCGGGCGTGGCCGAAGCCTGTATCGAGATCCGCAACGATCCCGCAACCGCCGCCCGCTATACTTCGCGGGCCAATCTGGTTGCCGTGGTCTCGAACGGTACCGCGGTGCTGGGGCTGGGCAATATCGGTGCCAGCGCCTCAAAGCCGGTGATGGAGGGCAAGGCGGTCCTGTTCAAGAAATTCGCCGATATCGACTGCTTCGACCTCGAGATCGACGAAACCGACCCCGTGAAGCTGGCCGAGATCGTGCGCGCGCTGGAACCGACCTTCGGCGCGATCAACCTTGAAGACATCAAGGCGCCCGAATGTTTCGTGGTCGAGCGGTTGTGCCGCGAATCGATGAACATTCCGGTGTTCCACGACGACCAGCACGGCACCGCCATCGTGGTCGGCGCGGCTGCGACCAATGCGCTGCGCGTCACCGGGCGCAGCTTCGACCAGATCAAGGTCGTGTCCACCGGCGGCGGCGCGGCGGGCATCGCCTGCCTGAACATGCTGCTCAAGCTGGGGGTGCGGCGGGAAAACGTCTGGCTTTGCGACATCCACGGGCTGATCTACGAAGGCCGGACCGAGGACATGAACCCTCAAAAGGCCGCCTTTGCCCAGACGACCGAGCTGCGCCGGCTGGACCAGGTGATCGAGGGCGCCGACCTGTTCCTGGGCCTGTCCGGCCCCGGCGTGCTGACCCCCGAACTGGTCGCCCGCATGGCGCCCCGCCCCATCGTCTTTGCGCTGGCCAACCCCACGCCCGAGATCCTGCCCGAAGAGGTGCGCGCCGTGGCCCCGGACGCGCTGATCGCCACCGGCCGCAGCGATTATCCCAACCAGGTCAACAACGTCCTGTGTTTCCCCTTTATCTTCCGCGGTGCGCTGGACGTGGGCGCGACCGAAATCAACGACGCCATGCAGCTGGCCTGTATCGAGGGCATCGCCGCGCTGGCCCGCGCCACCACCAGCGCCGAGGCCGCCGCCGCCTATCGCGGCGAATCGATGACCTTTGGCCCTGATTACCTGATCCCCAAGCCCTTTGATCCGCGGCTGATCGGCGTGGTGGCGACGGCGGTCGCCCGCGCGGCGATGGAATCGGGGGTGGCCACCCGCCCGCTGGCCGACATCCATGCCTACAAGCGCCAGCTCGACGCTTCGGTCTTCCGCAGCTCGCTGACCATGCGCCCGGTGTTCGAGGCCGCCGCCACCGCCGCCCGCCGCATCGTCTTTGCCGAGGGCGAGGATGAGCGGGTGCTGCGCGCCGCCCAGGCCATGCTTGAGGAAACCAACGGCGTGCCGATCCTGATCGGCCGCCCCGAGGTGATCGAGACCCGCGCCAAGCGCGCCGGCCTGCCGATCCGGCCGCATGTCGATTTCCAGATCGTCAACCCCGAGGACGACCCCCGCTATCGCGACTACTGGGAAACCTACCACGGGCTGATGGCGCGGCGCGGCGTCACCCCCGACATCGCCCGCGCCATCATGCGCACCAACACCACTGCCATCGGCGCGGTCATGGTCCACCGGGACGAGGCCGACAGCCTGATCTGCGGCACGTTCGGGCAATATACCTGGCACCTGCGCTACATCCGCGAAATCCTGGCTCACAAGGGGTTGCACCCGATCGGGGCGCTGTCGATGATGATCCAGGACGGGCCGCTGTTCATCGCCGACACGCAGGTCAATCACGACCCCAGCCCCGCCGATGTGGCCGAGACCGCGATCGGCTGCGCCCGCCACGTCCGCCGCTTTGGCCTGACCCCGCGCATCGCGCTGTGCAGCCATTCGCAGTTCGGCAATCTCGACACGCCCTCGGGGCGCAAGATGCGCGAGGCCATGGACATCCTGGCCCAGCGCGAGGTCGATTTCCTGTATGACGGGGAAATGCACGTCGATGCGGCGCTGGACCCGGCGGTGCGGGCGCGGCTGCTGCCCTCGTCCCGGCTGGGCGACGACCCGGCGAACGTGCTGATCTTTGCCAGCACCGACGCGGCCTCGGGGGTGCGCAACATCCTCAAGACGCGGGCGCAGGGGCTTGAGGTCGGGCCGATCCTGATGGGCATGGGCAACAAGGCGCATATCGTCACGCCCTCGATCACCGCGCGGGGGTTGCTGAACATCTCGGCGCTGGCCGGGACGCCGGTCGCGCATTACGGCTAGGCCGAATCGCCTCCTCCTTGCCCGGCACGCCGGGCAAGGGTTTGCAAGACCGCCATCTCGTCCCGGGAATTGCAAACACCTCCTCTAAGGTTTGCAAACATCTCCGCCGGGGACCGCGGGTATTTTTCGGTCCCATGCCGCCCGGCCGGGGCAATATTCTTGATCCCCGCGCCCCCGGGTCTTACCAGAAGACAGGGAAAGATCAGCGGAGAACCGGGGTATGAGCTATCAGGACGTCTATGCCGCGTGGAAAAACGATCCCGAAGCGTTCTGGATGGAGGCCGCATCGCGCATCGACTGGGTGACCCCGCCCAGCAAGGCGTTGTTCGACGAGCGCGCCCCTTTCTACGAATGGTTCTCGGACGGGCAGATCAATGCCTGCTGGAACGCAGTCGACCGCCATGTCGAGGCCGGGCGCGGCGACCAGCTGGCCATCATCCATGACAGCCCGATCACCCATTCCTATCGCGGTATCACCTATCGCGACCTGCAATCCCGCGTTGCCAGCCTGGCCGGCGCGCTGCGCGCCAAGGGCGTCGAAAAGGGCGACCGGGTCATCATCTACATGCCGATGGTCCCCGAGGCGCTGGAGGCGATGCTGGCCTGTTCGCGGCTGGGGGCGATCCACTCGGTCGTGTTCGGCGGTTTTGCCGCGCATGAACTGGCGGTGCGCATCGACGACTGCACCCCCAAGGCGATCATCGCCTCGTCCTGCGGGCTGGAGCCGGGGCGGATCGTGCAATACAAGCCGCTGCTGGACCGCGCCATCGAACTGGCCGCCCACAAGCCGGAATTCTGCGTGATCCTCCAGCGCGAGCAAGAGGTCGCCAAGCTGGTCGAGGGCCGCGACGTCGCCTGGCACAGCTTCCAGTATGGGGTCGAGCCCGCCGAATGTGTGCCGGTCGCGGGCAACCATCCGCATTACATCCTGTATACCTCGGGCACCACCGGCCAGCCCAAGGGGGTGGTGCGCCACACCGGCGGCCATGTGGTGGCGCTGAACTGGACGATGAAGAACATCTACGGCATCGACACCGGCGATGTGTTCTGGGCGGCGTCCGACGTGGGCTGGGTCGTGGGCCACAGCTATATCTGCTATGCGCCGCTGTTCGCCGGCGCCACCACCATCGTGTTCGAGGGCAAGCCCGTCGGCACCCCCGACCCCGGCACCTTTGGCCGCATCATCCAGAACCACAAGGTCAAGTCGTTCTTCACCGCGCCGACCGCGATCCGCGCCGTCAAGCGCGAGGACCCCGAGTGCAGCTATATCAAGGACTACAACCTCAAGTCGTTGCAGGCGGTGTTCCTGGCCGGAGAACGCGCCGATCCCGACACGGTGAAATGGGTCGAAGAGCACTTGCAGGTGCCCGTGATCGACCACTGGTGGCAGACCGAAACCGGCTGGCCCATCGTCGCCAACCCGCTGGGGCTGGGGCTGCTGCCGGTCAAGCACGGCTCGCCCAGCGTCCCGATGCCGGGCTATGACGTGCAGGTGCTGGACGAGGCCGGCCACCCGGTTCCCGCCGGCACGCTGGGCGCGGTCACCATCAAGCTGCCCCTGCCCCCCGGCACGCTGCCGACGCTGTGGAACGCCGAAGAGCGGTTCCGCAAATCCTATCTCGACGCATTCCCCGGTTATTACGAGACCGGCGACGCCGGCTATATCGACGAGGACGGCTATCTCTACATCATGGCGCGCACCGATGACGTGATCAACGTCGCCGGCCACCGGCTGTCCACCGGCGCCATGGAGGAGGTGCTCTCCGCCCATCCCGCCGTCGCCGAATGTGCGGTGATCGGGGTGGCCGATACGCTGAAAGGGCAGACTCCGCTGGGGTTCCTGTGCCTGAAGAAAGGCGCGGCGGTTTCGGCCGAACAGGTCGGGCGCGAGGTGGTGCAGATGGTGCGCGACCAGATCGGGCCGGTCGCCGCGTTCAAGACCACGGTGGTGGTCGAGCGGCTGCCCAAGACCCGCTCGGGCAAGATCCTGCGCGCAACGATGGCCAAGATCGCCGACAACGAGGATTTCAAGATGCCCGCCACCATCGACGACCCGACGGTGCTGGATGAAATCCGCGCGGCGCTGCAAAAGATCGGGATGGCCGGCGCCTGAGGCCGACAGCGGGGGCGCCGGCGCGCGCCCCCTGCCCCGATCGCGCCTGCTTCAGCCCAGGTCGGCGCCCAGCGATCGCATCAGCGCCACGAAATCGGGAAAGCTGGTCGTGATCGGCCCAGCGTCATCGACGGTGATCGGGCGATCGGACACCAGCCCCGCCACCAGGAACGACATCGCGATGCGGTGGTCGAGATGGGTGGCAACCGTCGCGCCGCCCTTCAGCCCGCCGGTGCCGTGCACGGTCAGGCTGTCGCGGGTTTCCTCGACCCTTGCGCCGTTCGCCTCAAGCCCGCGGGCCATGGCGTCGATACGGTCGCTTTCCTTGACCCGCAGCTCGGCCACCCCGTTCATCACGGTGCTGCCCTCGGCAAAGGCGGCGATCACCGACAGGATCGGGAATTCGTCGATCATGCTGGCGGCGCGTTCGGCCTGAACCGTCACGCCGTGCAGGGGGCCGTGGCGGACGGTCAGGTCGGCGACCGGCTCTCCGCCCTCGATACGGTCGTTTTCCCAGCGCAGGTCGGCGCCCATCTCGGCCAAAACGTGGTAAAGCCCGTCGCGGGTCGGGTTGCGGCTGACGCCCTCGACGCGGATTTCGGACCCCGGCACGATCAGCGCCGCCGCCACCGGGAACGCCGCCGAGGACGGGTCACGCGGCACCGCCACCGTGCAGGGGCGCAGTTCGGGGCGGCCGGTCAGGGTGATCACATGGCCTTCGTCGGTGACCTCGGTGCGGATGGTCGCGCCAAAGCCGGTCAGCATCCGCTCGGTATGGTCGCGAGTGGGCTCGGCCTCGATCACCACGGTTTCGCCCGGGGCGTTCAGCCCGGCCAGCAGCACCGCCGACTTGATCTGCGCGCTGGCGACCGGGGTGCGGTAGCGCAGCGGCAGCGGATCGGCGGCGCCGGTGATGGTGACGGGCAGGAACTCGCCCTCGCGCGCGACAACCTGCGCCCCGAACTGTTCAAGCGGGGCGGTGATCCGCCGCATCGGCCGGCGCGACAGGCTGGCGTCGCCGGTGAATGTGGCGGTGATCGGCGTGGTCGCCATCGCCCCCATGATCAGCCGCACCCCGGTGCCCGAGTTGCCGCAGTCGATCACCCCCTCGGGCGAGGAAAACCCGCCTACCCCCACGCCATGAACGCGCCATTCGCCCTCGCCCCCGCGCTCGACCGTGGCGCCGAACGCCTCCATTGCGCGGGCGGTGTCGATCACGTCCTGCGATTCCAGCAGCCCGGTGATCCGGGTTTCGCCCACGGTCAGCGCGCCAAGGATCAGCGCGCGGTGGCTGACCGACTTGTCCCCGGGCACAAGCGCATCCCCTTTAAGCGGACCTGATCGGCGGGCGGTCATCGGTTGCGGCTGGGTGCTGTGGGACATGATCGGCTCCTTCGTCGCGGCAGTGATAGCGTGGCCGAAGGGGCGCGGCCATGCCCTTGTTTCTTGTGGAATCCCCCCGCCAGCGGCGTTCCCCTTGAGCGCCGGTCAGCGCCGGAAGGTCGCGTAATGCGGCACGCGGCCCTCGCGCAGCGCCTTTTGTTCGTAACGGGTCGAGTGCCAGTCGTCCCACGGCTCTGGCCCTTCGTGGATCAGGGTGAACCCGGCCGCCGGCACTTCTTCGAGCGTCTGGCGCATGTAGTCGGGGATGTCGGTCGCCACCCGGAACTCGGCCCCCGGCGCCATCACCCGGTGCAGCGGGATCAGGTGTTCGGGCGTCACGAAGCGGCGGCGGTGGTGGCGGGCCTTGGGCCAGGGGTCGGGGTAGTTGAGGAACGCTTTCGCGATCGAGGCGTCGGGCAGCACATCCATCAGGTCGCGCGCATCGCCGGGGTGGACGCTGACGTTGGACACCTCGGCCGCGCGGATCTTGCCCAGCAGCATGGCGACCCCGTTGATGAAGGGCTCACAGCCGATGATCCCGATGCCGGCATAGCGCGCCGCCATCGCGACCATGTGTTCGCCGCCGCCAAAGCCGATTTCCAGCCAGACCGGGCGGTCGTCACCGAAGATCGCGGCGGGGTCGATGGGGG
>JAZIHR010000159.1:0-6354 GCA_036678445.1 Alphaproteobacteria bacterium
GGATGCGACAGGCAGGGATGCGACAGGCGGGGGCGCGACGGTGACGGCAGCGGCAAGGCCGGCCCCGGACCGCTCCGCGGGCGAAGGCGCGGCGGCCACCATGTTTCCGCCGGTGCTATCGCCCCTGTTTCCCGTCGCATCCTCCTCTGTGTCTCGTGCCGTGTCTCGTGCCGTGTCCGGGGCCCCGCCGCCCGTTACGGCGGCCGTGACCGGGGTTGCGACAGGGACTGCGGCCATGGCAGACGCCGTCAGCGCAAGCGCCGCGACAATCGCGGCCGCCCGCATCCCTCGGCCGCCCGCCATGGCGCAGATTCCTACCACGGGCCTACCACCGGGTTTCTACCCCGACCCAGGCCGCGCGGCCGGGGGCGGCATAACCCCAGACCTCGGAATAGTCCTTGTCGAACAGGTTGGTGATGCGGCCGGTCAGCCGGGCACTGTCGGTCAGGTCGTAGCTGGCGGCAAGGTTGACGGTGGTAAAGTCGGGCAGCCTGACGGTTTCATAGCTGCCCCAATACTGGGTGTCGGCCATGTCGTGCACATGGCGCAGGTCGGCGGCGACCCAGCCGCGCCCGCCAAAGGTCTGCAACACCGCGTTCAGCGCCAGTTCGTGACGCGGGCGGCGGATTTCGACCGAGCCGTCGGGGTTCGTGGCGTCCAGCCAGGTATAGGCGGCACCGATGGTCAGGCTGTCGGTGAGGTCGTGGCGATAGGCGACCTCGACCCCCTCGCGGCGGCTGGTGCCGGGCTGGTTGCGGTAGTTGGTGCCGTCGGGGAAGGGGGCCCCGCTCCACTCGATCTCGTCTTCAAGCCGCTCGCGGAACCAGGTCAGGTCCAGCGTCCCGCGCCCGTCGGGCAGGGTGTATTCGGCGCCCAGATCGACGCTGCGGCTTTCCTCGGGCTTGAGATCGGGGTTGCCGACAGACCCCCAGCCGCCAAGGATTTCGGCATAGCCCGGGTTGGACAGCCCGGTCCCGGCCGAGGCATGCAGCCGCCACGGCGTGTCCCCGACCCGCCACGACACGCCCGCGTTCCAGGTGGTTTTCGACCGGAAGCGCGAGTTGTCATCATGGCGGACCCCGAACTGCACGTCCAGCCCGTTGGCATAGGCGCCGCGGTATTCCAGCGCGACCGAATCGGTGTCCCAGCGGCGGTCGGCCTCGCCGGCCACGCTGTCGTCGATGCGTTCCAGCGACAGCGCCAGCGTCTGGTCGGCGCTGGCGACGGCCCCGTCCAGCCCGTAGGTGGCACGATATTTCCACGCGCGGCGGCGCAGCTTGCTTTCGCCGGGGTCGTCGTCGTGGGTGGTGATCTCGTTCACCGTGTCCTGCCACGACAGGCGGTGGGTCAGGCGGCCGTCCAGCGTGGAAAGCTCGCCCCACAGCAGGTTGATGCGTTCGTCGCGGTCGGCCCAGTAGGGCACGTCCAGCAGGTAATCCTCGGCCGAGGTGGCGGCGTAATTCGCCGCGTCATACCAAGAGCGTTCCTCGGAATGGCGGCTGGAAAACCCCAGTTTCAGGTTGTCGCTGGCCGACCAGTCGCCGGAAAAGCCCATGGTGGCGCTGCGAAGGCCGTCCTTGTCGCCATTGCCGGCGACCGAATGGTCATAGCCGTTGTCGTCGCGATAGCCTAGGTCCGCCTGTAGCCGCCAGCGGTCGGTGACCACCGCGTGGCCAAGGGCCAGCGCGCCGCCATTGCCGGCCTCGGCGCGGGCATAGCCGCCGCTGCGCTCGGCCTTGCGGGTGATGATGTTGACCACGCCGGTGGCGGCGGCCGAGCCGTAATAGACCGACTGCGGCCCGCGCAGCACCTCGATACGCTCGACATCGGCAAGGTCGAGCCCGCCAAGCGCATAGGGCTGGTCGCCGCCCCCCGCGTTCACCCCGTCGATCAGGATCAGCGTGTGGCGCGATTCGCCGCCGCGGATGCGCACCGCGGTGCTTGATGCCCCGCTGCTGCTGACCGAGATCCCCGGCAGGCCGCGCAGCGCATCCTGCACCGAGGTCACGCCGCGCTGGCGCATGTCTTCGGCAGTCAGCACCGAGGCGGCACGGCCGTAGGCAGCGGCGGACATGGGCGAGAACCCGCCCGACAGGATGATCGGGTCAAGGATGATGGCGTCCTGCGCCTGCGCAAAGGAAAGCGGCAGGGCAGTGGTCAGCGTCAGCAGAGCGACGCCTGGGCCGAAGCGGCGAAAGGTCTTGGACATGATGGTCCCCGGGTCGGGCGGTGCCAGGAATGGCCCGCAGGTTGGAATCGTCCGGGGGGCTGGCCCCGCAGACAGTGCTGGTTCACCGCTGCGGCTGGCCGCTTCGCTGGCGCGCCCCGCACCATCGAAAGGGTGATGTCCAAGCAGGTCTCCTGGCTTGCGGGTCAAGGCGGGCACCGGCCTTCCCGGGGCAAGGACCCCAGTGGCTGTTCGGTGCCGCTCTCCGCGCACAGTTGCGGGGGCAGCTACGGCTTCGGCACGGGGCCGTCCGTATTCCCTTTCAATCCGGCGAGGCCGGAACTTGGACAGCGGCAGATAGGCTGGAAGCCGGGCTTGCGTCAATGACCAGATCGCCGGCGCGGCTTTCGGGCGCCGGGACCGGTCATGGGGAAAGGGGGGCTGTGTGGGCCGCGCGGACCCGGCGCGCAGGGGGCGCGGCGGGCGGGGGCCGGGGGGCACGAGGTATGTGGAAAGGGGCCGGTTGCGCCGGCCCGGTTCGGGCGACGGCGAAAGACGCCGCAGCAAAGGCGAGTGCGGCAAGGGGCGCGCGATAAAGGGCGCGCGGGGAAATATGCGCGGCGCGTGGTGAAGGAGGGCGCGGCGGGGGTGGCGCAGCGGGCGTGGCTCAGCGGCCTCGCGGAGCGGCGTAAAGCGCGGCCCAGAACAGCGTGCGACCATCCGCCGCAACCGCGCGCCCGATGCCGAAATCCGTCGCCTGCGGCAGCATGATGTTGCGAAGATGGCTGTCCGAGCCGTCCCACGCGTGCAGCACCTGTTCCAGGTTGAACGGCCCGGCGGCGATGTTCTCGGCGGTGATCGCGGGTTTGTAGCCCACCCCCTTGACCCGCTGCGACGGCCCCTTGGTGGCGGAACCCCGGTGCGCCATCTGCCCCCGCGTGGCCATGTCGCAGGCGTGGCGGGCCGCGGCTTCGGCCAGCCTGGGGTTGGGGCGCAGCGGCTTGAGCCCCGCGGCGGCGCGCCGGGCGCTGGTGACCTGCGCCGCGGCCTGATTCTCGGCCGCGGCGGTGGCCAGGCAACGCGCCTGTCCGGGGGCGGCGGCCTGCACCAGGATGTCGTCGCCCGTCACCTGCCGGATCCAGAGCGGCCGCGGAATGGCCGGTTCCGCCTGTATCGCCGCGGGAAGCACGATCATCACCCCGGCGACGATCAGCGAAATCAGCTTGTTCATGTCGGTCTCTGCCCGAAGCCACTCTTGGGGAAAGACAACCAGAAGGATACCCCTTCTGACAACGTTCAAGTAGTTAAACTTGTTAACATCATACCAGTTGACGCGGCGTTCCGGCGGTCTTCCGCCTTGGGCAACTTGCCCAATGGGCAGAACTCGGCGCATCATTTCCCGAATGCGCCAACAGGGGGGAAACGGATGTCGCGCTTTGCCAGCATCGCCGATCGGGACCGTATCGAGGACGAGATGCCCTATGCGGACCGGCCCTTGCCAAAGACGATCTATGCGTTTCTCAGCCGCGCCCGCGAACTGCACCCGCAGCGCCCGGCGCTGGGGTTCCAGCTGCTGTCGGACCCGAAAAGCCGCGCCTGCGAACTGACCTGGACCGAGTTCCACGAGCGCGTGACCGAGGCCGCGAACCTGTTCCGCTCGCTTGGGGTGGGGCCGGGGGATACGGTCGCCTACCTGCTGCCCAACTGCCTGGAAACCCCGGTCGTGCTGCTGGCGGGGGCAACGGCGGGGATCGTCAACCCGATCAACCCGCTGCTGGAACCCGAACAGATCGCCAGCATCCTGCGCGAAAGCAATGCGCGCGTGCTGGTCACCCTGAAATCCATGCCGAAATCCGATGTCGCGCAAAAGGCGGCGGCGGCGCTGGAACTGGCGCCCTGTGTGCAGACCGTGCTCGAGGTCGATCTCGCGCGCTATCTGACCGGGATCAAGCGGCTGCTGGTGCCGCTGCTGCGCCCGCGGCTCAGGGTGCATCACAAGGCAAGGGTGCTGGACTTCGAGGCCGCGGCCTCGGCCCAGCCCCATGACCGGCTGGCCTTCGACGACCCGCCCGAGGACCGCGTTGCCGCCCATTTCCACACCGGCGGCACCACCGGGATGCCCAAGATCGCGCAGCACAAGTATTCCGGCATGATCTACAACGGCTTTCTGGGCGGCGAGCTGCTGTTCGACGAAACCGATGTGCTGATGTGCCCGTTGCCGCTGTTCCACGTCTTTGCGGCCTATCCGGTGCTGATGTCCTGCATCCAGTCGGGCGCGCAGATGGTGATGCCGACCCCCGCCGGCTATCGCGGCGAGGGCGTGATCGACAATTTCTGGAAGCTGATCGAGCGCTGGCACGCGAGTTTCCTGATCACCGTGCCCACCGCCATCGCCTCGTTGATGCAGCGCAAGGTCGATGCCGACGTGTCCAGCCTGCGCACGGCGATTTCCGGCTCGGCCGCGCTGCCGGTCGAGCTTTACAACCGCTTCAAGGCCGCCACCGGGGTCGAGATCGCCGAGGGCTACGGCCTGACCGAGGTCACCTGCCTTGTCAGCTGCAACCCCGTGGACGGGCTGAAGAAAGTCGGCTCGGTCGGGATCCCGCTGCCCTATACCACCGTGCGCATCCTGCGCCGGGTCAACGGCGAATACCGCGATTGCGCCACCGACGAGATCGGCGAAATTTGCGTGGCCAACCCCGGCGTGTTCGAGGGCTCGACCTATACCGAGATCGACAAGAACCGCGACCTGTTCGCCGAGGGGCGGTTCCTGCGCACCGGCGACCTGGGCCGGATCGACGCCGACGGCTATCTGTGGATCACCGGCCGCGCCAAGGACCTGATCATCCGCGGCGGCCACAACATCGACCCCGCCGAGATCGAGGAAGGGATGCTGTCCCACCCCGATGTCGTCGGCGCCGCCGCCATCGGCCAGCCCGATTCCTTTGCCGGCGAACTGCCCTGCGTCTATGTGCAACTGCGCGAAGGTGCCGAGGTGTCGGCCCGGGCGCTGGCCGACCACGCGCGCGAACATATCCACGAACGCGCCGCCATCCCCAAGCATATCGAGATCATGGCCGAACTGCCGGTCACCGCGGTGGGCAAGGTGTTCAAGCCCGCGCTGCGCCGCCTTGCCATCGCGCGGGTGCTGGACGGCGCGCTGGAGGGCACCGGCGCCTCGGTCGCCGAGGTGGTCGAGGACCGCAAACGCGGCCTGACCGCCCGTATCGCCCGCGGCCCCGGCATCGACGACGACGCGGTGCGCGCCAAGCTGGGCAGCTATACGGTGCCTTGGGACTGGGCCTGAGGGAGACCGGGCCTGAGGGCTCTGTGCCCGGCCGGATGGGGCCGGGCGCGCTTCCCGCAGGGAACCCCGGCGCCGGCGCCGCATTGACCCCAGATGAAGGGTGAAAACCCTGATGGAGGGTGACATGGCAGAATTTTCCGTCGGCGATCACGTCAGCTGGAACTCCGAGGCCGGGCGCGTGTCCGGCCGGATCGTCAAGGTCCACCACCAGGATTTCGACTATAAGGGCCACCGCCACCGGGCGTCCCGCGATGATCCGCAATACGAGATCAAAAGCGACAAGACCGACCATATCGCCGCCCACAAGGGGGTCGCCCTGACAAGGATCGGCTGATGGTGGCCCGGTTCACCACCATCGGCCATTCCAACCGCAGCCTGGACGAATTCATCCAGATGCTGCGCGAGGCAGGCGTGGCGATGGTGGTCGATGTGCGCAGCTTTCCCCGCTCGCGCGCCAATCCGCAGTTCAACATCGACCGCCTGCCCGAGGCGCTGGCCGAGGTGCAGATCGGTTACCTGCATTGCCCTGCGCTGGGCGGGCGCCGGGCGTTGCAGCCCGGGGTGCCGGATGAGCTGAACGCGATGTGGCGGCTGCGCAGTTTCCACAACTATGCCGATTACGCGCTGGGCGGCCGCTTTGCCGAGGCGCTGGACCACATCCTGCGGCTTGGCCGCGACCGCCGGCTGGCGCTGATGTGCTCCGAGGCGGTGTGGTGGCGCTGTCACCGCCGCATCATCACCGACCATCTGCTGCTGAACGGCCACGCGGTCGATCACCTGATGGCTCCGGGCCAGATTTCCCCGGCGTTCCCCACGCCGGGCGCCCAGCTGACCCCCGGGGGCAAGGTGGTCTATCCGCAGCGCGCCGCCACCCCTGACC
>JAZIHR010000160.1:0-6295 GCA_036678445.1 Alphaproteobacteria bacterium
GGGGGCGTCCGCGGCCGGGCGGGGCTGCGCGGCTGTTGCGGCGGCGTCGGGCGATTCGCCCTCGGCCAGCAGCGTGGCGATGGGGGTGTTGACCTTGACCCCCTGCGTGCCCTCGGCCACCAGCAGGCGGCCGATCACGCCTTCGTCCACGGCCTCGAATTCCATCGTGGCCTTGTCGGTTTCGACCTCGGCCAGGATGTCGCCGGATTTCACGGTGTCGCCCTCTTTCACCAGCCACTTGGCCAGCGTGCCTTCCTCCATCGTCGGAGAGAGCGCGGGCATCAGGATTTCGGTTGCCATGTTCAGCCCTCTTTCTCAGGCGGTCACGTCTTGCGGCGCTTGGGGCGCGTCGTCGGCGTAGATGTCGGTCCACAGCTCTTCCAGCGGAGGCTCGGGGCTTTCGCGGGCGAAGTCGGCGGAATCGTTGACGATGTCCTTGATGTCCTTGTCGATGGCCTTGAGGTCATCCTCGGCCGCGTGGCCGCCTTGCAGCAGCAGCTGGCGGACATGTTCGATGGGGTCGCGTTCGTCGCGCATCTTCTGCACCTCTTCGCGGGTGCGGTATTTCGCCGGGTCGGACATGGAGTGGCCGCGATAGCGATAGGTCATCATTTCAAGGATATACGGCCCCTTGCCGGCGCGGCAGTGGGCCACGGCCTTTTCGCCGGCGGCCTTGACCGCCAGCACGTCCATGCCGTCGACCTGTTCGCCGGGAATGCCGAAGGCCTCGCCCCGGCCGAACAGCGTGGTGGATTTGGTGGACCGCTTCATGCTGGTCCCCATGGCATACTGGTTGTTCTCGATCACGAAGATGACCGGCAGGTCCCACAGCTCGGCCATGTTGTAGGTTTCGTAGACCTGGCCCTGGTTGGCGGCGCCGTCGCCGAAATAGGTAAAGGTGACGTTGTCGTTGCCGTTGTATTTGTCAGCAAAGGCCAGCCCCGCGCCCAGCGGCACCTGCGCCGCGACGATGCCGTGGCCGCCGTAGAAATGCTTTTCGCGGCTGAACATGTGCATCGAGCCGCCCTTGCCCTTGGAATAGCCGCCGATCCGGCCGGTAAGCTCTGCCATCACGCCGCGCGCCGCCATCCCCGAGGCCAGCATATGCCCGTGGTCGCGGTAGCTGGTGATGCGCTTGTCGCCCTGTTTCGAGGCGGCCTCGAGCCCGACGACGACCGCTTCCTGCCCGATATACAGGTGGCAGAACCCGCCGATCAGGCCCATGCCGTAAAGCTGGCCGGCCTTTTCCTCGAATCGTCGGATCAGCAGCATTTCCCGGTAATATTTCAGCAGCTCATCGCGCGAGACATTGGGCTGCTGCGGGGGCTGGGCCGTCTCGGCCGGCTTTCTGGCCATCTGCGTTCTCCGACTTGTGGAATGCTGCTGGGGAAATGGTTCAGCGTTGAACTATCTTAGAATCGGCGTTCTGCCGGGCGCAAGGCGCTTTCTGCGCGCATCAGCGGATGAGCAGCTCGTCTCCGCGCACCAGCCCCAGCACGTCGCGGGCGCGTTCGTCCAGAAGTTCAAGGTCCAGGTATTCGTCCGACAGCCGCCGGGTCAGGTTCTTCATCCGCGCGACCTCGGCCGCCAGCGCGTCGCGCTCCGTCGCAAGCTGGGCGGTCTCGGCCTCAAGCTGGACGCGGCGCAGGATGCCCGACGGGCCCTGAACGGCCGCAAAGGCGAAGTAAAGCGACAGCAGCAGCGCAAGCAGCATGTAGACCAGCGCGCCGATGGGCAGGGTTCGGTTCATGTCGTCGGTTCCGGTTTTCCCGGCATCCTGCCACGGGCGGCGGGCAAGGGGAATTGCCCGCGACACCGCCCGCGCAGGACGGCGCCAGAGGAATCCGTGGCGGCTGCCGGACATTCCTGCTCGCACCCCGGGGGCGGGATCGGTAGACTGCCCCGGCAGGCACAAGATGCAAGGAGAGCCGATGTTCATGCGCAACATCCAGATCGTGCTGGGGGTGGCCTTCGGGGCGCTGCTGTTCCTGTTTCTGGATTATTCGCTGCCGTCGCGCGAGACGGTGCGGATCACCAACACTTACAACAAGATGACCGACCTGGGCTGGAACCGGATGTTCTATGCCGCGGCCTCGACCGGCACGGTCGAGACCCCCGAGGGGCGGCGCGATGTGCGCTATATCGACACGGTGCGGCCGAACGGGCGCCCGCGGGTCTATCGCAACGAGGATACCGGGCTGATCTGGCCGCCGTATTTCAAATACGACAGCTCGGACCTGCACGCGATCGCGGGCGACATGCGGTCCACCGCCGAGCAGCCGCGCTGGGTCAGCGTCACCTCTTACGGTTGGCGCAACGACCTGATCACCATTTTTCCGAACGCGATCTCGATCCGGCCGGTGGCGGGACCGCAGGATCGTCCGGCGAACTGGCTGGCGATGCTGATCCTGGGGGCGCTGGGGCTGGTGCTGTTCCTGTTCTGGCGCTGGTGGAACCGCTTTACCGCGCGGCGCATCACCCCGGCGGTCGAGCGGGCCGAGGCGCGGGCCGATCAGGCGCGCGGGCGGTTCCGGCGCTGGCTGGGGCGGTAGCGCAGCCACCGGCGGCGCGGGGCTAGCGGCGCCGGTGCAATGGGTATTTGGGCCAGAAAGAAGCGGCTGCCGTGGCAGGAGGGCGCCGGGTCATCGCTGTTGGCGCGGCGGATGGTCAGCCCGAGAGGCGGCGGGCAAGCGAGCCGCGCGAGGTTTGAATCTCGCTGAAAGCGATGGGGCGGGCTGCGTGGTGGCGGCAGCGCGGGCGCGAGAGCGTGGGGTTCAGATGAAGCCCAGTTCCAGCCGCGCTTCGTCGGACATCATCTCCATCCCCCAGGGCGGCTGGAAGGTCATGTCCACATCCACCTGGCGCACCCCCGGCAGGGCGCTGACCGCATCGGCCACCCAGCCCGGCATCTCGCCCGCGACCGGGCAGCCGGGGGCGGTCAGCGTCATCATGATGCGCACCGCGTTGGTGTCGTCGATGGCGATGGTGTAGATCAGCCCCAGGTCGAAGATATTGACCGGAATCTCGGGGTCATAGACCGTGCGGCAGGCCTCGACCACGCTTTCGTAAAGCGGGTGGTCGACGGACGAGGGCGCGATCAGCGGCTCGCCTTCGGGTGTCTGCGGCTGGGTCATGCCATTCTCCGGTGAAATCCTGTGCTGCATATAGGCCGTCCGGGGGGCAGAGGAAAGGGCACGCGCCCGGGTGCGCGGGGCATGGGTCAGCCGCGCTCGGCCGCTTCGAGCCGTTCCAGCGCGTCCAGCCACAGGGTTTCGGCGCGGGGCAGGGCCTGCGTCGCCTCGGCGTGTTTGCGGCCCCATTTCTCGGCCTCGGCCGGGTCGTCGTAAAGCGCCGGGTCGGCCATTTTTTCGGCGATGCGGTCCAGCATGGCGGTCAGTTTCTCGACCCGGTCTTCGCCGCGGCGGACCTCGGCGCGCAGTTCCAGGATTTCGTCGCGGCTGGCGCGCCTCGCCACGGGTTTCGCTGGCTCGCGCGGGCGTTCGGGTTCGTCCGGGGTCAGCAGCGACTTGCGGTAGCTGTCGAGGTCGTCGGCATAAGGGCGCACCGCGCCGTCCGCGACCAGCCACAGCCGGTCCGCCACCAGTTCCAGCAGGTGCATGTCGTGGCTGACCAGCACCACCGCCCCGGTATAGTCGTTCAGCGCCTCGGTCAGCGCCTCGCGCGATTCGATGTCCAGGTGGTTGGTCGGCTCGTCGAGGATCAGCAGATGCGGCGCGTCGATGGTGGCCAGCAGCAGCGACAGCCGCGATTTCTGCCCGCCCGACAGCGCGCGCACCTTGGTTTCCGCCTGCGCCTCCATCAGCCCGAAGCCGGCCAGCCGGGCGCGCAGACGCGCCGGCGGTTCATCCGGGCGCAGGCGGCGGACGTGATCCAGCGGGGTTTCGTCCAGCGACAGCTCATCGACCTGATGCTGGGCGAAATACCCCACCCGCAGTTTGGACGAGCGTGCGACGGAACCCTCCATCGCCGGCAGCCGCCCGGCCAGCAGCTTGGAGAGCGTCGATTTCCCCTGCCCGTTGCGGCCCAGCAGCGCGATGCGGTCGTCCTGGTCGATGCGCAGGTTCAGCCGCCGCAGCACCGTGCGGTCGCCATAGCCGACAGACACCCCGTCCAGCGACAGGATCGGCGGCGACAGCTGGTCGGGCTGGGGGAAGGTAAAGCGGTGGAACCTGGCCTCTTCGGGAGCGGTGATCGGCTCCATCTTCGCCAGCGCCTTCAGGCGGGACTGGGCCTGCGCGGCCTTGGTGGCCTTGGCGCGAAAGCGGTCGACGAAGCTTTGCAGATGGGCGCGGCGGGCCTCTTGCTTCTTGGCCTCGGCGGCTTGCAGGGCGCGGCGCTCGGCCCGGATGCGGGCAAAGCTGTCGTAGCCCCCGGAATACAGCGTCAGCCTGCGGTCTTCGAGATGCAGGATCGCGCCGACCGCCCGGTTCAGCAGCCCGCGGTCATGACTGATGACGATGACGGTATGGGGGTAGCGGGCCAGATAGCCTTCCAGCCACAGCGCCCCTTCGAGGTCGAGATAGTTCGTCGGCTCGTCCAGCAGCAGCAGGTCGGGGCGCGCGAACAGCACCCCGGCCAGCGCCATGCGCATCCGCCAGCCGCCCGAGAAATCCCCCGTGGGCCGGGCCTGGTCGGCGGGTGAAAACCCCAGTCCTTGCAGGATCGAGGCCGCGCGGCCTTCGGCCGACCAGGCGCCGATGTCGGCCAGCCTTGTCTGGATCTCGGCAATGCGGTGGGGGTCGGTGGCGACCCCGGCTTCGACCAGCAGGGCGTGACGCTCGGTATCGGCGGCCAGCACCGTGTCCAGCACGCTGATGTCGGTCGCGGGCGATTCCTGCGCGACGCCGCCGATCCGGGCGCGGGCGGGCAGGGTGATGGCGCCGCCGTCCAGCGACAACTCACCCCGGATCAGCCGGAACAGCGTGGTCTTGCCGGCGCCGTTCGGCCCGACCAGCCCGACCTTGTGCCCGTCCGGAATCACCGCGCTGGTGTTCTGGAACAGCGGCCGTCCGGCGATGGAATAGGAGATGTCGTCGATGCGCAGCATGAAAGGGGGATTGCAGCAGCAGGCGGCATTCGTCAACGAGGCGCTTGAATTATCGCCGCGCAGTGCCTAAATGACCCCTGCAACGTTATCTATCTGCTACCTGTCTTCGGTTACCCGGCTTCAGCATGCTTTTCGACTGACTGCGCCGGGCCATCGCATTCTGCGGATGGCAATATGACAGGAGATCTCACGATGGCCAACGGCACCGTGAAATGGTTCAACTCGACCAAAGGCTTCGGCTTCATCCAGCCGGAAAACGGCAACCGCGACGTGTTCCTGCACGTCTCGGCGCTGGAGCGTGCGGGCCTGCACGCCCCGGCCGACGGGCAGAAAGTCACCTATGAACTGGAAAGCGGCCGCGACGGGCGCGAATCGGCGACGAACATCCAGTTCGTGTGATCGCAGCGGTCCTCTGGACCTGCGAACAGATCGGGGCAGCCTTTGCGGGCTGCCCTTTTTGCATCCTGCGCCCCACTTGTGACTGCTGCCTGCCGCCCTTGTCACCATGCGCCCCGGGGTTTTCATCGCGCGGGGGGCATGATAGCCGCCCGGCCAATCGAACAACCTTCGGACCCGAGGAATATCATGGCCATCGAACGCACCCTTTCGATCATCAAGCCCGACGCGACCCGCCGTAACCTGACCGGCAAGATCAATGCCAAGTTCGAGGACGCCGGCCTGCGCATCGTCGCGCAAAAGCGCATCCACCTGTCGCCCGCCCAGGCCGGCAAATTCTACGAAGTCCACAAGGACCGCCCCTTCTACGGCGAACTGGTCGAGTTCATGGCGTCCGAGCCGGTCGTGGTGCAGGTGCTCGAAGGCGAAAACGCCATCGCCAAAAACCGCGAAGTGATGGGCGCGACCAACCCGGCGCAGGCCGACGAAGGCACCATCCGCAAGGAATTCGCGCTGTCGGTCGGTGAAAACTCGGTCCACGGCTCGGATGCCCCGGAAACCGCGGCGCAGGAAATCGCCTTCTTCTTCTCGGGCCTCGAACTGGTCGGCTGACCCTTCGAACCCGAAAAATCCCATGGCCGCCCCCGCAACGGGGCGGCTTTCTCCTTCTTCATCACCCAAATATCCTGGGGGAGCCGGCTCTGGCCGGCGGGGGCGGCGGGCGCCCGTGTGGGGGGCCGCGCCCCGGGGGGGGGGGGGGGGGGGGGGGGGGGTGGTGGGGGGGGGGGGGGGGGGGGGTGGGGGGGGGGGGGGGGGGGGGGGGGGGGGGGG
>JAZIHR010000161.1:0-6213 GCA_036678445.1 Alphaproteobacteria bacterium
AACAGCCCCCCCCGAGGCCACGATCCGCGTCGCCGCACGGGTGCGCGGGCGCTGGCTGGAACTGACCGTCACCGACAGCGGTCCCGGTTTTTCGCCCGAGGCGCTGAAACGCGCGGCCGAGCCGTTCTTTACCACCAAGCCCGGCCAGGGCTCGGGGCTGGGGCTGTCGATGGTCTATGACCAGACCAAGCTGGCCGGCGGCACGCTGCGGCTGGACAACCTGCCGGGCGGCGGCGGGCGGGTGCGGCTGCGGCTGCCCTATCAGCGCGTCGCGCCAAGGCTGGTGCTGCTGGTTGACGACGACGACCTGATCCGCGAAACCCTGCGCGAGATGCTGACCGGGATGGGCCACCAGGTGATCGAGGCCGGGTCGCTGGCCGAGGCCCGGTCGCTGTGCGACCTGCCCGGTCTGTCGGTGGTGCTGTCGGACCTGCAATTGGGCGACGGTTCGGGCGCCGATCTTGCCGAGGCCGGCCCGCCGTTGCTGCTGATGACCGCCCGGCCGCCCGACGACCCCGTGCGCGCGGGGCTGACCCGGCCGGTGCTGACCAAGCCTTTCGACGCCGCCGCGCTGTCGGCGCTGTTCGCCACCCTGCCCGAGGCCGATGGAAAATGACCCACGACCCGCCGCTGATCGCCATTCTGGACGACGAACCCGACATCCGCCGCCTGCTGGCCGACACGCTTGAGGACGCGGGTTTCCGCACCGCCAGCTTCGGCCGCGCCACCGAGTTCGAGGCCGCGCTGCGCCGCATGGCCCCCGATGCCTGCCTGATCGACCTTGGCCTGCCCGACCGCGACGGGCTGGCCCTGGTCCACCGGCTGGCGACGCAATCGGGCGCGGCGATCATCATCGTTTCGGGGCGCGCGCAGGTGCAGGACCGGGTGACGGGGCTGGAACTTGGCGCCGACGACTACGTCATCAAGCCCTTCGACCCGGCCGAGCTGGTGGCCCGCATCCGCGCCCGGCTGCGCAAGCCCGCGCGCGAGGCCTCGCGCGGCGGGCAGACCGCGGTCTTTGCCGGGTGGCGCGCCGATTTCGACCGCTACGCACTGACCGCCCCCGATGGCGCGGAAACCCCGCTGAGCCATGCCGAGGCCGAGATGCTGCGCATGTTCCTTGACAGCCCGCGCCGGCTGATCAGCCGCGCGCAGATGCTGGAATCGCTGGGCGGCACCGCGGGGGACAGCTTCGACCGGGCCATGGACGTGCGGATTTCACGGCTGCGCACCAAGCTGGGCGAGGATCCCAAGAACCCGCGGCTGATCAAGACCATCTACGGCGCCGGCTACATCTTCCTGTCCGAGGTCAGCTGGAACTGACGCCCCCGCGGCACTGCCGGACGCCCCCCCAAAAAAAGCGGCCCGGCAAGGGGCCGGGCCGGAAAACAGGAGAGGCCGGGGACGGGCGGCGCTCAGGCCGCCGCCACCGGCCCGCTGCTACGCTCGCGCGCCGCCCATTGCCGCAGCACGATCGGCACAAAGAACAGCAGCCCGATCCCCGTGGCGGTCCAGTCCGGCGCCACCAGCAGCACCGACGCAAAGGTCAGCAGCAGCCGCTCGCCCACGGAAAGCGAGGCGAACAGCCAGCCGGTGATCGCCGCCGACAGCGCGACGATTCCCAGCACCGCGCCGCCGAAGGCCAGCCCGAAGTTCGCCCAGGTAAAGTCCTTTGTCACCAGCAGCAGCGCCGGCTGGAACACAAAGACAAAGGGCACCAGCGCCTTGCCCATCGACAGCCGGAACGCGGTGTTCCCGGCCTTGAAGGCATTGGCCCCGGCGATCCCGGCACCCGCATAGGCCGCCATGGCGACCGGGGGCGTCACATCGGCCAGCACCCCGTAGTAGAACACGAAGAAATGCGCGACGATCGGCTCGACCTGTAGCAGCCCCAGCACCGGGGCAGCGACCGCGATCATGATGATGTAGTTCGCGGTCGTCGGGATGCCGCAACCCATCAGCACGCAGACCACCGCGGTCAGCATCAGCGTGAACAGCAGCGTCAGCGTCTGCACGCCCATGATCTCGAACGGCAGCACCGCCAGCCAGCCGGACACGCCTTGCGCCCAGTTCGCGGCGATCGAGGTGACCATGAAGGCGATCTTGAAGCCGACGCCGGTCAGGGTCACCACCCCGATCACCACGCCGACCAGCGCCGCGGCGGCGGTCACCGCCAGCGACTGCCGCGCGCCCAGCACGAAGCCTTCGTAGATGCCGTGGGCGGTGCCCTTGATCCCCTCGACCAGGCCCTTGGCCGACAGTTCCTGCCAGATCAGCACCGCGATACAGGCGGTGATCGACCAGAAAGCGGCGGCAAAGGGGGTGCGCCCCGACAGCAGGATCCCGATCAGCACGATCAGCGGCACCACCGTCAGCCAGCCCGCGCGCAGCACCTTCCACACGTTGGGCAGTTCACTGGGGTGCAGGCCGCGCATCCCCAGGCGCTTGGCCTCAAGATGGACCTGCACCAGCACGCCAAAGAAATGCATGAAGGCCGGGACCAGCGCCGCGGTCAGGATCGTGGTCAGCGGCAGGCCCAGGTATTCGATCATCAGGAACGCCACCGCCCCCATCACCGGGGGGGTGATCTGCCCGCCGGTCGAGGCCGCGGCCTCGACCGCGGCGGCGAAATGGCGGGGGTAGCCGATGCGGATCATCGCCGGGATGGTCAGCGAGCCGGTGGTCACCGTGTTGGCGATGGACGACCCCGAGATCGAGCCCAGCAGCGCCGAGGACAGCACCGAGACCTTGGCCGGCCCGCCGGCATAGCGCCCCGCCGCAGCCGAGGCCACGTCGATGAACAGCTGCCCCAGCCCGATCCGCGTCGCCATCACCCCGAACAGGACAAAGTGGAACACATAGGTCGCGATCACCCCCAGCGCGGTGCCGTAGATCCCCTGCGAGGTCAGGTAGAGGTGGTTGACGATATTCGTCCAGCTTGCCCCCGGATGGACCAGCACCCCGGGCATGTAGCGGCCGAAATAGGCATAGGCCATGAACAGGATGGCGATGACCGGCAGCGGCCAGCCCATCGAACGCCGCACCGCTTCCAGCAGGGCGATGATCAGGATGGTGCCCATCACCACGTCGGTGGTGTTCGGGTTGCCGACCCGCATCGCCAGTTCCGCATAGATCCACGGTACATAGAACGAGGCCACCGCCCCGGCGATGGCAAAGGCCCAGTCGATCAGCGGCACGCCCAGGAAGGCCAGCGGCCCCCTGACCGGCGCGCGGTTGCTGAAGGCGGAAAACGCCATGAACACCAGGAACACCGTGGTGCCCATGTGCAGGCCGCGGTGGACGGTGGCCTGCGGGATGCCGAAGCCGGCGGTGTAATAGTGATAGCAACTCAGCAGGAACAGGATCGCCCCGGACAGGATCGCGACGGGCGGCAGCATGTCGCGGAACCGCATCTCGGGGTCGTATTTTTCCTCGATCGCCTGCAACTCGTCGGCGGTCAGCACCACGGGTTCTTCGACGGGCGCGTCGTCATGGGCGGGGCGCGGGTCGGTCATCGGGTCGGTCATCGGGATGATCCTGCATGGCTCGGGGATGGCCGCAGGCGGGCTGTGCCGCCTGCGGCCAAGGGGCGACCGCGGGGTCAGGTCACTTCAGCAGGCCTTCCTCGCGGTAGAACCGCTCGGCGCCCGGATGCAGCGGCAGGCCCAGCCCGGCCAGCGCGTTTTCCTTGACGATCATCTTGCCCTTGGCATGGCCCGCATCCAGCTGAGCGCGGCTGGCATCGTTCCACAGCGCCTTGGTGATGCCGTAGATCAGCTCTTCGGGCTGGTCGGCCGAGGTGATCCACTGCGCACCCACCGCGATGGTGTTCACGTCGGCGTCCTGCCCGTCATAGGTGCCGGCAGGGATGGTGTCGGCGGCAAAGAACTCGCTTTCGCGCACCTTGTCGGCGACCTCGCCCTCGATCGGGACGATCACCACGTTCTGCTGGCTGGCCAGTTCCGCAATGGCGCCGGCCGGATAGCCGCCGACAAAGAAGAACGCGTCCATCTGGCCGTCCTTCATGCGGTCGGCAGCCTGGTCGGGCTTGAGGTATTCGGGCTTGATGTCACCCTCGGACAGGCCGGCGGCAGCCAGGATCAGCTTGGCGTCGACCAGCGTGCCGGACCCCGGCTCGTCCAGCGACACCCGCTTGCCGGCCAGGTCGGCGACCGAGGTGATGCCCGACTTGGCCGAGGCGACCAGGTGGATCGATTCCGGGTAAAGGTTGGCGATGGCGCGCAGCTTGTCCGCCGGAGGCTGGCCTTCCCAGATGCCGGTGCCGGTATAGGCCCAGGCGGCGACGTCACCCTGCACAAAGCCCGATTCCAGCGTCCCGCCCTGAATGGCGTTGACGTTCGCGACCGAACCGTTGGCCGCCAGCGCCGAGGCGACCAGCCCCGGCACCCCGCAGGAACCGCCGTCCTCGCAGGCCCGCGACCCGGGAGGCGCCGAAATCGCATTCGCCAGCAGCCCGCCGATCGGATAATAGGTGCCCGCGGTGCCGCCGGTGCCGATGCGGAAGAACGACATCTCTTGCGCCGAGGCCGTTCCGGCCAGCGCCATGACCGCAATCGCGGCCGCCCCCAGGATGGTTTTGCCGAACATCGGATTTTCTCCCTGTTGTTGGTTTCTATGCCGGGCAGCTTCACCCGAGTTGCACCTTGATGACAAGCTCTTGCGGGACTTAACCCCGCGTCCGCAGGCGCGCGATGAAGAACCCGTCCAGCCCGCCCAGATCGGGCCAGTGGTCGGGGCGGGTGCGGATCGCGCCTTCGGCGGTGATCCATTCGGCGGGCCAGTCGCCCGGTTCGGGCGGCTCGACCGTCAGGCCCGGATGGCGCGCCAGGGCGGCGGCAAGCTGGCGCTCGCCCTCGGCCGGGTGCAGCGAACAGACCACATAGACCAGCCGCCCGCCCGGTTTCAGCAGCGTAAGGGCATGGTCGATCAGCCGCGCCTGCAACCGCGCCAGCTCGGGGATCATCGCGCCGTCGCGGATCAGCGGCAGCTCGGGGTGGCGCCGGATGGTGCCGGTCGCCGAACAGGGCGCGTCCAGCAGCACCGCATCCAGCGGCGCAGGCGGCTGCCAGTCCAGCGCATCGGCGGCGATGGTCTCGGCCTCCAGCCCGACGCGGGACAGGTTCTCGCGCAGCCGGGCCAGCCGCGGGGGCGACAGGTCGATGGCGGCCACCCGTGCGCCGGCGGCGGCCAGCTGCATGGTCTTGCCGCCGGGCGCAGCGCACAGATCGGCCACGGATTCGCCCGGACGCGGCGCCAGCAACCGCACCGGCAGCGCCGCGGCGGCGTCCTGCACCCACCAATCGCCCTCGGCATAACCGGGCAGCGCCGTCACCTGCGTACCGGCGGGCAGGCGGTGGCTGCCGGTGGGCAGCGCCTCGCCGGGCACCGGGATACCTGCCGCGCGCGGGGTCAGGTCCAGCGCGGCGCCGCATTCATGCGCGGCCTCGATGGCGGCGGCGACGGCCTCGCCCCACTCTGCCACCACCGGGCGGCGCAGCCAGTCGGGCAGGCGCGGCGGCGGCGCGGCCTCCCACACGGCCTGCCCCTCGGCGGCGCGGCGCAGAACCGCGTTCACCATCCCCGCCGCGGCCTTGGCCTTGGCCCCGCCTGAGCGGGCCAGCGCCACCGCGGCATTGACCACGCCATGCGGCGCCTCGCCCCCGGCCAGCATCTCGGTCACGGCCAGTTGCAGCAGGTCCGCCACCTCGGGCCGCGCACGACGGTCAAGAAGCCCGGCCAGAACTGCCTCGGACCGGCTGCGGTGGCGCAGGGTCATGGCGGCCAGCCGGCGGGCGCGGGCGCGTTCGGCGGGGCTCAGCTCGGCCAACGCCTCCTCTCCCTCGGCCAGCGCCGCCCCGTCGCGCACGGCCGCAAGCAGCCGCAACGCCCCGCGCCGCGCCGCATGAGGCGCGGGCTGCGCCTTGCCCTCGCCCCGATCCTTGCGGCGATCCGGCTTGCGCGCCGGCTTCTTCGCCGCCTCGGGGCGCTTTGCAGTTTCTTTCTGGCCCAAATCCCCCGGGGGGGCCGCCACGGGCGGCGGGGGCAGCGCCCCCGGCGACGGCGCCGCAGCCGCCACCACCCGCCGCTTCAGCCGTGCCTCGCCACCCGTCATTTCACCGCGATCATCATCGTTTCGCTTGCCCATCGTCCTCGCGGTCCCTAGCTAGACCGGGAACCGATACGCAATCAGCG
>JAZIHR010000162.1:0-6163 GCA_036678445.1 Alphaproteobacteria bacterium
CCCCGCAGACGAGGCCCCCATGCTGACCATCCACGGCGTCACCCGTTCGCGCGCATCGCGCGTCATCTGGCTTTGCCACGAACTGGACCTGCCCTTCCGGCAGGTGCCGGTGATCCAGGCCTATCGACTGGGGAACCCGCAAGCGCCGGACGCGGCCCTGAACACCCGCTCGCCCGCATTTCTTGCGCTGTCGCCCGCCGGCGCCATCCCGGTGATCGAGGACGGCGCACTGGTGTTGTCGGAATCGCTGGCCTGCACGCTGTATCTGGCGCGCAAGCACGGCGGGCCGCTGGCACCCGCGGACGCGGCCGAGGATGCGCTGATGCTGCAATGGTCGCTTTACGCTGCAACCGCGGTCGAGCCCGATGCGCTGACCATCCTGATGCTGCACCGCCCCGGCCAGGCCCAGCCGGCCGAGGATGCAGATCTGGTCTCTGACGCCGCCGAGCGGCTGCTGCGCCCGATGACGGTGCTTGAAGACCACCTGTCCCGTCACGGCTATCTGGTCGGCGGGCGTTTCACCGTCGCCGACCTGAACGTCGCGGAAATCCTGCGCTATGCGCAGGGCTACGGCGCGCTGATGCAGCAGTTCCCGGCGGTGCAGGCGTGGCTGTCCGCCTGTCAGACCCGCGACGGCTTTCGGCAGATGTGGGCGGCGCGCGAGGCCGAGGCCCCCTGAACCTGCCATTGAAATATCCATTGCAATATACAATATAAAGGACACAACCCTGCCGGAGTGCCCGCCATGACCCGCCTGCTGACCAACCACATCGCCACGATCACCGAGTTGCGCGAGCCGCACAAGGTGCTGGAACGCTCGGGCGGCAAGCCGGTGGCAATCCTGCGCAATTCCGGCCTCGTGGGTTATCTCGTACCAGCCGAGGCCACCGAAGAAGTGTCGTATCGCCATGCCACGCGGGAAGAGCTGCATGATGCGCTGGAGCGCACGCGCGCCCGGGCCCAGCCTGTCCTGGACTACCTGAAGGACAAGTGAGACCGCGATGGAATATCGTCTGCCCTCGGCCGAACTGGTCGAGGAGATTCATGATATCGTTCTGAACCCGGGCGAGTTGCCGGGCCGCGCCCGGGACAAGTCTCTGGACGGCGCGCTGGCCCGGGTCGAGAACCGGCTGGCCTACGGCATGGTTGAAGATGTCTATGCGCTGGCTGCCGCCTATGCGATGGCAATCGCGCAGGGCCATTGCTTCAACGACGCCAACAAGCGCACGGCGTTCCGCGTCATGCAGGTCATTCTTGACTGGAACGACGGCAGCGAACCCGATGTCCCCGAGCATGTCATCGGTGACCGCATCATCGCCCTCGCCCAGGGCCTCATCGACGACGGCCATCTGGCGGACTGGCTGCGCGACCGGGGCTGACGCCTCGTCCGGCCGCCCCGGGCCACGGCGGGTTGCCCCGCCCTGCCCCGTCATGGCATGACGCCCCATAATCACGAGCAGGCAGATCCGATGTCCGACGACCTTCTTTCGGGCGCGCAAGCGGCCCCCGACAGCTATTCCGCCGCCTCGATCGAGGTGCTCGAGGGGCTGGAACCCGTCCGCAAGCGCCCCGGCATGTATATCGGCGGCACCGACGAACGCGCGCTGCACCACCTGGTCGCCGAAATCCTTGACAACGCCATGGACGAGGCCGTCGCCGGCCACGCCAGCCGCATCGAGGTCGAACTGCACGCCGACGGCAGCGTCACCGTGCGCGACAACGGTCGCGGCATCCCCATCGACCCGCACCCGAAATTCCCCGGCAAATCCGCGCTTGAGGTGATCCTGTGCACCTTGCACGCCGGCGGCAAGTTCTCCGAAGGGGCGTATCAGACCTCGGGCGGGCTGCACGGGGTCGGCGCCTCGGTCGTGAACGCGCTGTCCGACAGCATGGTGGTCGAGGTCGCCCGCAACCGCGAATTGTGGCGGCAAGGCTTCAGCCGCGGCATCCCGCAGGGGCCGGTGGAAAAGGTCGGCCCCGCCCCCAATCGCCGCGGCACCACCGTCATCTTTCATCCCGACGAACAGATCTTCGGCCACCACCGGCTGAAGCCGTCGCGGATGATGCGGATGGTCAAGTCCAAGGCCTATCTGCATTCCGGCGTCGAAATCCGCTGGAAATCCGAGATCGACGACGGCGAGACCCCGCTGGAGGCAACCTTCCATTTCCCCGGCGGGCTGGCCGATTACCTGTCGGAACAGCTGGGCAGCACCACCACCTATGCCGAACGCCCCTTTGCCGGCGCCGTCGAGTTCCGCGAACGTTTCAACGTCCCCGGCAAGGTCGAATGGGCGATCAACTGGACGCCCTCGCGCGACGGCTTCATCCAGTCCTACTGCAACACCGTGCCGACGCCCGAGGGCGGCACGCATGAGGCCGGGTTCTGGAACGCCATCCTCAAGGGGATCCGCGCTTACGGCGAGCTGACCAAGAACCGCAAGGCGGAAAACATCACCCGCGACGACCTGCTGACCGGCGGCTGCGCGCTGGTGTCGTGCTTCATCTCGGAACCCGAATTCGTCGGCCAGACCAAGGACCGGCTGGCCACCGCCGAGGCCGCGCGGCTGGTCGAGGGCGCGGTGCGCGACCACTTCGACAACTGGCTGGCCGCCGACACGAAATCGGCCGGCGCGATCCTTGATTTCCTGGTGCTGCGGGCCGAGGAACGGCTGAAGCGCCGCCAGGAAAAGGAAACCGCCCGCAAATCCGCCACCCGCAAGCTGCGGCTGCCGGGCAAGCTGGTGGATTGTTCCGGCAACACCCGCAAGGGCACCGAACTGTTCATCGTCGAAGGCGACAGCGCCGGCGGCAGCGCCAAGTCGGCGCGCGAACGCACCACCCAGGCGATCATGCCGATTCGCGGCAAGATCCTGAACGTGCTGGGGGCGTCGTCCTCGAAAATGGGGCAGAACCAGGAAATCGCCGATCTCTGCCAGGCGCTGGGGGTGGGCATGGGCTCGCGCTTCAACGTCGATGACCTGCGTTACGACAAGATCATCATCATGACCGACGCCGACGTGGACGGCGCCCATATCGCCAGCCTGCTGATGACGTTCTTCTTTACCCAGATGCGGCCCTTGATCGACAAGGGGCATCTGTATCTGGCCTGCCCGCCGCTGTATCGCCTGACGCAGGGCGCGCGCCGGGTCTATGTCGCCGACGACGCCGAGAAAGAGGCGTGGCTGGCCAAGGGTCTGGGTGGCAAGGGCAAGATCGACGTGCAGCGTTTCAAGGGCCTGGGCGAGATGGACGCCAAGGACCTGAAGGAAACCACAATGAACCCCGCCAGCCGCAAGCTGATCCGCGTCAGCATCGACGACGACGAGGGCGGCGAGACCGCCGATCTGGTCGAGCGGCTGATGGGCAAGAAACCCGAGCTGCGGTTCCAGTATATCCAGGAAAACGCCCAGTTCGCCGAGGATCTGGATGTTTGAAAACGGCTGAGCCCCTTCTGCCCGCCGGTTACTCGGGGCAGTCACCGGCGCAGATGGAACCGCGCCGGCCACGCCGTTTTTTCAGCTACACGTCGTAGGGGCCCCCTTGGCAACGATTTTCTGCCACTCGGCGCCCAGGGTTTCGCGGGCGGACAGTGCATTCCTTGCCTCGGGCGAGCCCTCGGGAACCATCCTGACCACCATCCCCTGCGAGTAATTCTGCTGGAACCCCGCAAAGATATTGCCCTGCAAGCTGCTGCCGCTGTGGTCGCCCTGAATGACAAACTTGTCGCCGCCCTTGCGGATGACCTCGACCGCCGCGGTCTTGAAGGCGACGTTGCGCGCCCCCGCGGGCCCGCAGGCAGGTGCCGCGCTGGTCGCCACCTTGAACGTATCCTAGCTCATCGGCTGGATCTGCATTTCGGCACACCCCGCCAGCACCAGCAACCCTGCCGCCGCGGCAGACCACATCAAGCCTTGCATCTGAAACCTCTTGCACATGAAACTTGCGGACCAGCAAAGAGGAACCCTGCCCTCAGGGCAACATTTCATTACATAGAATTGCTTTATTAACAAAGTGTTGGCCTTATAAACTGGGCAATGTCCGCCCCTCCCCCCCACGGAGCCTTGCTTCCACGCAGGTTTTCAGGAACAGCCCCTTGCATGACACCCCGCCCCACCGCCCCACCATCGCCCTGACCGCCGCCCATGTCGCCCGCGTGGCGCCGGGGGATGGGCCGCTGTATACGCCCGGCTGGCGGATGCTCGGGGACGGCGATCTCGACCTGCTGGCGGACCGCCTGACCCGGGGCCGGCCGCGGCCGATCCCGGTCTTTGCCTATGGCTCGCTGATCTGGAATCCGGGGTTCGCGGTGCAGGCGCGGCGGCGGGCGACGGCGCTGGGCTGGCATCGCAGCTTTTCGATCTCGCTCGACCATTTCCGCGGCTCGCCCGAACGGCCGGGGCTGATGCTGGCGCTGGATGCGGGCGGGTGTTGCGAAGGGGTGCTGCTGGAAATCGCCGAAGGGACCGAACGGCAATCCCTGCGCGCGATCCTGCGGCGCGAGCTGGTGGCGCATGAGCTTGCCGCCAATGCCGCCTGGATCGACGTCGAAACCGAACAGGGGCAGGGGCAGGCGCTGACCTTCTACGCCGGTCCGGTCGGCACGCAGCTGGCGATGCTCTCGGTCGAGGAACAGGCCCGCCGGCTGGCGCGCGCGGCTGGCGCTGCCGGAACCGGGGCCGAATATCTGCTGCGCACCGTCCACGGGCTGGCCGAGCACGGCATCCACGACCCCTATATCTGGCGGCTGCAACAGCTGGTGGCGGCCGAGATCGACGCCCTCGACCACCAGACCCAGGCGGTTATTGCTGCAACTGCTCCAGATACCCGGTCAGGGCGACCAGCCGGGCGGGCGTAGGGGTCGACACCCCGTCGCCGGCATCGAACAGCACCGTCGGACCGTCGCGCAGTTCCTGGCCGAACTGGGGCATGGGGCTGTCGCTCATCCCCATGGTATAGCCGTCGATGCGGTTCATCACCCGCAGCCGCGGAAAGCGGTCGCCGTTGCCGCGCGCCAGCAGCGTCAGGTCGGCGGGGCGGGGCCGCATCCCGGCCGCAGCCGGACCGTCGCCCTTGCCCGAAGCGCCGTGGCACGAGGCGCAGAACTGCGCGTAATCCGCCGCGCCGGTGTCGGGCACGGGCGGAGTGCAGGCGGCCAGCGCCACGCAGGCCCCCAGAACAGCCAGCGAAGTCAGGGCAAGTTTCATCTGCGATCCTCGTTTTGGCGGATTGTCGCAAGCAACGGGGGCAACGGCAAGGGGCCCGACCCTCGGCTGGCGGAAAAGCGTCAGCCCAGCCGGAACACCCGGTCCATGCGCCCGGCCAGCTCAAGATTATGGGTGGCGATCAGCGCCGACAGCCCGGTTTCGCGGACCAGCGCCATCAGCATCCCGAACACCAGGTCCGAGGTGCCGGGGTCGAGGTTCCCCGTCGGCTCGTCCGCCAGCAGCAGCGAGGGCGCGTTGGCCAGTGCCCGGCAGAACGCCACCCGCTGCTGTTCGCCCCCCGACAGCGCCGCCGGGCGGTGATCGGCGCGCGCCGACAGCCCCACCCGGTCCAGCAGGCCGCGCGCCCGCTCGCGCGCCGCCCGCTCGGGCACGGCGTTGGCCAGTTGCGGCAGCACGATGTTTTCCAGCGCGGTGAATTCAGGCAGCAAATGGTGGAACTGGTAGACAAAGCCCAGTTCGCGCCGCCGCGCCTCGGTGCGCCTGCGGTCCGAAAGCCCGGTCATGTCGCATCCGTTCAGCACCACCCGCCCCGCGTCCGGCGTGTCCAGCAGCCCGGCGATATGCAGCAGCGTCGATTTCCCCGCACCCGAGGGCGCGACCAGCGCCACCACCTCGCCGCGGCCGACCGACAGGTCCAGCCCGCGCAGCACCTCGACGGCGGCGGGGGTGCCGGGGTTGTAGGTCTTGGCGATGGCTTCCAGCCGCAGGACCTCATTCATAGCGCAGCGCCTCGACCGGGTTCATCCGGGCCGCGCGGCGGGCCGGAAAGATGGTGACGATGAACGAAAGCGTCAGCGACAGCCCCACGGCGCGGGCGATGTCGATGCCGCGCAGCTCGGCCGGCAGGCGGTAGATGCCGCGCACCGAAGGGTCCCATGCCCCGCCCCCCGACAGGTAGTTCACCCCGGCCATGATGCTGTCCACGTTCAGCGCCAGCG
>JAZIHR010000163.1:0-6159 GCA_036678445.1 Alphaproteobacteria bacterium
GGTCGGGGGCGGTCTGGCTGGCGGCCTCGGGGTCGGGATCGGCGCCCAGCGTCACCAGGTAATCGGCCAGGCGCTGGCGCATCTGCCCGCTCAGCCCGTTCATCTTCTGGATCTGGCGGATCAGCGTGATCGCATCCTGGCTGCGCCCGGCCCCGGCCAGGGCAATGGCCTTGAGCTCAAGCGCGATCATCTCGAACGGGGCGCCGGGTGCGGACAGGCGCGACAGCGCCGCGTCGCGGGCGGCGGGGTCCATGTTGGGGCCCTGCGCGATCACCGACTTCAGCGCCGCGAGGTCGCGAATCACCACGTCGTTGCCGGCGGCGGTGGCGGCGGTGTCATAGCGCTGCGCGGCGGCGGCAATGTCGCCGGCCTCGACCAGTGCGTTCCCGACCAGGATGTCGCGCAGCACCGCCTGGCGAGGGTTGTCCACCGCCACCTCGGCAATCGCGACGGCACGGGCGGCGGCGTCCTCGGCCACGGATTGGCCCGCAAGGATCGCATCGCCGAACGCCTGCGCCGAGGCAGTGTCCCGCGCGCGGTCGTATTCGCGCCACGCCGCGCCGCCCACCAGCGCCACCACCAGCAGTCCCGCGGCCCAGCCATAGCGGCGCATCGCCTGGAACAGCCGGTCCCGGCGCAGATCCTCGGTCACCTCGTCGATGAAATGGTCGTTCTGGTTCGCCATGAAGGGTCCGCGCCTGCCTTGATCCGGTTTTTGCCCTTCTACACACGCAGCCGGGGGTTTGCCAACGCCCGCGCGGGCAACAGCGGGTGCACACGCGAAGGCCGCGGCGCGGAACCCTATCCGCTTGACCCGCGTTCGGCCGGCAGCGAGACTGCCCGCCGGCTGGACGAGCCCTCGGCCGAGGCTCTGCCCGGAACCCCTTGAAAGGCCCATCGAAAGGATTGCGACCCATGGCTTTCACTTTGCCCGATCTGCCCTATGCCCACGACGCGCTGGCCGGCGGGGGCATGTCGCGGGAAACCCTGGAATACCATCATGACAAGCACCACAAGGCCTATGTCGACAAGCTGAACGAGCTGATCGCCGGGACCGAATGGGAAAACGCCTCGCTCGAAGATATCGTGCGCGGCACCTACAAGGACGGCGCGGTTGCCCAGAACGGCATCTTCAACAACGCCAGCCAGCACTGGAACCACGCGCAGTTCTGGGAAATGATGACCCCCACCCCCGGCGCCATCCCGGGCGCGCTGGAAAAGGCCCTGACGGACAGCTTCGGCTCGGTCGATGCGTTCAAGAAAAAATTCGCCGAGGCCGGCGCCGGCCAGTTCGGCTCGGGCTGGGCGTGGCTGGTCAAGGACAAGGACGGCAGCCTGAAAGTCACCAAGACCGAGAACGGCGTGAACCCGCTGTGCTTTGGCCAGACCGCACTGCTGGGCTGCGACGTGTGGGAACACAGCTACTACATCGACTTCCGCAACGCCCGGCCGAAATACCTGGAAAACTTCCTGGACAAGCTGGTGAACTGGGAAAACGTCGCTTCGCGGATGTGATCCCGATTGCCGAGGCTTGATTGCAAAGGCCCGCCCTGACCGGCGGGCCTTTTTCATGCGGCCCGGCCGGGGCTGAGGGACACAAGGAAGAAGCTCAGCGCGGGTCCAGCGCGGTGCCGGGGGCGGCGGCCTGTTCAAGAAGCCGGCCCAGATAGCCGGCGACCGAACGAAAGGCCACGATGCGCCAGCCGCCGTCATGGCGCCACAGCGCGCAGGCGACCTGCGCGGCGCGGGTGCGGCGCAGACCGTCGGCGGGCAGCGCGTCGAAATCGACCGGGCAGAGCTTGGCCAGCACCTGCGCCGGCTTGCGGCCCTTCAGGTCGAAAACGCAGCGCATGGCGCTGACGTCCTGCACCAGCGCGTGTTCGGTGGACAGCGCGTCCGCAAGCGCGGCCAGCGTTTCCGCCAGTTCGGCCCCCGGCAGGATCAGCAGCAGCTCATCCGGAGACATCCAGCCCAGCCAGCGGGTGCCGTCGGTGGCAAAGCGGGTGGGTGCGGGGATCAGCAGCCCGGCGGCGCCGGCGATGGCGTCGCCTGCGCGGGTCAGGTCGGCGCGGATCAGGATCATGCCAAGGCCCCGAATTTCAAAGACGGTGGCCAGCGGCAGCAGCGGCTCAGACATCGGCGGCGGCCCCTTCCTTGTCGTAGAACACCGGGTCGGTGATGCGGGCGCGGTAGCTGTCGCCGGGCACCGGGAATTCCAGCACCTCGCCCATCCGATCCGGGCCGTGGCGCACCAGCCCCATGGCAATGGGCCGGCCCAGCGTCGGCGACCAGTAGCTTGAGGTGACGCGGCCCTGCGTGTTGCGCTGGCCGTTGTCGTTCACGCCCTCGGCCACCGCCAGCGCGCCATCGGGCAACACCCGCCCGTCCAGGCTTTCCAGCCCCACCAGCCGCCAGCGGTCCGGGCTGGCCATGAAGCTGCGTTCCTGCGCGCGCTTGCCGATATAATCGGGCTTTTTCTTCGAGATCGCCCAGCCCAGCCCCAGATCCTGCGGGATCACCGTGCCGTCGGTTTCGTCGCCGATCATGATGAAGCCCTTTTCGGCGCGCATGACGTGCATCGCCTCGGTGCCATAGGGGGTGATGCCGTGCGCGGCCCCGGCGTCGTGCAGCCTGTCCCACAGCTCTTGCCCGCGATCGGCGGGGACGGCGATTTCAAAGGCCAGCTCGCCCGAAAAACTGATGCGGTAGACCCGCGCCGGGATCCCGGCCAGCCGCCCTTGCGCAAACCCCATGAACGGCAGCGCCGCGGCCGAGACATCCATGCCGCCAAGCGCCTGCAACACCGCGCGGGATTTCGGGCCGGCGACGGCGACTTGCGCGAATTGCTCGGTGAGGTTGGCGGTATGGACACGCCAGTCCCACCACTCGCATTGCAGCCAGTCCTCCAGATGCGCGTGGATGCGTTCGGCCCCGCCGGTAGTGGTGTGGCAAAGCCAGGTATCCTCGGCCAGCCGCACCGCCACGCCGTCGTCGATCAGGAACCCGTTCTCGTCGCACATCAGCCCGTAGCGGCATTTGCCGACCGGCAGGCTGGACATCATCCCGGTATAGATCATGTCGAGGAAACGTCCCGCATCCGGGCCCTTTACAAGGATTTTCCCCAGGGTCGAGGCATCCAGCGTCCCCACCCCGCCGCGCACGGCAAGGATTTCGCGGTTCACCGCATCGCGCGAGGCTTCGCCCGCGCGCGGGTAGCAATAGGGCCGCCGCCACAGGCCCACGGGTTCCCACTGCGCACCGCGCGACTGGTGCCATGCGTCCATCGGGGTGCGGCGCAGCGGCTGGAAAGTCTCGCCCCGCGCCTCGGCGGCGATGGTCCCCAGCGTCAGCGGCGTGTAGGGCGGGCGAAAGGTGGTGGTGCCGGTGGCCGGGATCGGCTGATCCAATGTCTGGGAAAGCACTGCCAGCCCGTTGATGTTGCTGAGTTTTCCCTGATCGGTCGCCATGCCGATGGTGGTATAGCGCTTGGTGTGCTCGACCGATTCGTAGCCCTCGCGCCCGGCAAGCTCCACGTCCGAGACCTTGACGTCGTTCTGATAGTCCAGCCACATCTTGAACCGCGCCTTGGCGGGCGCGCGGGCGGGCATGACCCAGACCGGCAGGATCGGCGCCTCCCCGGCCGCGCCGGTCAGCGTGGCGACGGTCAGGTCGCCCGCCGCTGCCCCCACCGCCGCCACATTGGCGCGGCCATCGGCGCCGGTCGGCGGGCGCGCGGGATCGGGGGCGAACAGCGCCTGCGCCTCGTCCCAGCGCAGCTTGCCGCCGCAATGACTCCATAGATGCACCACCGGCGACCAGCCGCCGGACATGGCGATCACGTCGCAATCCACCGTATCCAGCGGCTCTCCCGCGCCCTGATGGTCGCACAGCCGCAGCCCCTCGACCGCCTTGCGCCCCAGAACCGAGGCCACCGCCGTGCCGGTTGCAACCCGCACCCCGCGGGCGCGCACCGCCTGCGGCAACGGGCCGTCGGCGGCGGGACGGGCGTCGATCACGATCGGCACCTCAAGCCCCGCCTCCAGCGCCGCCAGCGCGGTGCGATAAGCGTCGTCGTTGTTGGTCACCACGGCGATGCGGCGGCCCGGAGCCACCCCGTAGCCGTCGATATAGTCGCGCACCGCGCTGGCAAGCATCACCCCCGGCACATCGTTGCCGGCAAAGGCCAGCGGCCGTTCCAGCGCCCCGGTGGCGGTGACCACGCGGCCGGCGCGGATGCGCCACAGCCGCTGCCGGGGGATACCGGCGTTGGGGTCGTGGTCGGCCAGCGCCTCGCGCGCGATCAGGTAGCCGTGGTCGTAAAGCCCGGTCGCCATGGTGTTGCGGCGCAGGGTGACGTTGGGCAGGGCGCGCAGCTGGGCCAGCAGCGATTCGACCCGCGCGGCACCGTCAGGATGGTCGGCGGGGGTGCGGCCGCCCCAGTGCGGGGTCTGTTCCAGCAGGATCACCCGGCCGCCGCCCGCCGCCGCATCCCGCGCCGCGACCAGCCCGCTGATACCGCCGCCCACCACCACGGTTTCGGCAAAGCCGTAGGCCTGTTCGTAGCGGTCGGCGTCGGGCAGTTCCGGCGGGCGGCCCAACCCGGCGGCGCGGCGGATCACCGGCTCGAACAGCCGCAGCCAGGCGGCGCGGGGGTGCATGAAGGTCTTGTAGTAGAACCCGGCCGGAAAGAACCGCCACAGCCGGTCGTTGATCGCGCCGATATCGTGGCTCAGGCTGGGCCAGGCGTTCTGGCTGACCGCCACCATTCCCTGTTCCAGCAGCGTGGTGGTGGCGCGCTGGTTCGGCTCGAACCTTGCGCCCTGCCCCAGGCCGAACAGCGCGTTGGGTTCCTCGACCCCGCTGGCGACGGGGCCGCGCGGGCGGTGATACTTGAAGCTGCGGCCCATCAGCAGCTGGCCGTTCGCCAGCAGCGCCGAGGCCAGCGTGTCGCCGGCAAGCCCGCGCATCCCGCGCCCGTCAAAGCGGAACTCGCGCACAGAGGCACGGTCGATCAGGCGGCCGCCCTGCGGCAGGCGAAAAGGGGCAAAGCGTTTGGTCATGCGAGACTGTCCCGGGTCTGGGCGGGGGTAGAGGCCAGTGCGGAAGCAACGGCAGAGGCGGAATCATGCCCGCTTGCCGGCGGCTGCCACCCCGGCCGCGCCGCACGGATCGCGGCCAGCACCGATTCGGGGGGCGCGGAACATTGCGGCGCATAGGTGCCGAACACCTGCAACGTCACAGTGTCGCGGGCGGCGATGAACCATTTTCCGCAGCCATGGGCGTGGCGCCAGCGTTCAAGATGCACGCCACGCGGGTTGCGGCGGGCGAACAGATACGTCTCGAACTCGGCATCCGACGAACCGGGACCATGGCGGCGCAGATGCGCCTCTCCGCCCGGGGCAAGCTCGGTTTCCTCTGCGGCGACGCCGCAGAAGGGACAGGTGAGGATCAGCATGGCGGCAGGCTCCGACGCGAACGGCCCCGCGCAGAGGCTGCGCGGGGGAAGATGGCAAGAGGCTTGCAGGCCGCGTCCGGGGTCGGGTCAGCCCGCCGTGCCTGCGGGTTCGGCAGGGGTCGGCGCGGCAGGGACAGGCGCAGGAGGGACAGGCGCGGCAGGGGCGGGTTCGGCAGGCACGACGGCGGGGGGCACGGCGGTCCCCTGCGGGGCGCCGGGGCGCAGCCCGTCGCCGGTGGCGCCTGCCGGGGCGCCGTCGATACCCAGCGCGGCCGGGCTGTCGGGGGTCGGGACCGGCTTCTGGATCGGGGCGAACATGAAGAACAGGACCGCAACCAGAATGACGGCCGCAACGCCAAGAACCAGGGGCCAGATGCCGATGCCAGAGGGTTCACGAGGTAAAGCCATGGAAGCACCTTTGAAACAAAGCCGCGCCCGCACCGGATCGACCGGCACGGGCCACTGTGGGTCTGTTTCAACGCTGCGACCCGCGCTGCGGTTTCGCGGCGCCGTGCCTCGCGGCGCAGTCCGGGGGCGTTGCCGCCCCCGGCATGGGAATCAGTTGCTGGTGGTTTCGGCGTCGGTCGCAGGTGCGACCTCGGCGGCCGGGGTGTCGGCAGCAGGAGCTTCGTCGGCAGCGTCCTCGGCCGGGGTGTCGGTCGCAGGCTCGTCCGCAGCCGGGGCGTCAGCCCCGGGCTCGTCAG
>JAZIHR010000164.1:0-6119 GCA_036678445.1 Alphaproteobacteria bacterium
CGCCCACCCCGTGAGTGCGGCAACCCGCAAGCGCGGCGACTCGCTTTCTCCGATCACGGCGGGGACCGCCCTGCCCCTTACCCCGCCGCAATCGCGAAAACCGCCCGACCGGCACTGCATCTGGTGGCCGTTGCCCGCGACGCCACCTCAGGTTGTCCGGGGACGGCTTTTGTTGCCCCGGCCTCGCGGCGATGGTATTTCCCGATATGGCCGCCACCGGCGGAACCAGGGCAACGACTGCCGCAATGGCAGCACCCAAGGACAGGAGATTCCCATGATGAAACCCGTCGTGGCAGCCGCCGCCATCCTGCTGACCACCCCCTTTGCCGTGGCCGGCCCCATCGACAACGCCTGCATCCGCTCGGACCGCGGGGCGCGCAGCCCGGGGCTGTGCGGCTGCATCCAGCAGGTCGCCAACATGACGCTGTCGCGCGCCGACCAGCGCCGCGCGGCCGGGTTCTTCAAGGATGCCCAGCAGGCGCAGGACGTGCGGATGTCGAAAACCGCCGCCGACAACCAGTTCTGGGCGCGCTACAAGACCTTTGCCACCACCGCCGAGACTTATTGCGCGCGATGAGCCGCTGCCCGCGCATCGTCGTGCTGACCGGGGCGGGGCTGTCCGCCGAAAGCGGACTGGCCACCTTCCGCGACGGCGACGGCCTGTGGGAACGCCACCGGATCGAGGACGTGGCGACGCCGCAGGCCTTTCACCGCGACCCGGCGCGGGTGCTGCGCTTTTATGACCAGCGCCGCGCCGGCGCCGCAGAAGCCCGCCCCAACGCGGCGCATCAGGCCCTGGCCCGGCTAAGCCAGGCCGAAGGCGTCACGCTGATTACCCAGAACGTCGACACGCTGCTGGATCATGCCGGTGCGCGCGACGTGATCCACATGCACGGGCGGCTGGACCGGGCGCTTTGCCCGGCCTGCGGGCGCCGCTGGCCGGCGCCGCGGGTCATGCCCCCGGGAATGGCCTGCCTCGATTGCGCCAGCCCCGGCGCACGCCCCGACATCGTCTGGTTCGGCGAAATGCCCTATCACATGGACCGCATCGAACAGGCGCTGGACCGCGCCGACATCTTTGCCGCGATCGGGACCTCGGGCAACGTCTACCCGGCGGCGGGCTTTGTCGACGTGGCGCGCGATAACGGCGCGGAAACCGTAGAGCTGAACCTTGCCGCCACCGCCCCCGGCCGCTTTGACCGGGTGATCGAGGGGCCGGCCACAAGCACCGTCCCCGCCTGGGTCGCCGCCCTGCTGGACTGACCGCCCCCCTGGGGCGCCACCCCGGGGCGCGGTCCTCATCATGGGAATGCCCCGGGGCGTCCAGGCGCCCGGAACCGGAAGCGGATCGGAAAACAGCCCCCGAGACTGTTTTCCCGCCGGATGGTCCAGAGGAGTGTTTCCAGCAAGCAAGGCCGCGGCAGCAGCACGGGGCAAGGCCCGGTGCCGCGCCTGCCCTTACGAAAACCGCCGCAGCCTCAGCGCGTTGGTCACCACGAACACCGAGGACAGCGCCATCGCCCCCGCCCCCAGCATCGGCGACAACCGCGGCCCGCCGAACGGCACCAGCACCCCCATCGCCACCGGGATCAGCGCCACGTTATAGGCAAATGCCCAGAACAGGTTCTGCCTTATGTTGCGCATCACCGCCCGGCTCAGCCGGATGGCGCGGGGAACCGAGGCCGGGTCGCCCGAGGACAGCACCACCTCGGCCGCCTCGATCGCCACGTCAGTGCCGGAACCGATGGCGATGCCGGTTTCGGCCGCCGCCAGCGCCGGCGCGTCGTTGATGCCGTCGCCGACAAAGACGCTGCCCGGCCCCATGGCGCGGATCGCGTCCAGCTTGCCCTCGGGCAGCACGCCGCCGGTAACGTGGTCTATCCCCAGCCTTGCGCCCACCGCCTGCGCCGCCGCCGGCACGTCACCGGAAATCAGCCGCGTCTCGATGCCCAGCATGTGCAGTTCGGCAATTGCGGCGGCCGAGGTTTCGCGCAGCGGATCGGCCATGGCCATCACCGCGACATGGGCGCCGTCCAGCGCCACATGCACCGGGGTCGCGGCCTCGGCCGACAATGCCTCGGCCCGGGCGACCAGCGCGGGGTCGGGGGGGATGCCCCCCTCGGACAGGGCGCGGGCGTTGCCGATCAGCACCGCGCGGCCCTCGACCGTCGCCGCCAGCCCGCGCCCGGCCGAGGCCGACACGCCACTGGCCGCCGGCAGGGTGATGCCGCGGGCCTGCGCGGCTTCGATCACCGCCACGGCCAGCGGGTGTTCGGACTGCGCCTCGGCACCCGCGGCCAGTCGCAGCACCTCGTCTTCGGCAACCCCGCCCGTGACCTCAAGCGCAACCAGCGCCGGGCGGCCCTTGGTCAGCGTGCCGGTCTTGTCGAACCCGACCACCCGCGCCCCGGCCAGCCGCTGCAAGGCATCGCCGCGACGGAACAGGATGCCCAGTTCAGCCCCGCGTCCAGTGCCCACCATGATCGAGACCGGCACCGCCAGCCCCATCGCGCAAGGGCAGGCGATGATCAGCACCGAGATGCCGGACACCAGCGCCACCGACAGCCCCGCCCCCAGCGCCAGCCAGACCGCAAAGCTGAGCAGCGCCAGCGCGATCACCACCGGCACGAACACCCGCGTCACCTTGTCGACCAGCCCCTGCACCGGCAGCCTGGCGGCCTGCGCGTCCTCGACCATGCGCACGATCCGCGCCAGCGCCGTATCCGCGCCGGTCGCCGTCACCCGATAGACCAGCGCCGAGGCCCCGTTCACCGTCCCCCCCGTCACCGGGTCGCCGGGGCGCTTGGCGACGGGCAGCGGCTCTCCGGTCAGCATGGATTCGTCGATCGCGCCCTCGCCCTCGACCAGCTCGCCGTCCACGGCGACGCGGCCGCCGGGCAGCAGTTGCACCAGATCGCCCGGAACCACCTCGGCCACCGGAACCTCGACCGGCTGGCCTGCGCGGATCACCCGGGCGGTGGCGGGGGCCAGCTCGACCAGTCGCCGGATCGCCTGCCCCGCCCGGCCCCGCGCCCGCGCCTCAAGCCAGCGGCCCAGCAGGATCAGGGTGACGATGACGGCGGCGGCCTCGTAATACACATGCACGCCGCCCTCGGGCAGCACGCCGGGGGCAAAGGTGGCGACGGTGGAATACAGGAACGCCGCCCCCGCCCCCATCGCGACAAGGCTGTTCATTTCCGGCGCGCCGCGCAACAGCGCCGGGATCCCGATGGTGAAAAAGATCCGCCCCGGACCGGCCAGCACCGCGAAGGTCAGCAGGAACTGCATGATCCACAGCGTCTGGGTGCCCACCGCCGACATCAGCCAGTGGTGGAACGGCGGGTAAAGATGGCCGCCCATCTCGGTGACGAACACCGGCAGGGTCAGCGCCGCGGCAAGGATCATCCGCCGGCGCATGGCGTCTGCCTCGTCCTGTTGCGGATCGGTCGTGGGGGCAGCGTCATCGGGCACGCTGGCCTTGTAGCCCGCGCGCGTCACCGTGCCGGCCAGCGCCTGCGCGGACAGGCCGGGCGCATGGGTAACGGTGACCGAGCGGGTGGCAAGGTTCGCGACGGCTGAGGTGACGCCGGGCAGCGCCAGCAGCGCGCGCTCGACCCGCCCGGTGCAGGATGCGCAGGTCATGCCCTCGACCGGCAGCCGGGTGGTTTCCAGCGCGGCGGGGTAACCGGCGCGGGCCACGGCCTCGATCGCCGGGGCCAGTGCGGCGGGATCGTCCAGTTCCAGCCGGGCGCGATGGGTGGCCAGGTTGACGCTGGCCGAGGCGACACCGGGCACGGCGGCCAGCGCACGTTGGGCGCGGCCGACGCAAGAGGCGCAGCTCAGGCCCTTGAGTTGCAGTTCGATCTGTCTGGGGTGTTGCATAAGATGGCTCTTCGATTCGCGTGACGGTCAGGATCGAAGAGGCGGGGCGGAGGCCCCTGCGGGCGGCCCGGAGGCTCGGCCGCGGCCTCGGCCGGACGCGGCGGCGGCATCCGGTCGCGGGGATGCGGCTGCCGCGGCGCCTGCGCTGTCACCCGCCGGTCGCGCTGGTGACAGCGACAGCCACGCCCGCCCTGCCCGCGGCACAGATGCGCCGGACGCACCGGGACCCGGCGCGGAGCGGCCGCAACGGCGGCAGAAATCGAGGACGGGCAGCACATGGGCAAGGTTCCTTACGCCGCATCGGATATGGGCACGAAACCACGGCGCTGCAACCGTCACGCCGCTTTGAGTTGAAACCGCCGCCCCGGCAGGTTAGCGCTGGACCGGAAAAACACGAGGGATGCCACCGATGACCGGCCGCATGAACCGCCGCCAGATGATGATGCTGTCGCTGCCGATCATGGCCGCGCCCTCGGCGCTGCTGGCGCAGGGCGCAAGGCCGGCGGCGGCTGCCTCTGCTGCCGCGGCGGTCACCCGCGCCGCCTATGACCCCGCCCCGACCGAGGTCGCCATCCGCGACGGGTTCGAGGTCGGCTCGATCATCGTGGTGTCGAACCAGTATTATCTTTACCACGTCATCGCACCGGGCCGCGCCGTGCGCTACGGCGTCGCCGTCGGGGCCGCCGAGCTGGTCTGGAAAGGCCGCGCCATCGTCGGGCGCAAGGTGGAATGGCCCAGCTGGACCCCCACCCAGGCGATGATCGAGCGCAAGCCCGAGCAATATGGCAAATACGCCAACGGCATGCCGGGCGGTCCGCAGAACCCGCTGGGCGCGCGCGCGCTGTATCTGCATACCGTGTCGGGGCAGGACACCGCCATCCGCATTCACGGCACCACCGAGCCCGGCTCGATCGGGCGGGCGGTGTCGAACGGCTGCATCCGGATGCGCAACGAGGCCGTGATGGACCTGTTCGACAAGGTGCCGCTGGGCACTCCGGTCTACGTCTACTGAACTTGCAACCGACCGAGTTCCAGCTGACCTCGCTGACCGGGCTTGCGGGCGCCGGGTTCGATGCGATCATCGACGCGCGTTCACCGTCCGAGTTCGCCGAGGATCACCTGCCCGGCGCGATCAACCTGCCGGTGCTGGACGACATGCAGCGCGCCGAAGTCGGCACGATCTACAAGCAGCAATCGCCGTTTCAGGCCCGCAAGATCGGCGGCGCGCTGGCCGCGGCCAATGTCGCGCGCCATGTGGCGGGGCCGCTGGCGGGGCACGGCGGCGGCTGGCGGCCGCTGGTCTATTGCTGGCGCGGCGGGCAGAGGTCGGGGGCCTTTGCCACGATCCTCGCGCAGATCGGCTGGCGCACCGCGCGGCTGGCGGGCGGCTGGAAAACCTGGCGCGCGCTGGTGCTGGAACAGGTGGAACGCAACGGGCCGGCATCGCCGGTGGTGGTGCTGGACGGCAATACCGGCGCGGCCAAGACCGACATCCTGCACCGGCTGGCGGCGCGCGGGGTGCAGGTGATCGACCTCGAAGGGCTGGCCAATCACCGCGGCAGCCTGTTCGGCGCCATGCAGGGCGGCCAGCCCGCGCAGAAGCTGTTCGAGACGCGGCTGGCCATGGTGCTGGCCGGGCTGGACCCCGCTCGCCCGGTCGTGGTCGAGGCCGAAAGCTCGCGCATCGGCGGGCGGGCACTGCCGCGGGCGATGTGGCGGGCGATCTGCGAGGCGCCCCGGCTGCGGCTTTCCGTGCCGGTCGAGGCCCGCGCCGCCTATACCGCGCGCGCCTATGCGGATGCGGTGGCCGAGCCGGGCCGGGTCGAGGCCACCGTTGCGCAACTGGCCCCCCTGCACCCGGCCGAGCTGATCGAGGCCTGGCGTGCCATGGCGCAGCGCGGCGAATGGGCGACGCTGGCCGAGGGGCTGATGCGCCACCACTACGACCCGCGCTACGAAAAGCACCGCGCCCGCCACGCCGACCACGAACGCGCGGTGATCGCGGTCGAGCAGCTGGATGAACCGGGGCTGGAACGGGCCGCGGCCCGGGTCGAGGCCGCGGTGGCACGGTTGCACCCGCGAGACTAGACTGCAAAAGGAACGGCCGCGCGAATTGCGCGGCCGCGAGGGGGGGGGGGGGGGGCCCCCCCCCCCCCCCGGGGGGGTGGGGGGGGGGCCCCCCCCCCCGGGGGGGGGGGGGCGGGGCGGGGGGGGGGGGGGGCGGGGGGGGGGGGGGG
>JAZIHR010000165.1:0-6022 GCA_036678445.1 Alphaproteobacteria bacterium
ATCGCGCTGGGTACAATCGCTCTGATCTGTCCGATCAGTCAACCCGTCCCACTGATCGCGCGGGGGGACAGTCCCGGGGGTGGGGGGCGCGGCCCCCACCCCGGCCCCCGGCGGATATTCCAGCAAGGAAAAGCGCGGGATTGCTTGCACTGCTCTTGCGCGGGCGGGGGATGCGGACGAAACCGGGACGAACCCCCGATGAACAGATGGCCCCGAGAACCGATGAATCGTCGCGCCGCCCTGCTTTCCCTGACCTGCGTCATTTTGCCCCAGGTCGCGCGGGGCGGGTCCGTGCCGCGCGGCACGGTGCTGCTGCTGGTGGAATCGCCGGGCTGCCCGTTCTGCGCGGCGTTCCGGCGCGAGGTTCTGCCGGGTTACACCGCGCGGGCCGAGGGGCGGGCGGCGCCGCTGGTGCCGGTGCCGCTGGAAGGGCCATGGCCCGACGGGCTGGCGCTGGCACGGGCGCCTTATGCCACGCCGACCTTCATCCTGCTGCGCGACCGGGTCGAGACCGGGCGCTTTCAGGGCTATGAATCCGCCGCATGGTTCTGGCGCGAGTTGGGCGCCCTGCTGGCCACCCCGGGCTGAGCCGCGGGGCTTTTGTCAAGCGCCGCGCTGGGTTAAGGGAGTAGCCTGTATTCCTTGGGCAAGACGGCGAAAGGACTTCCCATGCACGACATCCGCGTGATCCGCGACGACCCGGCCGCGTTCGATGCCGCGCTTTCCCGGCGCGGGCTGGCGCCGTTGTCGCCCTCGATCCTGGCGCTGGACGCCGAGCGCCGCGCCCGCATCAACGCCGCCGAGACCGCGCAGGCCGAACAGAACCGCGCCAGCAAGGATGTCGGCGCCGCCAAGGCCCGCGGCGACGAGGCGGCTTTCGAGGAACTGCGCGCCCTTGTCGCCGCCAAGAAGGCCGAGGTCGCCGCCATGCAGGCCGAGGCCGCGGCGCTGGACGCCAGCCTGCGCGACCTGCTGATGACGATTCCGAACCCGCCTCTGGACAGCGTGCCCGAGGGGGCGGACGAAAACGACAACGTGGAAATCCGCCGCTGGGGCGAGCCGCGGACGCTGGACTTCACCCCGGCCGAGCATTTCGAGATCGCGGGCGTCCGCCCCGGCATGGATTTCGCCACCGCCGCCAAGCTGTCGGGCGCGCGTTTCGTCATGCTGACCGGCGCGGTCGCGCGCATCCACCGAGCGCTCGCGCAGTTCATGCTGAACCTGCATGTCGATCGCCACGGGCTGACCGAGGTCTGGGCGCCGGTGCTGGTGCTGCCCGCGATGATGGAGGGCACCGGCCAACTGCCCAAGTTCGGCGAGGACAGCTATCAGACGCGCGAGGGCTGGTGGCTGATCCCCACCGCCGAAGTGACGCTGACCAACACCGTCCACGGCGATCTGGTCGAGCACGCCACCCTGCCCCGCCGCATGGTCGCGCATTCGCAGTGCTTCCGCTCCGAGGCCGGGTCGGCGGGCCGCGACACCACCGGGATGCTGCGCCAGCACCAGTTCGAAAAGGTCGAGATGGTGTCCATCACCGACGCCGAATCGGGGCTGGCCGAACACGAGGCGATGACGCGGCGCGCCGAGGCCGTGCTCGAAGCGCTCGGGCTGCCCTATCGCACCATCGTGCTGTGCACCGGCGACATGGGATTCGGGGCGCGCATCACCCACGACCTGGAAGTCTGGCTGCCCGGGCAAGGCAAGTATCGCGAGATTTCCAGCGTCAGCTACTGCGGCGACTTTCAGGCGCGGCGGATGAACGCGCGCTATCGCCCCGCCGGCGGCGGCAAGCCGGAATTCGTGCATACGCTGAACGGATCGGGGCTGGCGGTCGGGCGCACGCTGATCGCGGTGCTGGAAAACGGCCAGCAGGCGGATGGCTCGGTCGAGTTGCCGGCGGTGCTGCACCCCTATCTGGGCGGGGCCTCGCGGCTGACCGCCGGCGGAGAGCTTTCCTGACCCGGGGAAAACCATATGCTGCCGGGTTTGCGATGGACCCGGGCCGGGACCGGGGCGTTGCTGTGCCATGAACCGGAACCTGCAAGTCGCGAACGAGGCTCTGCCGGCGGGAACCTTTGCGGTCTCTGCGCTGCTGACGGCACTGCGCACGCTGACAGGCTGGGGACCGTTCACCAGCGGCGCGCTGTCCCTCGACCGCAGCCCGACCGGGCGGATATTGCTGGACAGCGGCCCCGGACAGCCGTCGCTGCTGGGCATCGTGGCGCAGCCGACGACGGCGATCCTGTGGGGGCTGCTGGTGGCGATGCTGCTGGCGGTGGGGCTGTATGTGGCGGCCCGGCTGCAGGCGCGCCATGCCCCTCCCCAGCCCCCGGCGATCGCCCTGGGGCTGGTGATGGCCGCGCTGTGGCCCTGGGTGACCGGCTCCGCCCCCCTGCCGGGGCTGGTGCTGGCCGCCGCGGCCTGCGCCATGCTGGTGCTGGGAATCGCACAGCAATGCAACCTGGTGCCGGACCGGCCAGAGCCAACCGCCCCGGGCTCAGAGATCGCGCGCGCGCCGGGGGCCTATCCGCTGGCCTTTGTCGCCGGCTGGCTGGTGATGGCGGCGACCACCTCGCTGGGGCTGGTGCTGTTCGACCTGGGGCTGGGGCTGGGGCTGGAACGCGCGATCCTGCTGGGGCTGCTGGTCGCGGCGCTGGCCGCGGTCTGGGTGCAGTTGCGCCTGCCGCGGCTGGTCACCTTTTCGATGGCGGCGATCTGGGCGATGATCGGCATTGCGGCCGAAACCGCCGGAACCAGCATCAACATCGCCACCGCCTGCGTGCTGGGGATCTCGGCGCTGGCGGTGGTGGTGGTGCGCACGACAACCTGAACCGGCCGGGCCGGCAGAAACCGCATTGCCCGGGGCTGGTTTCCGCGCGGGCTGTGCCGGGGGACGCTGGCCCGGCAACAGCAGCCCGTGAAAGGGCGGGAGGAACCGATGCCCGTTGATGCGACTGCGCCCACGCCAAAGGCGCCTGATCCCGCAGCGGCCCGGTCCGGGACCGACCGGCAGCAGGCGTTCCTGCTGCGGCTGGGCGACGCCCACGCCGCGCTGCACGACCCCACCGCGATCATGCAGACCAGCGCGCGGCTGCTGTGCGAACACCTGGATACCGACCGCACCCTGTATCTGGGCATCGAGGATGCGGGGGACAAACGCCAGTGCCATGTCCGCGGGCAATACAGCCGCCATTTCCCGCCGCTGCCCGAACGCTTTGACGACGACGCGCGCAGCCATGGCTGGGTCAGCAGCCAGCTTCGGCTGGGCCTGCCGGTGGTGGTCGCGGATGCCGCGAACGACCCGCGGCTGCCTTCGCAGACCCTCCGCGCCTGGCTTGCCACCGGGGTGCATGCCATCGTCGCGGTGCCGCTGCTGCGCAACGGGCGCGAGGTGGTGCATTTCGGCTGCCACCACTACTCGGCCCGCCACTGGACCGAAGCCGAGGTCGCGCTGATCGCCGAGGTCGCCGAGCGCACCCGCGCCGCGGTCGAACGCGCCCGCGCCGAAACCGCCCTGCGCGCCAGCGAGGCGAAATGCCGTGCCATCATCGATTCGATCAACGAAGGCATCGCGCTGATCGAGGCGGTGACCGATGCCTCGGGGGCGGTGTCCGGGCTGGTTTTTCGCGAAATGAACCCGGCCTTTGCCCTCCAGTTCGGACTGGGGGCGGACGTTGGCACCGCTATCGGGCGCAGCGTGGCCGAGTTGCTGCCCGACCTGGTGCCGGGCTGCACCGAGGCGTTCGAGCGCCTGCGCCGCGACGGCGCCCATACCCGCCCCGGCCCGCCGCTTCATCTTCACGGCCGCTGGTTCGAGGTCCGCTTCGCCCCGGTCGGCCAGCGCTATTCCGGCTGGGTCACCGTGGTTTCCAGCGACATCACCGAACGGCGGCAGGCCGAACATGAATTGCGCCAGCGCGAGCAGCGCCACGAATTCCTGCTGCGGCTGGCGGATATGCTGCGCCCGGTGTCGGACCCGCAGGCGGTGCAGGCGCTGGCGATGCAGGTGCTGGCCCGGCACCTGGGCGCCGGCCGCGCCGAATATCACGAAATCGACCCCTCGGGGCAGTTCGCCACGCTTCAGCCCGGCAAGGCCGGCGGGGATAACGGGGAGGACGGGTCTCGGGGTCAGGCGGACGAACGGCGCATCCGGCTGGCGGATTTCGGCCCGGGCCCGCGCCTGGCCTTTGCCGCCGGGCAGACCTATGTCTGCGCCGACACCGCGGCCCTGTCCGGGGACGACCCCGGTCGGCAGAAATATGCGGCGGCGCAGGTGCGCTCGATCGTCGGGGTGCCGATCATCAAGGACGGCATGTTCCGCGCGGTGATGACCGTCGTCGATACGGTGCCGCGCGACTGGTCGCCGCTGGACATCGCGCTGGTCGAGGAAACCGCCGAGCGGGTCTGGACCGCCGTGCGCCGCGCCCATGCCGAAACCGCCCAGCAGGCCAGCGAGACGCGCTACCGGATGCTGTTCGACCGGATCGACGAAGGGGTGGCGATCTGCGCGGCGCTGCGCGATGCGGACGGCCGCGTGGCAGATGCGCGCTATGTCGAACTGAACCCTGCCTATGAACGCCAGACCGGGCTGGACCGCGCCCGCGTCCTGGGCACGCTGGCCAGCGCAGTGTTTCCGCTGCACCACCCGACGCTGATGGCGATTGCCGACCGGGTGCTGCGCACCGGCTGGCCCGAACGCGTCGAGCATCTTGTCCCCGACCTGAACCGCTGGTTTTCGCTGCGGGTCGCGCCCTTCGGCGGCGAGAACGGGTTCTCGGTGTTCTATGCCGATATCACCGAACCCCGCCGTGCCGCCGAGCAGTTGCGCGACCGCGAGGAACGGCTGCGCAGCTTCGGCGAGGCATCCTCGGACGTGTTGTGGATCCGCAATGCCGACACGCTGGCGCTGGAATACCTCAGCCCGGCCTCGGAACGGGTCCATGGCGTGCCCCGCAACTGGGCCGCGCGGGGCGAGGGGCTGGAAAGCTGGCTTGAACTGGTGGTCCCCCAGGACCGCGCCGCCGCCCGGCAGGCCATCGAGCGGGTCCGGCAAGGCGAGCACCTGACCCACGACCTGCGCATCCGCCGCCCCCTGGACGGTCGGATCCGGCTGTTGCGCAACACCGATTTCCCGATCCGCGACCCGATGGGCCGGGTCACCCGCATCGGCGGCGTCTGCCATGACGGCACCGAGGAACAGGAAACCGCCGAGCGGCTGGAGGTTCTGGTCGCCGAGCTTCAGCACCGCACGCGCAACCTGCTGGGGGTGGTGCGCTCGGTCGCGGACCGGACGCTGGCCGGCAGCGCCTCGCTGGACGAATTCAGCGACCGTTTCCGCGACCGGCTGGGGGCGCTGGCCCGGGCCAACCGGCTGCTGTCGCGGCTGTCCGAGGGCGACCGGATCACCTTTGACGAACTGCTGCGGGTCGAACTGGCGGCGCATGGGGTCTCGAACGGGTCGGATTACGGGGGGCGGCTGCGGCTGAACGGCCCCGAAGGGATCCGCCTGCGGTCCTCGATGGTGCAGCCGCTGGCGCTGGGGCTGCACGAACTGGCCACCAACGCCCTGAAATACGGGGCGCTGTCGCTGCCCGAGGGGCGGCTGTCGGTGGAATGGCGGCTTGATGGCCCCGCGCCCGAAGAATGCGGCGCGGGATGCAGCGAGGCGGGGAACGGCGCGGAAAACGCTGGGGCCGAGCGCCGGCTGCGGGTCGAGTGGCGCGAAAGCGGGGTGACCGTGGCCCGGCCGGACCAGAAGACCGGGCCGCGGCCGCCCAGCGGCTCGGGGCGCGAGCTGATCGAGCGGGCGCTGCCCTATCAGCTCAAGGCCGAGACCAGCTATGAGCTGACCCCGAACGGGGTCCATTGCACCATCACCCTGCCGATCCCCGGCTGCGCCGATGCCGATGGCCCAAGCCAGGGCTGGATCCGCACCACCAGAACCTAAGGCCGAAGGTCGGTCTTGGGCGGGGCCGGGTCCGGTCTGGAGTGGCCGGTCTGAGGGAGGGTGGTCTGAGGG
>JAZIHR010000166.1:0-5994 GCA_036678445.1 Alphaproteobacteria bacterium
GGGGGAAACCCCCGCCACGCGGCTGGAAATCGAGCGGCTGGCCGACCACTGGGAAGAACGGCTGGAAACCGCGCGGTTCTTTTTCCCGCCTGACAAGGCCGCGTCCATGCGGCTGGCGCTGCGCAACCTGTGGTCGCGGATGCCCCTGATGCGCACGGATGTGCAGATCCTGCACGGGGTGGTGCGGCAACTGACGTGGAAACCGCGCGACGATTGACCTTTTGCGCCGCCGCCGCCAATGTCCGGCCGCGGTTCCGTGCCCGCTGCACGCCGCTTTTGCGCCCCTAACACCGAAAGGCCCCGCCATGGCCAAACGCCCGATCTTTCAAGAGGTGTCGAGCCAAACTCCGCCGGCACAGCCGCCCGCGGGGGGCATGATCGACGCCCGCCCCAAGGGCGCGCGCGGCGCGATCCGCGTCTGGCTGGTGCTGCTGTTCGTCATGGTCGCCTCGATGATCGCGCTGGGGGGGGCCACGCGGCTGACCGGCTCGGGGCTGTCGATCACGGAATGGAAACCCGTCACCGGCGCGCTGCCCCCCAGCGGCCAGCCCGCGTGGGAGGCCGAGTTCGCCAAATACCAGGCGATCCCGCAGTTCCTTGAGGAAAACCCCACCATGGACCTGGCCGGGTTCAAGCGCATCTACTGGTGGGAATGGGCGCACAGGCAGCTGGGCCGCGCGGTCGGGCTGGTCTGGGGGCTGGGGTTCCTGTTCTTCTGGGCCACGGGGCGGATGCCCGCGGGCTGGGCGCCTCGGCTGCTGGTGCTGGGGGCCTTGGGCGGGTTGCAGGGTGCTATCGGCTGGTGGATGGTCAGCTCGGGTCTGGTCGAAGGGATGACGGCGGTCGCGTCCTACCGGCTGGCGGTGCATCTGGGGCTGGCCTTTGCCATCCTTGGCCTGATCGCCTGGCTGGTGCTGCAACTGTCGCGCCCGGAAGCGCAGCTTTTGCGCGCGCGCCGCGCAGGCGAGCCCAAGCTGTTTTCCATGGCCACCGGGCTGATGCACCTGGCCTTTGTCCAGATCCTGCTGGGGGCGCTGGTCGCCGGTATCGACGCCGGGCGGCAATACACCGGCTGGCCGAAAATGGGTGGCGAGTGGATCCCGGCCGCGATCTGGGATTCGGGGCTGGGCTGGCGCAACTTCTTTGAAAACGCGGCCACGGTGCAGTTCACCCATCGCATGGTCGGCTATCTGCTGGCGGCGTTCGCGGTGGTGGTGTGGCTGCGGGCGCGCCGCTCTCCGCATCCGGTCACGCGGGGCGCGTTCTCGGTGATGATCGCGGCGGTGGCCTTGCAGATCGCGCTGGGGATCGTCACCGTGATGCACGGCGCGCCGCTGGGCGAGGCGCTGGCCCACCAGGTCGGCGCGGTGGTCCTGTTCGTCCTGATCCTGCGCGCCCGCCACCATGCGCGCTATCCTTTTGAAACCAGCGTCCGGGGGACGATCCGATGATTTCCGAAAACGCCGCGATGAACGAGCTGCTGGAATACCAGCGCCAGACCGAGGCGCTGTCGTCGGTGGCCGAGCGGCTGGTCTGGGACCAGGAAACCGTGATGCCCCGCGGCGCCACCGAGCAGCGCGCCGAGGAAACCGCCGCGATGGAGGCAATGCTGCACGCGCGCCGCACCGACCCTCGCATCGGCGAATGGCTGGAAACCGCCGCGCCGCAGACCCCGTCCGAGGAACGCATCCTGCAACTGATCGCCCGCGATTATGCCCGCGCGGCGGCGGTGCCGGCCCAGCTTGCCACCGAGATCGCCCGGCAGACCAGCCTGGGGCAGGGGGTCTGGGCGGCGGCGCGCGCCAACGAGGCGCCCGGAGATTTCATGCCGCTGCTGGACCAGATCCTCAGCCTCAAGCAGGACGAGGCCCACGCGCTGGTCGCCGCCGGTTTCGGCAACGGCGACCCCTATGACGCGCTGCTGGACGATTACGAACCCGGCGCCACCCAGTCCCAGATCGCCGGGCTGTTCGAGACCATGCGCCCGCGGCTGGTGGCGCTGCGCGAGGCGGTGCTGGACGCCGACGGCCAGCCCGAGCCGCTGCGCGGCCGTTTCGCGCAGGAAGCGCAGCTGCGGCTGGCGCGGGCCTGCGCCACCGGCTTTGGCTATGACTGGACCCGCGGGCGCATGGATATCGCCGTGCATCCGTTTTCCAGCGGCCGCTGGCAGGACAGCCGCATCACCACTCGCATCGTCGAAACCGACCCGTTCAACTGCATCTACTCGACCATCCACGAGGTCGGGCATTCCAGCTACGAACAGGGTATCGACCAGGACCACGCCTTTACGCCGCTGGGTCGCGGCGTCTCGATGGGCGTTCACGAAAGCCAGAGCCGCATCTGCGAAAACCAGCTTGGGCGCAGCCGCGCCTTTACCGGCTGGCTGCATGCGCGCATGGGCGACATGGTGGGCGGGCTGTCGATCACCGACCCCGACCAGTTCTATCGCACTGTGAACCGGGTCACCCCCGGCTACATCCGCACCGAGGCCGACGAGGTGCAATACAACCTGCATATCCTGATGCGCTTTGACCTGGAGCGCGAGCTGATCGCCGGGCGCCTGTCCACCGACGATCTGGAAGAGGCATGGAACGCCCGCTTCCTGCGCGACTTCGGGGTGGCGGTGGACAAGCCCTCGAACGGGGTGTTGCAGGATGTGCACTGGTCGGTGGGTCTGTTCGGGTATTTCCCGACCTATGCGCTGGGCAACGTCTATGCCGGCGCCCTGCACCAGGCGCTGCGCGCGGCGGTCCCCGATCTGGACGACAGCCTTGAGGATGGCGACGCCACCCCCGCCGGGGAATGGCTGCGCGAGAACGTCCACCGCCACGGCGCTTTGTTCGAGCCGGGCGATCTGGTCGAAAGCGCCGTCGGCGGCCCGGTCACCCCCGAGCCGCTGCTGACCTATCTGGAAGAGAAGTTCGGCGCGATCTACGATCTTTGAGCGGCCACATCTTTGAGCGGCCGCGCCGTGCAGGCGAGCTGGGGGCGCTGCCCCCGGACCCCCGGGATATTTTCGTGATGAAGAAGAACGCCGCGGCCCCGGAGGCGGCGGCGTTGGTTCATCCGGCGAGCTCGGACAGGATCCGTTCTGCCTCGGCCGCGCAGCGGGTGAGGGCGGCGCGGTCCTCGCCGGGGTAGAAGCGGGCGCGAAGGGCGGTGGGCATCGGCCTGGGTTCCGCGATCACCACCTTTGGGCCCAGCCTGCGGTTTTCCGACTGCCAGCTGCGGGCGAATGCGATCTGCGCCGCCTTGGTCGCGCCATAGGCGCCGAAGAACGGCTGGCCGCCGCGCGGGTCGTCGAAGAACAGCGCCGTGCCGGCGCGGGCGCGCAGCAGCGGCTCGAACAGCACTGCCAGCCCGTGGGTGGCCAGCAGGTTGACCGCGACCGAGCGTTCCATGTCCTTGGGATCGACATGCGGGGCGGGCGACAGCGGCGCGGCGTGGACCGCGGCATGGACCCACAGGTCGCAGCCGCCCCAGCGTTCCAGCACCGCCCTGGTCAGCTGGATCATCGCGGCGGGCTGGGTGATGTCCATTGGCGCCAGCGTCGCGGCGCCGCCCGTCGCGCGGATGCGGTCGTCCAGTTCTTCAAGCGCGCCGACCGTGCGGGCCACGGCCACGACGTGATGGCCGCGCGCGGCCAGCAACTGCGCCATGGCCGCGCCAAGGCCCCGCGAGGCGCCGGTGACAATGGCGACCTTGTTGCCCGGGGCGGTGACGGGTCCGGATTTCGGGGCGGGATCGTGATCGGTCTGGGTCATGTCCGCCCCTTGCCACCCCGCGTTCCTTATCGCAAGCGGTGAATGGCCGCAGGGGCCGCCAGCCGCGGCCCGCCCTAGACGTTCAGCAGCAGGTGTTCGCGTTCCCAGGGCGAGATCACTTGCAGGAATTCCTTGTATTCGTTGCGCTTGACCGATTCGTAGACATCGACGAATTCGGACCCGAGCACCTCGCGCATGGGATCCGATTCGACCATCAGGTCCAGCGCGTCGCCGAGGTTGGTGGGCAGCTCGTCCTCGGACATATAGGCGTCGCCCTGGCATTCGGCGCGCGGATGCTCTTGCTGGATCAGCCCCAGATAGCCCGTCGCCAGCGAGGCCGCGAGCCCCAGATAGGGGTTGCAGTCCATCCCCGCCAGCCGGTTTTCCACCCGTCGCGCCACCGGCCCGGAAATCGGCACCCGCAGCCCGGTGGTGCGGTTGTCGCGCCCCCATTCCAGGTTGATCGGCGCCGCGAAGTCCGGGACATAGCGGCGATAGCTGTTCACATAGGGCGCCAGCAGCGCGATCGCCGCGGGCAGATGCGCCTGCATCCCGGCGATGAAATGCATGAAGGCGGGGGTTTCGCGGCCCTGTTCGTCGGAAAAGATATTGCGGCCGGCGGCATCCAGCACCGAGTGGTGGATGTGCATGGCGCTGCCCGGCTCGCCCTCGATCGGCTTGGCCATGAAAGTGGCGAAACAATCGTGGCGCAGCGCGGCCTCGCGGATCAGGCGCTTGAAATAGAAGATCTCGTCGGCCAGCCGCACCGGGTCGCCATGGGCGAGGTTGATTTCCACCTGGCCCGCGCCGCCCTCTTGCAGGATGCCGTCGATCTCGAACCCCTGCGCCTCGGCAAAATCATAGATGTCGTCGATCACCTTGCCGTATTCATCGACCGCCGACAGCGAATAGGCCTGTTTCGCCGCCGCCCGCCGCCCCGAGCGCCCCATCGGCGGCTGGATCGGCTGGTTGGGGTCGATGTTGCGGGCGACCAGAAAGAACTCCATTTCCGGCGCCACGATGGGCCGCCAGCCGCGTTCCGCGTAAAGCGAGACGATGCGCTTGAGCACGTTGCGCGGCGCCACCGGCACCGGGTTGCCCTGCTGGTCCAGCACGTCGTGGATGACCTGCAAGGTCACGTCCGCCGTCCATGGCGCGGCCGAGACGGTTTCGTAATCCGGCACCAGCACCATGTCGGGTTCGGTGAACGCGCCCGAGGGGTTGTCGGCCCATTCCCCGGTGATCGTCTGCAAGAAGATCGAGTTGGGCAGGTAGAAACTTTCCTGCCGGGCGAATTTCGACGCGGGCATGGCCTTGCCGCGCGCCACCCCGGCGATGTCGGGGACGATGCACTCGACCTCGTCGAGCCTGCGGCCGGCGATGTATTCGCGTGCCGCTTCGGGAATTTTCGTCAGCCAGTCTGACATGGGAACTTTCCGCCGGAGGCTCCGGCTTTCGTGGTTGGGCGCTGCAAGAGGACGGCGCGGGGGATCATGATGCGGGGCGGTCCTGGCGAAAGAACGCCTCGATCCGGTCGGTGACAGGGGTCGGGTCGGCGCGGCCCTGCCGGTCGCGGGCGGCATCCAGCAGCGCCGGCGGGATCGCGGCGCCGCGATGCGCCATCAGCCCCTTGATGAAGTCATCGCGGAATTCGGGGTGGGCCTGCACGGTAAAGGCGCGGTCGCCATAGACCAGCGCGGCATTGGCGCAGAATTCGTTGCGGGCGGCGACCTCGGCCCCTTCGGGCGGGGTGATCACCTGGTCCTGGTGCCAGGCGTTCAACGAGACGGTTTCCCCGCCGAAGTCATAGTCCTGCGCGCCCACCGCCCAGCCGGCCGGGTGCTTGCCGACCTGCCCGCCAAGCGCCTGCGCGATGATCTGGTGGCCAAAGCAGATGCCGACCAGCGGCACGCGCGCGGCCACCGCGCGGCGGATGAAATCCTCCAGCGGCGGGATGAAGGGGTGGTTTTCATACACCCCGTGGCGCGAGCCGGTGATCAGCCAGCCGTCGGCGTCGTGGACCGAGGCGGGGAACTCCATCGCCTCGACGTGGTAGCTGGTGAAGTCGAAGCCGCGCCCGGCCAGCAGCCGCTCGAACATGTCGTCGTAATCGCCGTGTTCGGCGCGAATCTCGCCGGGGGGCTGCCCGGTCTTGAGGATGCCGATGCGCATTGCGGTCTCTCTTGATGCTGTCCCAAGTTAGGCACGGGGGCAGGGGGCTCGCAAGAGG
>JAZIHR010000167.1:0-5674 GCA_036678445.1 Alphaproteobacteria bacterium
CCCCCGCTCGGCCCCGTTCTGTCCCTGTCGCACGCCGCCGCCTTCACACCCACGCGGCAATCGCCTAGATAACCGCCAACCAGCGGACAGGAGCGGATGATGGCCTCGTATCAGTATGTCTACCACATGGATGGCGTGTCCAAGACCTATCCGGGCGGCAAGAAGACCTTTGAAAACATCCGGCTGAACTTCCTGCCCGGCGTCAAGATCGGCGTCGTGGGCGTGAACGGCGCCGGGAAATCGACGCTGCTGCGGATCATGGCCGGCATCGACAAGGATTTTTCCGGCGAGGCCTGGGCCGCCAAGGGCGCGACCGTCGGCTACCTGCCGCAGGAACCGCAGCTTGACCCGGCGCTGAACGTGCGCGGCAACGTGATGGAAGGGGTCAAGGCCAAGCAGGCCAAGCTCGACCGCTATAACGAACTCGCCATGAACTACTCGGACGAGACCGCCGAGGAAATGGCCAGGCTGCAAGACGAGATCGACGCCGAGAACCTGTGGGATCTCGACAGCCAGGTCGATGTCGCGATGGAGGCGCTGCGCTGCCCGCCCGACGACGCCGACGTGGACACCCTGTCGGGCGGCGAACGCCGCCGGGTGGCGCTGTGCAAGCTGCTGCTGGAAGCGCCCGACATGCTGCTGCTGGACGAACCGACCAACCACCTGGACGCGGAAACCATCGCCTGGCTGCAAAAGCACCTGATCGAATATCCCGGCACCATCCTGATCGTCACCCACGACCGCTATTTCCTGGACGACATCACCGGCTGGATCCTGGAACTCGACCGCGGCCGCGGCATCCCCTACGAAGGCAACTATTCCGCCTGGCTGGAACAAAAGGCCAAGCGGCTGGCGCAGGAAGCGCGCGAAGACAAGGCCCGGCAGAAATCGCTGGAACGCGAACTGGAATGGATCCGCGCCGGCGCCAAGGCGCGGCAGGCCAAGCAGAAGGCCCGGATCAACGCCTATAACGAGATGGCCTCGAAATCCGAACGCGAAAAGATCCAGCACGCGCAGATCATCATCCCCAACGGCCCGCGCCTTGGCGACAAGGTGATCGAGGTCACCGGGCTGACCAAGGGCTTCGGCGACCGGCTGCTGATCGAGAACCTGGACTTCAGCCTGCCTCCGGGCGGGATCGTCGGGGTGATCGGCCCGAACGGCGCCGGGAAATCGACGCTGTTCCGGATGCTGACCGGGCAGGAACAGCCCGACGCGGGCGAGATCAGCTTTGGCGACACGGTGCAGCTGTCCTATGTGGACCAAAGCCGCGACGCGCTGGACCCCAACAAGACCGTGTGGGAGGAAATTTCCGGCGGGGCCGAGCAGATCGACCTGGGCGATGCGCAGATGAACAGCCGCGCCTATGCCGGGGCCTTCAACTTCAAGGGCGGCGACCAGCAGAAAAAGGTCGGGCTGCTGTCGGGCGGCGAACGCAACCGCGTGCATCTGGCCAAGCTGCTGAAATCGGGCGGCAACGTGCTGCTGCTGGACGAACCGACCAACGATCTGGACGTGGAAACCTTGCAAGCACTGGAAGCCGCGCTGGAAGATTTCGCCGGCTGCGCGGTCATCATCTCGCACGACCGCTTCTTCCTTGACCGGCTCTGCACCCACATCCTCGCCTTCGAGGGCGATGCGCATATCGAGTGGTTCGAGGGCAACTTCGAGGCGTATGAGGCCGACAAGGTGCGCCGCCTGGGCCCCGATTCGATCGAACCGAAGCGGGTGAAATACAAGAAATTCGTCCGCTGACCCATGCGGGCGGCGCGCGGGGGGCGCAACCGGCCCTCGCGCGCCGCCGTCCCTTGCCCGCGCCGGCCGTGGCTGGACTTTGCGCCACCCAGCCCCTAGCTCTGCCCTTTGCCCTCGCAAGCGGAGTTCCCCATGGCGCCGATCATCGAGATCGACCACCTGACCAAGCGCTACGCCGGCGGCACCACCGCGCTGCACGACGTGAGTCTGACCATCGAGGCGGGCGAGATCCTGGCCCTGCTGGGGCCGAACGGCGCGGGCAAGACCACGCTGATCTCGATCATCTGCGGGCTGGTCACGCCTACGCAGGGCACGGTGCGGGTCGGCGGCCACGACATCGCCACCGACTGGCGCGCGGCGCGGCGGATGATCGGGCTGGTGCCGCAGGAAATCGCGCTGGAACCGTTCGAGACGGTCGCCAACTCGGTCCGCTTTACCCGCGGGCTTTACGGCGCCCCCCCGGACGAGGCTCATATCGAACAGGTGCTGCGCAGCCTGGCGCTGTGGGACAAGCGCGACGCCCCCACCCGCGCGCTGTCGGGGGGCATGAAACGGCGGGTGCTGATCGCCAAGGCGCTGTCGCACAAGCCGCAGGTGCTGTTTCTGGACGAACCCACCGCCGGGGTGGACGTGCAGTTGCGCCGCGAGATGTGGCAGGTGGTGCGCGAGCTGCGCGCCTCTGGCGTCACCATCATCCTGACCACGCATTACCTGGAAGAGGCCGAGGAAATGGCCGACCGCATCGGGGTGATCGACCGTGGCAAGCTGCTGCTGGTGCGCCCCAAGGACCAGCTGATGGGCGAATTCGGCCGCAAGCAGCTGACGGTGGAACTGGACGCGCCGCTGGCCACCCTGCCCGAGGGCTGGGAGGGGCGCGGCATCACCCTGTCCCCCGACGGGCGCAGCCTGGAATACGACTATGACGCCCGCGCCGACCGCACCGGCATCGGGCGGCTGCTGGCCGATCTGAACCGGCTGGACCTGGGGGTGCGCGACGTGGCGACGCGGCAGTCCTCGCTGGAGGAGGTGTTCATGGCGCTGCTGGCGGATGAGCAGACAAAGACCGGACAGGAGGATGCACGATGAGCTGGCGTTCGATCCGCACCATCTATCTGCATGAAATGTCGCGGTTCTTCCGCACCATCTGGCAGTCGCTCGCCTCTCCGGTATTGTCGACGGTGCTGTATTTCGTGGTGTTCGGCGCCGCCATCGGCGGCCGTATCCAGGCGGTCGAGGGCGTGCCCTACGGCGCCTTCATCGTGCCGGGGCTGATGATGCTGACGGTGTTGCAGCAGTCGGTGGCCAACGCCAGTTTCGGCATCTTCTTTCCCAAGTTCTCGGGGACGATCTACGAATATCTGGTCGCGCCCGCCGGCTGGGCCGAGGTGATGCTGGGCTTTGTCGGTGCCGCCGCCAGCAAGGCGATCCTGATTGCCCTGATCATCCTGCTGACCAGTTTCTTCTTTGTCGGCGTGCATGTCGCGCATCCGTTCTGGATGCTGGGGTTCCTGGTGCTGACCGCGACCGGGTTTTCGCTGCTGGGCTTTATCCTGGGTCTGTGGGCGAAGAATTTCGAGCAGTTGCAGATCGTGCCGATGATGGTGATCACGCCGCTGGTGTTCCTGGGGGGCGCTTTCTATTCGGCCTCGATGCTGCCGCCGTTCTGGGAACAGGTGGCGCGGCTGAACCCGGTGCTTTACCTGGTGTCCGGTTTCCGCTGGTCGTTCTTCGGCATCGCCGACGTGCCGGTGGGGGTGTCGCTGGGCGCGGTGGCGCTGATGATCGTGGTGCTGCTGGCGGCGATCCGCTGGATCTTCCTGACCGGGTGGCGGCTGCGGGAATAGATTTTTCCGGCGCCGCTTAACCGCCTGTTAACCTTTCCTCGCTTAACCTTTCCGCAACCACAAACGGGGGCGGAAATGGCCTATCTTTACGACGCCAGCATCTTTACGGGACCGGAAACACTGGTGGGGGCGGTGGTCAAGCCACAGGGCCGCCCCGGCGGCACCCATCAGATTTCAGACACGATCGAACCGATCGAGTGGCAGCAGATGCTTCCGACCCTGCTGCAGGCGGGTGATACGCTGCTGGTAAGCGATACGAATTATGCCGTTACCAGCGTGACGTATTTCGAGGCGCAGGCGACGTTAGAGATATATGACGAACACCGCACCTATCACGACCTTCAGGGAGTTGTCATCAATCTGGAGTCGACCGACGATCCCGGCAACACGATGCGCCTGCTGGTGCCCTTTGACGAATATGTTCCCCATAACAGCATCATCAAGGACTTCACGATCCGCATGATCGAAAACCAGCAGTTTTGGTTTTGGAGCCCAATGAGCAAAGACAACCATTTCACCATCGACGTGAAGCCCGAGGCGGTCTGTTTCACCACCGGCACGCTGATCGACACCGACCAGGGGCCGCGACCGGTGCATCTGCTGCGGGTCGGCGACATGATCCGCACCCGCGACCACGGGATGCAGCCGTTGCGCTGGCTGGGCGGGCGGCAGCTTGCGCCCCGTGAACTGGCCAGGAACCCGCGGCTGCACCCGATCCGGGTCGCGGCCGGGGCGCTGGGGCCGGGGATGCCCGCGCGCGACCTGACGGTGTCGCCCCAGCACCGGCTGCTGGTGCGCTCGGCCATCGCGGAACGGATGACCGGCGCCCCCGAGGTGCTGATCGCCGCCGTGCATCTGCTGGGCCACCCGGGGATCGAGCAGGTCGAAACCGACAGCGTCGGCTATTGGCACCTGATGTTCGACCGCCACGAGATCGTCTTTGCCGAAGGGGCCGAGGCCGAATCGCTGCATCTTGGCCCGATGGCGCTGTCGGGCATGACCGGCGGCGCGCTGGCTGAACTGCGGGCGCTGTTTCCCGACCTGGTCGGCGCCGGGCTGGCCGGCGATCCGGCCCCGACCTGCCGCCCGGTGATGCGCGGCAAGCCGGTCCGCAAGCTGATCGAGCGGCAGTTGCGCAACTTCAAGCCGCTGGTGGGGGCGCCGGTCTGGGCGTGATCCCTCTGCCCGCCCGCTGATCCGCGGGCACTGATGCTGCGGATCGCCTGCGGATGCGCCTCTGCCGCCGGCGGGAGTGGGGGCGCGGTCGCGGTGGCCTCAGTGCCCTTCCCGGCCGAAACCGGCCTCTTGCATGAGACGGTCCGAGGCGGCCTCGACCTCGGTTTCGACGCGCTGCACGGTTTCGACGGCGGTCAGCCCGGGCGGAATCGGGTCAAGGAACTGGACCACCGCACGGCCCGGCCGCACCCGCAGCCCGTCGCGTGGCCAGAACATCCCGCAGTTCACCGCCACCGGATGCACGGCCAGCCCGGTCGCCTGCTGGATGCTGCCGACACCGTGCTTGTACTTGCGCCGCTCGCCCGGGCGGGTGCGGGTGCCCTCGGGGTAGATGATCAGCTGCCCAAGCCCGTCCTCGTCCCCGCGCGAGGCCTCGATCTCCGTGATGATCCGCGTCATCGCCTCGGCCCCGCGCGCGCGGTCGATGGGGATGCAGCCGGCCTTGCGCGCGTAATAGCCCATGATCGGCACCCGCAGCACCTCGCGCTTCATGATGAAGGCGCATTGCGGCACCGCGTGGGCGATGGCGAGGATGTCGAGGAAGCTTTGATGCTTGGCGGCGATGACGCAGTCGGCCGTGGGCGGCGTGCCGCGCAATTCGACCGAAACCCCCAGGATCGCCCGCGCCGCCGCCAGCAGCCGCCCGGTCCAGATCACCGGCAGCACATGCGCGTTCATCGGGTCGCGCCGGACCTTGGGCAGCCACCACAGCCCCATGAAGGCAGTGACCAGCGCGATCCAGACATAAAAAACGGCCACGCGCAGAGGCCACAGCAGCGGCAGCGGCGCGGGGGTGTAGCGCGGGTCGGCCGCGACCGGGGGCTTCGCGCCCCCGGGCC
>JAZIHR010000168.1:0-5623 GCA_036678445.1 Alphaproteobacteria bacterium
CCGTAACCCCGACGGCCCCGGCCGCAGCGCAGGCTCCGGCCACGCAAACAGGCATGGCTGCCGATACGGCAACGCCTGCCGCCGCCGAACCGGCACCGGCAGCCGAGGAACCCAAGCCCGCAGCCGAGGCCGCCCCGCAGACGGCCGCACCGCTGACCACCGAACCGGCAGCCCCGGAATCGGTGGTCGAGGAACCGGCGGCCCCGGAACCCGCTGCGGAAGCGCCCGCCGCGGAAGCACCAGTGGCGGCAGAGCCCGCAGCGGATGCCGCGACCGAGGCCACTGCCGAACCGACCGCCGAGGCCGAAGCCCCGGCGGAAGAAACCGCCGCTGACCAAGAGCCCGCCGCCGAGGCCGAGGCCGAGCCCGCGGCCCAAGCCGACGCCACCGCAGAGGAAGCGCCTGCCGAAACTCCTGCCGAGGAAGCTGCTCCGGCAGAGGACGCCGGGGACACCACTGCCCCTGAAAGCGCCCCCCAGACCGACGAGGCCGCGGCGCCCAAGCCGGCCACGCCGGTGCAGGTCATCCACGACGTTTCCTTCAGCTTCGAAGGGCCGTTCGGGAAATACGACCAGTTCCAGCTCCAGCGCGGCTTGCAGGTCTATACCGAGGTCTGCTCGGGCTGCCACGGGATGAAACAGGTGCCGCTGCGCACCCTGTCCGACCCCAACGGCCCCGGCCTGCCGGCAGACCAGACCCGCGCCTATGCGGCAGAGCTGTCCATCTTCGACCCCGAACTGGATGACGAGCGCCCGCGCGAACCGACCGACATGTTCCCGACCGTCGCGGGCGAGGGCATGGGGCCGGACCTGTCACTGATGGCCAAGGCCCGGGCCGGCTTCCATGGCCCCTACGGGACCGGCATCAACCAGTTGTTCCATGGAATCGGCGGGCCGGAATACATCTACTCGATCCTGACCGGCTACACCGGCGAAGAGATGGAGCAGGCCGGCACGGTGCTTTATGGGAACACCGCCTTCCCGGGCGGCTGGATCTCGATGGCGCCGCCGCTGTCGGATGATCGGGTCGAATACGCGGACGGTTCGCCCACCGACCTGAACAGCATCGCGCAGGACGTTGCCGCGTTCCTGATGTGGACCGCCGAGCCCAAGATGATGGAGCGCAAGCAGTCCGGGCTGGTCGCGGTCCTGTTCCTGATCGTGCTGACGGTGCTGCTGTATCTGACCAACAAGCGCCTGTGGTGGCCGATCAAGCACCGCGACGAGGCCAACGGCAGCGACCGCTGACCGCATACTGGCAAGCCACCGGAACGCGCCCCATCGGGGCGCGTTCTGCATTTTCGGGGACGTGCGATCTTTCCGGCGCCATGCCGCAAGCGCCGCGCCCCAGCAACCGGCCCCGGGCAGCGGCCGCGGCACCATCGGGCAAGGTCGCGGCAGTCCGGCACAGCCCTGCCCTGCCCTGCCCAGCCCCTGCCCCTGCCCGGACACGGGCAGCGTGGGCCTGCCCTGTTTCCCCGACCGGCCGGCATCGCGTGGACAGACTGGCCAGTCGCTGCGCAAGTTGCAAAGGCGCAACTGCCGATCGGGCCGGCTGTGCCCGGGGGGTGAGACGCGGGCAAGTGAGGCACGGCAGGCGCAAAAGGGCCGGCGGGGCGCAGGGATGCCGCCGCCGGCATGACGGCGCTTGCCGGCAGCCGTGGCGGCGCTTATCTGCCTTGTCATGCGCATCCCGTTCCTGTCGCCACGGCGCCCCGTCGTCTCTGTCATCCGCCTTCAGGGCGCCATCGGCGCAGCGGCCCGCGCCGGCGCGGTCGGGTTGTCCGATGCCGGGCTGGCACCGCTGCTGAACCGTGCCTTCAAGCGCCGCAGGCCAGCGGCGGTTGCCATTGCGCTGAACTCGCCCGGCGGTTCTCCGGTGCAGACCTCGCTGATCGCGGCCCGCATCCGCCGGCTGGCCACCCACCACGGCGTCCCGGTCCATGTCTTCGTCGAGGATGTCGCGGCCTCGGGCGGGTACTGGCTGGCCACCGCGGCGGACCGGATCTGGGTCGACCACGCCTCGGTCATCGGCTCGATCGGAGTGATCTCGTCCAGCTTCGGCTTTGCGGACTTCATCGCCCGCCACGGGATCGAGCGGCGCATCCACACCGCCGGCACCGCCAAGGCCTGGCTGGACCCGTTCCGCCCCGAACAACCCGAGGATATCGCCCGCCTGCACCGGCTGCTGGAGCCCATCCACGCCGCCTTCAAGGATCAGGTTCAGGCGCGGCGCGGCAACCGGCTGACCGGCGGCCATGACCTGTTCACCGGGGAGGTCTGGGTCGGCCAGCAGGCGGTCGAGCTTGGCCTTGCCGACGGGATCGGCCATCTTGAACCCGTCATGCGCGATCTTTTCGGCAAGGACGTGCAGTTCGTGACCTACGGGCTGCGCACCCCGTTCCTGCGTCGCTTCGGCATCTCGGCCGACGACATCCTGGATGCGGCGGCCGAACGGGCGGCTTTCGCGCGCCTGACCCCGGGGGGCTGAGATGCTGAAGATCGTCGTTCTGTTCCTGCTGATCATGGTGGCGATGGCACTGGCCTTTGGCCCCGGTTTCCGCCGGGTGATCGCCCGCATCCTGGGGCTGCCTCTTGGCCGGTAAAGGGGTGGCGCTTGTCACCGGCGGCGCGCGCCGGCTGGGGCGGGCGATGGTGCTGGCGCTGGCCGACCGCGGCCACGACGTCGCGATCCACTACCTGGGGTCCGGGGCCGAGGCCGAGGCCACCGCCGCCGAGGCAAGCGCCCTGGGCGTCAACGCCCGCATCTTTCGCGCCGACCTGCTGGACGATGCCGCGACCGAGGCGCTGATTCCGGCCGTTGCGGCGGCGATGGGGCCGCTGACGGTGCTGGTCAACAATGCCTCGATCTTTGAATACGACAATATCTCGACCGCGACCCGGGAAAGCTGGGACCGGCATATCGGCTCGAACCTGCGGGCTCCGTTCATCCTGACACAGGCATTCGCGCGGCAACTGCCGCCCTCGCCCCACGCGGGCCCCGAGCCGCAGGCCCACGGGCTGATCGTCAACCTGATCGACCAGCGGGTGCTGAAACCGACGCCCGAATTCATCACCTATTCGCTGGCCAAGGCCGGGCTGTGGGCGCTGACCCGGACCTCGGCGCAGGCGCTGGCGCCGTGGATTCGCGTCAACGCCATCGGCCCCGGCCCCACCATGCAGGGCGCCCGGCAAAGCGCCGGGCATTTCGCCCGCCAGCGCGCCGCCACCATCCTGCAACGCGGCGCCGACGCGGATGACATCGCCCGCGCCTTGCTGTATCTTCTGGACGCGCGGGCGGTAACGGGGCAGCTGATCTGCGTCGATGGCGGCCAGCATCTGGCCTGGCAGACCCCTGACATCATCGGCGACTAGCCGCCCCCTCGGCGGCGACGTCGCGGCACTTTGTCCACCACGGCCGCGCCGGCCCTCCGGCTGTCACGAATCCTTCAAGGGAATCATCCGCTTGCGGCGGATAAGAAGAAAAACGATGGAAAACAGTCGCTTGCAAAGCTGCCTCTTTTTTGGGCAAACCGGAGAAAGCCTAGGAATAGCTGATCCAGAGAGCATGCTTCCGCAGCCATTCCACAGAGTTATCCACAGATTCCGTGGACTCATATCTGCTTGCATCCCGCCCCGTCTTGCAGGCTGAAAACGGAATCACTTCCTTAAGCCCATGGACGACACCGCACCCAAGACCGAGCGCCCCGATTCTCCGCTGACCGGCCACCGGCTGATCGCGGATTACTGCCGCAGGCTCGATTCCAGCCCCGGGGTCTATCGGATGCTGGATGCGACGGGGGTGGTGCTTTACGTCGGCAAGGCGCGCAACCTGCGGGCGAGGGTATCGAACTACGCCCGCCCCTCGGGTCATTCGGCGCGGATCGCGCGGATGATCCGCGAAACCGTCAGCATGATGTTCCTGAGCACCCGGACCGAGACCGAGGCGCTGCTGCTGGAACAGAACCTCATCAAGCAGCTCAAGCCGCGCTACAACGTGCTGCTGCGCGACGACAAGTCGTTCCCGAACATCCTTGTCACCCGCAACCACCCGTTCCCGCAAATCAAGAAGCACCGCGGCGCGAAATCGGAAAAGGGCGATTATTACGGCCCCTTCGCCAGCGCCAGCGCGGTGAACCGGACGCTGAACCAGTTGCAGCGGGTGTTCCTGCTGCGGTCCTGCACCGATTCGACCTTTGCCTCGCGCACCCGGCCCTGCCTGCTGTATCAGATCAAGCGGTGCAGCGCGCCCTGCGTCGGGCGGATCCCCGAAACCGAGTATGCCGGGCTGGTCGCGGATGCCGAGCGGTTCCTGCAAGGGCGATCGACCTCGGTGCAGACCCGGCTGGCGGCCGAGATGGCCGAGGCGTCCGAGGCGATGGAATACGAACGCGCCGCCGCGCTGCGCGACCGGATCAAGGCGCTGACCGCGGTGCAGTCGGTTCAGGCGATCAACCCCAAGGCCGTCCCCGAGGCCGACGTGGTGGCGCTGCATCTGGACGCCGGGCAGGCCTGCGTGCAGGTGTTCTTCATCCGCGGCAATCAAAGCTGGGGGAACCGCGATTTCTACCCGCGCACTGGTGGTTCCGAATCGCCGGCCGAGATCATGCAGGCGTTCCTGGCGCAGTTCTACGCCGACAAGCTGCCGCCGCGGCTGATCCTGCTGAGCGATGCGGTCGAGGATGCGGATCTGATGGCCCGGCTGCTGTCCGACCGCGCCGGGCGGCGGGTGGCGCTGGGGGTGCCGCAGCGCGGGGAAAAGGCTGATCTGGTCGCCAACGCGCTGCGCAACGCCCGCGAAAGCCTGGCCCGCCGGCTGGCGGAAAGCGCGACCCAGCGGCGGCTGCTGGAAGGTCTGGCCGAGGCGTTCGAGCTGCCGGTGGTGCCGCGCCGCATCGAGGTCTACGACAACAGCCACATTCAGGGCGCGGCCCCGGTCGGCGGCATGATCGTCGCCGGCCCCGAGGGCTGGATGAAAAGCCAGTATCGCAAGTTCAACATCAAGGGCACCGAGATTACCCCCGGCGACGATTTCGGCATGATGCGCGAGGTTCTGACCCGGCGGTTTTCCCGCTTGCTCAAGGAAGACCCGGACCGCGTGTCCGAGGCCTGGCCCGACCTGCTGCTGATCGACGGCGGCGCCGGGCAGGTGTCGGCGGTGGCGGGGATCCTGGCCGAACTGGGGGTCGAGGACATTCCCCTGATCGGCGTTGCCAAGGGCGAGGACCGCGACCACGGCAAAGAGGTGTTCCACCGCCCCGGGATGCGCCCCAAGGCCTTGGCGATGAACGACCCGGTGCTGTATTTCACCCAGCGCCTGCGGGACGAGGCCCACCGCTGGGCCATCGGCACCCACCGCGCCCGGCGCACGAAACAGGCAATGGCGAACCCTCTGGACGAAATCCCCGGCGTCGGCGCGGCCCGCAAACGCGCGCTGCTGGCGCATTTCGGCAGCGCCAAGGCGGTGTCGAACGCCGGGCTGGCCGATCTACAGGCGGTCGAGGGCATCTCGGTCGCGCTGGCCCGCACCATCCACGACCATTTCCATCCCGCAGGATAACGCCGCCGCCTGTCTGGAAAAGCGCCCCGGCCACCTGCCGATGCGGGGCGGGGCGGATGCGGGG
>JAZIHR010000169.1:0-5604 GCA_036678445.1 Alphaproteobacteria bacterium
GGTACCTCCGCGGCCACGCCCAGGCCGAGGCCCCGACCTGCGGGCAGTCGCGCAGATGCGGGACCGGCAGCCGGGTAAGCATGGCCAGCGCCAGGGTGGCCTCGGACGCGCGGCGGTGCAGGCGGAGGGTCACGCGATTCCGGCCTCGGCAAAGGTGGCCATGCCGTCGTGCATTTCCAGCGCGTGGCGCAGCAGCGACAGGGCGACGGCGGCGCCGGAGCCTTCGCCCAGGCGCATGTCCAGCAACAGAAGCGGGCGCTTGCCAAGGCGTTCGACCAGCGGCGCGTGGCCGGGTTCGGCGCTGGCGTGGGCGATCAGGCAGTGGTCCAGCAGCGCGGGATCCTGCGCGTGCAGCACGGCGGCGGCGGCGCAGCAGATGAAGCCGTCCAGCAGCACCGGGATCCGCGCGGCGCGGGCGGCAAGGATGGCGCCGCAGATCGCCGCCTGCTCGCGGCCTCCGATCGCGGCGAGCAGGTCGAGCGGCGACAGCCCCTGATGGCGGGTGGCGCCGGTGGCGACGGCGGCGATCTTGCGTGCCATGGTGTCGCCCTCGGCGCCGGTGCCGGCGCCGGTCCAGTCCTCGGCGCGCCCCCCGAACAGCGCAAGGCACAGCGCGGCTGAAACGGTCGAATTGCCGATGCCCATTTCCCCCAGCGCCAGCACGTCGGCGGCGGGATCGACGGCCGCCGCACCCTGCGCCATCGCTTGGTCGCGTTCGGCCGCGGTCATCGCCGGACCTTGGGTGAAGTCCGCCGTGGGGCGGTCGAGGTCCAGCGCCACCACCGACAGTTCCGCCCCCGCCACCCGTGCAAGCTGGTTCACCGCCGCGCCGCCCGAGCGGAAGTTCTGCACCATCAGGGCGGTGATCTCTTGCGGGAAGGGGTTGACGCCCTGCGCGCAGACGCCGTGGTTGCCGGCAAAGACCACCAGCTGCGCGCGGTCGATCCGCGGGCGCGGGGTGGCGCGCCAGCCGGCCATGAACAGGGCCAGTTCTTCCAGCCGGCCCAGCGAGCCCTGCGGCTTGGTCAGGCTGTCCTGCCGGGTGCGGGCCTGCGCGGCACTGTCGTGGTCGAACCGGGTGTGCGCGGCGGTTTCGGTCAGGTCTTTCATGGACGGTCCTTTGCTTGCGTCAGCGGGCCGCCCTTGAGCGTCAGGGGCAGGCCGCAGGCGACCAGCGCCACCCGGTCGGCGGCCCCCGCCACCCGCTGGTTGAGAAACCCCGCCGCGTCGCGGAAGGACCGCGCCAGCGCATTGTCGGGGACGATGCCCAGCCCGACCTCGTTGGTGACGATCACCACCGGGTCGCGCTGGCGCGACAGCGCCTCCAGCAGCGTCTCGGTCGCCGCGTCAATGTCGTGGCCGCCCAGCATCAGGTTGCTGAGCCACAGCGTCAGGCAGTCGACCAGCCGCGGCCCGCGCCCGTCACTGGCGTCAAGCGCGGGGCCAAGGTCGAGCGGAACATGCAGGTCATCCCATTCCGGGCCGCGGCTGGCGCGGTGGGCCTGGATGCGGGTTTCCATCTCGGGGTCCCCCGGTTCGGCCGTGGCGATATAAAGCGGGCGCTGGCCGGGACGGCAGAGCGCGCGGGTCTCGGCCTCGGCCAGGCGGCTTTTGCCGGAACGGGCGCCTCCGGTCAGAAGGGTGATGCGGGTCATGCCGTGTTCATCCGGGGCAAGGTTCGGTTGGGGGGTTGTCCGCCGGGACGGGACAAAGCACAACCTCGCCGACGCTGAAAGATGGAAACAGTGACCCGGAACCCGAGCCTTCTGACTGGAACGCTGCTGCTGATCCGGCATGCGCCGCTTGCGGACCCCGGACGGCTGGCGGGGCGGCGCGATGTGGCGGCGGTGGTGGATCCGGCCGCGGCGCGGCGGCTGGCGGCGCTGGCCGGGCCGGTGGCGCGGGTGGTTTGCAGCCCGGCGCGGCGCTGCCGGGATACAGCGGCGGCGCTGTGGCCCGGCGCCGAGGTGGAAGAAGATGCCCGGCTGTGGGAACAGGATTTCGGCAAGTGGGAGGGGCTGGCCCTGGACGGGCTGCCCGATCTGGGGGTGCTGGACGCAGAGGTGCTGGCGCAGGCGGCGCCGCATGGGGGCGAAAGCTTCGCCGCGCTGTGCGCGCGCACCATTCCGGCGCTGGAGGCATGGGCGGCCGGCGGCGAACGGGTCGCCGTGGTGGCCCATGCCGGCACGGTGCGGGCGGGGCTGGCGCGCGCCCTGGGCGGGGCAGGTTCGGGTATCGGGGCGGCGCTGGCCTTTCGGGTGGCGCCGCTGTCGCTGACGGTGATCGACGCCGCCCCGGGAGGCTGGTCCGTCGCCTGCGTGAATCTGTCGGCGCCGTAGGGGTCTGTTGCGCGGCGGGGCCGTGGCCGATCGGGGCGCCCGGAATGCGGCCAAGCCTTCCGGTTGCCGGTCAGGTGCCCTAGATGAGAACCATCGAAGGAAAAAGGAGCCGCGGCATGGATGGAGACATGGACGCTCAGGCTTTCAGGAAGCCCGCGGTCCCGGCCGACGGGCTGTGGCCGCATATCCAGGCCGAGGCCGCCGCCGCCGTGCAGGCCGAGCCGCTGCTGGGCGCGCTGATCCACGCCGGGCTGCTGCACCACCAGAGCTTTCGCGCCGCGCTGGCCTATCGGTTCTCGCTGAAGCTGACCTCAGGCGAGATGAGCGAGCAGATCCTGCGCGAGATCGCCGACGATGCCCATCGCCGCAGCCCGGCGCTGGAACACGCGGCCGAGGCCGACCTGCGCGCCGTCTATGAACGCGACCCCGCCTGCCACCGGCTGATGCAGCCGATGCTGTTCTTCAAGGGATTCCAGGCGTTGCAGGCATACCGCATCGGGCACTGGCTATGGGACAACGACCGCCGCGACATGGCGTATTTCGTGCAGATGCGCTGTTCCGAGGTGTTCGGCGTCGATATTCACCCGGCCGCGCGGATCGGCACCGGGGTGATGATCGACCACGCCCATTCCATCGTGATCGGCGAAACCGCGGTGGTCGGCGATAACGTGTCGATGCTGCATTCGGTGACGCTGGGCGGCACCGGCAAAGAGGACGGCGACCGCCACCCCAAGATCGGCGAGGGGGTGATGATCGGCGCCGGGGCCAAGGTGCTGGGCAATATCTCGGTCGGCCATCACAGCCGGGTGGCGGCGGGCTCGGTGGTGCTGACCGACATCCCGCCCTGCAAGACCGTGGCCGGGGTGCCGGCGCGGATCGTGGGCGACGCGGGCTGCGACACGCCCTCGGACACGATGGAGCAGATCATCGGGCTGGAAGGGATCGTTTAAGCGCCGCGGGGCCTTAGCCGCGGGGCCTTACGAGGCCCAGCGGTCGGCGGCGCTGCCGGTCAGCGCCGCGAGCGTGGTGTTTTCCCCCCTCAGCCGCGCGTCCAGCCCGCGCGCGATGCGGTCGGCCAGCGAAAATCCCTGATAGATCAGCGCGCTGTAGATCTGGACGGCTGATGCGCCGGCCTCGAGCTTGGCCCATGCCTCGTCCACGGAACCAATGCCGCCGACCCCGATGATCGGCAGTTTCCCGTCCAGATGCCGGTAAAGCCGGGCGAGCATCCTTGTCGACAGCGCAAACAGCGGCGCGCCGGACAGCCCGCCGGCCTCGCTCGCGTGGCGCGATGCCAGCCCGTCGCGGGTCAGCGTGGTATTGGTGGCGATGGCGCCGTCGATGCCGCTGTCACGCAACACCGCTGCCAGTTCCGCCAACGCGGCATCGTCCAGGTCGGGGGCGATCTTGACGAACACCGGCGGCCGCGCGCCCGAGGCGTCGCGCGCATCCAGCACACCCCGGATCAGCGCCGCCAGCGCCCGCGCCCCTTGCAGGTCGCGCAGCTTTTCGGTGTTGGGGGAACTGACGTTGATGGTCAGGAAATCCGCGCTCGGCGCGGCCAGGCTGGCGACATGGGCGAAATCCGCCGCGCGGTCGGCGCTGTCCTTGTTGGCGCCGATGTTCAGCCCGACCGGCACCGGGCCATGCTTGCGGGCGGCAAGACGGGCGCAGATCGCATCCGCGCCCTCGTTGTTGAAGCCGAAGCGGTTGATGATCGCGCGGTCTTCGGTCAGGCGGAACAGCCGCGGTTTCGGGTTGCCGGGCTGGGGGCGCGGGGTGGCGGCGCCGACCTCGACAAAGCCGAAACCGGCGCGGGTCAGCGGCCCGACCACGCGGGCGTTCTTGTCGTAACCGGCGGCCAGCCCGACCGGGTTCGGCAGCGCCATCCCGGCAAGGGTCGTCGCCAGCCGCGCCGAGGTGAAGGCCTGTCCCGGCAGCGGCACCAGCCCCGTCTCCAGCGCGCGGATCGACAGGTCGTGGGCGCGTTCAGGGTCCAGCCGATGCAGGGCGGCCAGCCCCGCGCGTTCGATCAGGGACATCACAGCTCTCCGGTCTGGTGGTGGCCGTCGGGGCCAAGGGGCAGCGGGCGGTGCCACATCAGGTCGGCCAGCCGCAGGGGGCGGTAAAGATGCGGAAACAGCGCGCCTTTGCGCGAGGGTTCCCACCGCAACGCCGGGCCAAGGGCGGCGGCATCGCAGGAAAGCAGGTGCAGCCCGCGCTCGCCCACAAAATGCTTGGCCAGCGTTTCCGACAGCTGCGCGGCGGTGGACAGATGCACATAGCCGTCGGCCAGATCGACCGGGGCGCCGGCGGTTTCGCCCTGCGCTTGCAGCGTGGCCCATTCGTCCGCGCGCAGCACCTTGTAGACCGGCAGCGCGGAATCGGGCGCGGGCAGGGCGGCCAGCACCCCGGCGGCGGTGCGGCGGTCGAGGTCGTTTTCCGGCCCCGCATTCCACGGGCAGAAGCGCAGCCGGAACGCGGACAGGCGTGTGTCGGGATCCGCCGGCGGATAGCCGATGCGGTCGAGCATCGGCGCCAGCGGGCCGGGCGGATCGGGCAGGCCGGCGGGGGCCAGCGCCAGCCCCTGCCGCGCCAGCCGCCCCCAGTCGAAGCGCGGGCCGGGGTCGGATTTTCGGTCCGGCGCCATGTCGGAATGGGCGATCACCCCGTGCGGGGGAATGTCCCAGCGCGCCATGATCGCGGCCAGCAGGGTTTCCAGCGCCTGCATCTGCGGCTGCGGGAACGGGCGGTCGCCGGGGTTGTGCAGTTCGATCCCGATCGAGCGCGAGTTCACGTCGCCCACTCCGCGCCAGCTGCCCGCGCCGGCGTGCCAGGCACGACGGTTTTCGGGAACCAGCGTTTCGGTGGTGCCGTCGGGGGCGATCAGCCAGTGGGCCGAGACCTCGGCCGCGGGGTCGCACAGCCGGGCGCGGGCGTCAGCCAGCGACGCCATGCCGGTATAATGGATCACGATCAGCGCGGGCCCTAGCCCATCGCGCCGGGCCGAGTGGTTCGGCGAGGGGGGCGGCATCACATCCGGGGCGCCATCACATCCCGGGGCGATAGCCGCAGGCGTTGCCGTCGCCGTCCGGGTCCAGCCCCAGCGGGTCACGCTCGGGCCCGCCGCGCAAGATGAACTCGGTCTGCGCGGCCTGTGCGGTGGCGTATTCGGTGCAGTCGCCGCCGACGCGGATGGTGCGGGCGTAAAGCGGCTTGACCGTGCCCGGCAGCGCCGTCGCGGTAACCGGGGCCGGTGCAGCCG
>JAZIHR010000170.1:0-5524 GCA_036678445.1 Alphaproteobacteria bacterium
CCCGCCCCCATCTGCGATAAACCCCGGCCAACCCTTTCGGTCAGCACAGGTGCCCCCATGAGATTCTTCGTCGATACCGCCGACATCGCCGCGATCCGCGAATTGCACGAACTGGGCATGGTGGACGGGGTGACGACCAACCCGTCGCTGATCCTCAAGTCCGGCCGCGACATCGCCGAGGTCACGCGCGAGATCTGCGATCTGGTCCCCGGCCCGGTCTCGGCCGAGGTCGTCGCCTCGGACGCCGAGGGCATGATCCGCGAGGGCAAGCACCTGGCGCAGATCGCCCCCAACGTCACTGTCAAGGTGCCGCTGACCTGGGACGGGCTGAAAGCCTGCAAGGCGCTGAGCGACGACGGCCACATGGTCAACGTCACCCTGTGCTTTTCGCCGGCGCAGGCGCTGCTGGCGGCCAAGGCCGGCGCCACCTTCATCAGCCCCTTCATCGGCCGGCTGGACGACATCGGCCTGGACGGGATGGAGCTGATCGCCGACATCCGCCAGATCTACGACAACTACGGCTATGAAACGAACCTGCTGGCGGCCTCGATCCGCTCGGTCAACCATGTGATCGAATGTGCCCGCGTCGGCGCCGACGTGATCACGGCGCCGCCCTCGGTCATCAAGGCGATGGCGAACCACGTGCTGACCGACAAGGGGCTGGACCTGTTCAACGCCGACTGGGCCAAGACCGGGCAGAAGATCGGCGCATGACCGGGCCGCTGGACGAAGCCACCCGCGACCGCCTGTTGGCCGACCCGGCGCTGATCCTGTCCGACCGCGACCTGATGCGCGCGCTGGTCGCCGCGCGCGAAGCCGAGCTGGGCGAGAATGTCATCGACATCCGCGGCCGCGCGATGGAGGCGCTTGAGCATCGGCTTGACCGGCTGGAAACGGCGCATGAAAGCGTGATCTCGGCCGCCTATGAAAACCAGGCGGGGACGCAGACCATCCACCGCGCCGTGCTGTCGCTGCTGGAACCGGTGGATTTCGCCGGCTTCCTTGAGGCGCTGGAAACCGACGTGGCCCCGATCCTGCGGGTCGAGACGCTGAGGCTGGTGATGGAATCGGCCGAAACCGCGCCGGTGGCGGGCGATGGCGGGCCGCTGGTGGTGGTGCCCGCGGGCAGTGTCGGGCGGATCGTCGCCGCCGGGCGCAAGGCGCCGCGCGGCGATGACATCGTTCTGCGCCGCGCCAGCGCCGAAACCCGGCCGGTCCACGGGACCGAGGTCGCCTCCGAGGCGCTGCTGCCGCTGGACCTGGGCCCGGACACAAGGCCGGCGCTGCTGGTGATGGGCTCGCTGGACCCGTCGCGGTTTTCCCCGGCGCAGGCCACCGACCTGCTGCGGTTTTTCGCGCAGGCGCTGCGGCTGGTGCTGATCGGCTGGCTGCGGGAATGACCGGCGCGGGCCCGGTGCCGCTGGCGCTGGCCCCCGCCATGGCCGACGCGCTGGCGCGCTGGCTGGACAGCGAGCGGGCGCTGCGCGGGCGCTCGGACCACACGATCACCGCCTATCAGGGCGATCTGCTGGCGTTCCTGGGGTTCCTGGGCGGCTATCATGGCACCCCGGCGCTGCCCCGAGGGCTGGCGGAACTGACCCAGACCGACCTGCGCGGCTTTGCCGCAGCCGAGCGGGCGCGCGGACTGTCGGCGCGCAGCCTTGCGCGGCGGCTGTCGGCGGTGCGGTCCTTTCTGCGCTGGCTCAGCGACGTTGAGGGGTTCGACGCCAGCCGCGCCCTGTCCACCCGCAGCCCGCGCTACCTTCGCAGCCTGCCGCGCCCCATCGCCCCCGATCAGGCCCGCGCCGTGCTGGATCTGGCGGGCGCGCATCACCCCACGCCCTGGGTCGCCGCCCGCGACGTGGCGGTGCTGACGCTGCTTTACGGGCTGGGGCTGCGCATCGGAGAGGCGCTGGCCCTGAACGGCGTCGACTGGCCGCTGGGCGAATCGCTGCTGATCCGCGGCAAGGGCGGGCGGGAACGGGTCGTGCCAGTGCTGCCGGCCGCGCGCGATGCGGTGGCTGCATATCTGCGGCTGTGCCCCTGGCCGCAGACGCCCGAGGGGCCGCTGTTTTTCGGGGTGCGGGGCAGGCGGCTGAACGCGGGCGCGATCGAGGGCGCCATGGCCTCGTTGCGGCAGTCGCTGGGGCTGCCGGAAACCGCCACCCCCCACGCGCTGCGCCACAGTTTCGCCACGCATCTGCTGTCGGCGGGGGGCGATCTGCGCACCATCCAGCAGTTGCTGGGCCACGCCAGCCTGTCCACCACGCAGGTCTATACCGGCGTCGATGACGCGCATCTGCTGGCCGTCCATCGCGCCGCCCACCCGCGGCGCTAAGGCATTCCCAGCAAAAGCGGATGCCGGTCTTGCGCCCGGAAATGCAGAGGGGCAGCGCCGTGGTGGCCCCTCACTCGCGGGATTTTTCCGGCCCGTCCACCGTCACGATGGGGCTGTTTTCCGCGCCCTTGCCGTAAGTGCTCCACTCGGCCCCCGAGGGCGGGCGCGGCAGCTCGTCGCGGTCCCAGGACAGGTGCATATGCGCCTTGGCGATGAACAGCCCGGTGATGGGCGAGGTGATCAGCACGAACAGGGTAATCAGCAGCTCGTGCCAGCTGAGGATGCCGTAATGCAGCCAGAAATGCAGCATCGAGGCCATCAGCACCGACCCCACCCCCAGCGTCGCCGCCTTGGTCGGCCCGTGCAGCCGCGTCATCATGTCGGGCAGCCGCACCAGCCCCCAGGCGCCGACCAGCCCGAAAAAGCCGCCCGATACCAGCAGCGCCGCGATCAGGATTTCGCCGAGGATGCTCATTCGATGATGTCCCCCCGCAGGATGAACTTGGCGAAGGCGACGGTCGAGATGAACCCGACCATGGCAAACAGCATCGAGGCCTCGAAATAGACCTGCGCGCCGCGCTGGATGCCGAACAGCGTCAGCAGCGCGATCATGTTGATCGCCATGGTGTCCAGCGCCAGCACCCGGTCGGAAAAACCGGTGGCGCGGACCACGCGATACAGGCACAGAAGCTGCGCCAGCGAAAAGCAGCCAAAGGCGAACAGCAGCGCCAGGTCGAGGATGCTCACAGGAAGATCTCCTTCAGGCGGGCCTCGTAGCGGGACTTCATTTCGTCGATGCTGCCTTGCGGGTCGGGGCAATGCAGCGCGTGGACCAGCAGCGCGCTGCCGTCCTCGGCCAGGTCGCAGCTGACGGTGCCGGGGGTCAGGGTGATGGTGCCCATCAGCACGGCGATGGCCTCGGGGGTGGTGATGTCCAGCGGCACCACCAGCCACGCCGGTTGCAGTTCGCGCGAGGGCTTGAACAGCACGATTTTCGCCACGTCGATGTTGGCCTTGATGATGTCGTGCAGGACGACCGCGATATAGGCCGCGATGCCCAGCGGGTTGCGGATGCGGGCGCGGTCGGGCCAGTAGCTTTCGGTGATGATGGGGATGATCAGCCCCAGCAGCAGCGCGAACAGCAACGAGCCCCAGGCGAAGCGGTTGACCAGCAGCATCCAGGTCAGCGCCACGAACAGCGACAGCACCGGATGCGGAAGGATACGGCGGAACATCACTTCACCCCTTCCTGCCGTTCCAGCACGGCCTCGATATAAGGCTGCGGGTCGCTCAGCTGCGCGGCGGTGTCCTGCGCGAAACGCATCATCGGCCCGGCCAGCACGGTCAGCACCACCATGGCGGCGATCAGCGCGCCCACCGCGGTCAGCGCCAGCGCGGCGGACGGAAAGCCCGGCTCGGCCGGTTGCGGTTCATCGGGGCCGCCGGGGTCGGGGGGGAAATCCCCGGCCTCATGCGCCTTCCAGAACACCACCGAGCCTGCCCGCGTCATCCCCACGATGCCGAACAGCGAGGTAATCAGGATCACCGCCCAGATCACCGCCGTCATGTCGCCCCCGCGCACGGATTGCAGCACCGCCAGCTTGCCAAGAAAGCCCGACAGCGGCGGCAGCCCGGCCATGGCGATGGCGGCGGCGAAATACAGCGCGGCGACGATGCCGGCCTGCGCGATGGGGGGCGCGGGGCGCAGCCACAGGCTGCCGCCCTGCCGCCGGGTGCCGATCAGGTCCACCGCAAGGAACAGTGCCGCCGTGGCCAGCGTCGAATGCACCAGATACCAGATCCCGGCGGCCAGCCCGGCCGGCTGGAACTGCGCCACCGCGACCATCACCGTCCCGACCGACCCCAGCGCCGCAAAGGCGGTCATCCGCCCCATGTGCCGTGCGCCCAGCACGCCCAACTGTCCCACGACCAGCGTGACCAGCGCCGCCGGCAGCAGGATGTCCGCCGCGAACTGGCCGATCGCGCTGCCGGGGGGAAAGACCAGCGTGAAAAAGCGGATGATCCCGTAGATCCCGACCTTGGTCATGATGGCAAACAGCGCCGCCACCGGCCCCGGCGCGCGGGCATAGGTCGCGGGCAGCCAGAAATGCAGCGGCACCAACGCCGCCTTGACGGCAAAGACCAGCATCAGCAGCACCGCGCCCACCCGCAACAGCGCGGTGTCCTCGGCCGGCATCTGCGCCACCTTGGCGGCCATGTCGGCCATGTTCAGCGTGCCGGTGACCGAATACAGCGTCCCCAGCGCCGCCAGGAACAGCGACGAGCCCAGCAGGTTGTAGACCACATATTGCACACCGGCGCGCAGGCGCAGTTCGCCCCCGGCATGGATCATCAGGCCGTAGCTGGCGATCAGCAGGATCTCGAACAGCACGAACAGGTTGAAGGCGTCTCCGGTCAGGAAAGCGCCGTTGATCCCCATCAGCTGGAACTGCCACAGCGAATGGAAATGCCGCCCGCGCCGGTCCCAGCCCGAGCCGATGGCGTAAAGCTGGATCACCAGCCCCAGCACCCCCGCCAGCACCAGCATCAGCGCCGCCAGCCGGTCCAGCACCAGCACGATGCCAAAGGGCGCGGCCCAGCTGCCCAGGCGGTAGACCTGGATGTCTCCGCCCATGGATTGCAGCAAGAGCCACAGCGCCAGCAACAGCTGCGCGGCGGTGGCGGCGGTGGAAAACACCCGTTGCAGCACAAGGTCGTGCCGCATTCCCAGCACGATCAGCGGGCCGGCGAACGCCGGCAGCACGACGGGGACGACAAGCCAGTGGTTCATGCGCCCGGCCCCTCGCGGTCGCGGCGGGGCAGGTCGATGCGGTCGTCGCCCCCCTCGATGAAGCTGCCCAGTGCCATCATCACCACCACCGCGGTCATGCCGAATGAAATCACGATGGCGGTCAGCACCAGCGCCTGCGGCAGCGGGTCGGTATAGGCGGTGACGCCCTCGCGCAGCACGGGGGGCTGGTCGATCACCAGCCGCCCGGTGACGAACAGGAACAGGTTGGTGGCATAGGTCAGCAGGGTCATGCCCAGCACGACGGCAAAGCTGCGCTTGCGCAGCGACAGATAGACGCCGGCCGCAGTCAGGCTGCCGATGGCCGAGGCGATAAGGAACTCCATCCTGCCGGTCTCCTTACGCTTGGGTTGCTGGGGTGGAGGCGGGCAGGGGGG
>JAZIHR010000171.1:0-5463 GCA_036678445.1 Alphaproteobacteria bacterium
CCGATGCGCTGGCCAACTGGCCCGACTTCACCTCGGTGGTCGAACTGATCGGGCGTATGCGCTAAATGGTGCTGCTGACCCAGGTCGAGGATCACGTCCGGCTGGTGCGTTATTCCCCCGGTCGCATCGAGTTCCAGCCCACCCCCGACGCGCCCCGCGACCTGGCGCAGCGGCTGGGCGAACGGCTGCGCGGCTGGACCGGCGGCGCCCGCTGGGCGGTCTCGGTCGTCGATCAGGGCGGCGGGCCGACCATCAGCGAAACCCGCGCCGCCGAGCGCGCCGCCGCCGAGGCCGCGGCGATGCAGCACCCGGTGATCGCCGCAATCTTTGCCGCCGCCCCCGGCGCGCGCATCAAGGCCATCCGCGACGAGACCCCCGCCCCTCCGCCCGAGGACGCGGCCGAGGACCTGCATGGCACCAGCGACGGCGGGCTGGCCGCGGTCGAGGAATGGGATCCCTTCGAGGACGAGGAGTAGTGCGATGAAAAACCCCTTCGCCGGGATCGGCGATCTGGGCAAGATGATGGCCGCCGCCCGCGACATGCAGGGCAAGGTGGACGAGTTCCAGAAAACTCTCGAATCCCTGACGGTCGTGGGCGAATCCGGCGCCGGGCTGGTCCGCGTCACCGCCAACGGCAAGGGTGAGTTGCAGGGGCTGGACATCGACGCCTCGATCTTCGTGCCCTCGGAAAAGCAGGTGGTCGAGGACCTGATCCTTGCCGCGATCAGGGACGCGCAGGACAAGGCCACGGCCCGCGCCCAGTCCGAGGGCCAGCGGCTGGCGGGCGACATGGGCCTGCCGCCGGGCATGAAGCTGCCCTTCTAGTGGCCGAGGGCAGCGACGACATCCAGGCGCTGATCGCCCAGTTCGCGCGGCTGCCGGGTCTGGGGCCGCGGTCGGCCCGGCGCGTGGTGCTGGCACTGATCCGGCGGCGCACCGGGCAGATGGCGCAGTTGGCGGCAACGATGGCCGGCGTGGCCGAGCGGTCCCGCGAATGCGCCCGCTGCGGCAATATCGGCGAATCCGAGATTTGCGCGATCTGCACCGACCCGGCGCGCGCGAACGGCGAATTATGCGTGGTCGAGGACGTGGCCGACCTGTGGGCGCTGGAACGCGGCCGCGCCTATCACGGGCGTTATCACGTTCTGGGCGGCACGTTGTCGGCGCTGGACGAGATCGGCCCCGACGAACTGGGCATCCCGCGCCTGCTGTCCCGGGTGGCGGACGAGGGCGTGGCCGAGGTGATCCTTGCCCTGAACGCCACGGTCGAGGGCCAGACCACCGCACATTATCTGGCCGAGGCCCTTGAAACCACCGGCGTCCGGGTCACGCGTCTGGCGCAGGGCGTCCCCATCGGGGGCGAACTGGACTATCTTGACGACGGCACCATCAGCGCCGCCCTGCGCGCAAGGCGGCAGTTGTAGCCCGCCCCGGCAACCCAAGCGGAAAGGACACGCCATGACCGCGCCCTATACCTCGTCCGTGATGGAGGTGCCTGACGAATGGACCGACTATAACGGCCATCTCAACATGGCATGGTATCATGTGCTGTTCGACCGCGCGATCGAAGAGGCGCTGGTGCCATTGGGACTGGGTGCCCAACTGGCGGCAGAGGCAGGGGTTTCGTATTTCACCGTGCAGGCGCAGATCCATTACCTGCACGAACTGCACGCGGGCGACCGCGTGGCGGTGGACACGCAACTGATCGCCCATGACGACAAGCGGCTGCATTATGTCCAGACCATGCGCCGGCAGCCTGACGGGGTGGTGGCGGCGGTGACGGAAAACCTGGTGCTGCATGTCGATCTGCGAACCCGCCGCGCCGCGGCGTTCGCGCCGGCGCTACGCGACCGGCTTGCGGCGGCGGTCGCCTCGCACGCCGGGCTGCCACTGCCGAAACAGGTCGGCCGGCGGGTAGGGCTGCGCCGCGGACCGGCCGCCCCGGCCGGGCTGTGACCCGCGCCGAGGGCTGGTAACCCGCCGCGCCGGGCAGCGCCGCGCGGGCAGGCGACCGCTTTGTCCGGCCGGTGAAAAAATCGCATGAAAAAGGGGCGCACGGGTCTCCCCGCCGCCCCTGCGCTTCATGCCCGGACCATCACGCCCGGGCAATCAGTTCCAGACAGTCAGTTCCGGGATCGGACCGGATCAGGCATCCAGCTTGCGCTGTTCGTCCTGATGCTGCCCGGCGGCCTCGACCGCCTGCGGCGCGGATTTCGCAATCTCGATCCGGCGCGGCTTCAGCGCCTCGGGGATCTCGCGCACCAGCTCGATATGCAGCATCCCGTCGGCGTGGCTGGCGCCGGTCACCCGGACATGGTCGGCCAGCGCGAACCGGCGTTCAAAGGCACGGGTGGCGATGCCGCGGTGCAGATAGGTCCGGTCCGCGTCGTCCTCGGCCTTGCGGGCGGAAACGATCACCGCCCCGTCCCTCATCTCGACCGACAGGTCGTCGGCGGAAAACCCGGCGACGGCGATCGAGATGCGATAGGCGTCCTCGCCGGTCTTTTCGATATTGTAGGGCGGATAGGTGGTCGCGGAAATATCCGAGGACAGCGCGCGGTCCATCAGGTCGGCAATCCGGTCAAAGCCGATCGAGGCACGATAAAGCGGAGTCAGGTCCATGTTACGCATCGGTCGCATCCTTTGCAGCGATGAGAGTCGTGATGCCCCCCGAAAACCGGGCGGGCGGGTCTTGTGCCGGCGCCACTGGCCCTCCGGCAGGATTGATCTGGGGGCGGGATGCTGCGGGTTCAAGGGTGCTCAAGGGCGGGATTTGCCGGGACCGGGGCCTGCGGACAGCCAGATTGCCGGGTCGGCCAGTTCGATGGAATTGCCCGCCGGGTCGCGGAAATAGATCGAGCGCCCGCCCTGCGGCCAGTGGAAATCGGCCTCGATGGCGATGGCGTGACGTTCCAGATGCGCGCGCCAGAGGTCCAGCGTTTCGGGGGCGACGGCCAGGCAGGCATGGCCCGGACCGCTGGTCCCGTGGGGCGGCACCGGCAGCCGGGCGCCGGGCGGCGGGGCAGTTGCGGTGGCGTCGGGGTCAAACACCAGCAACACCTGCGGATAGGGCGCGGTCGCGGTGCGAAAGAACACGTGGCGGCCGGGAACCCGGGCGATCAGTTCAAGCCCGATGATCCGGGTCCAGAAATCGCGGGCTTCATCCAGATCGCGGGCATAAAGCGCGGTTTCCAGGGTGCCAAGCAGGGGTGGCGGGGCGGTCATGGGATCCTCGGGGTCGCTGGGTTTTCCCCGGTATAACGCCCCCGGGCCGTCCCGCGATCCCTGCCTCGCCGCGCCTCGCCGCCGCGACCCTGTTCCTGCGCGCGCCCCGGCCGGGCGCGCGCAGGCGATCGTATCAGCCGGCGGCGAGCATCCGGGCGATCTCGTCCTTGAGCGTCATGCGCTGCTTGCGCAGCTGCGTCTCGGCCGTCTCGGACATCGGCGTGTGCAGCGATTCCGCCGCCGCCACCTGGTCGTTGATCTCGTCGTATTCCTCAAGCAGCCGGGCAAAGCGGTTGTCCGACATCTTCAGCTGGTGAATGCGGTCGGAATCGTTGGGAAATTCTTCGTGAATTGCGTGGGGAGCGGCCATGATATCCTCGTTCCGGTGCCATTCTGCCCGCCATAGCGCCGGGCCATGGCGCTGGCAACCACGGCAGCCGGGGTTTATCGTCGAGGCAGCCCTGCACCCCCTGCCCCGGACCCCAGACCTTGCCCAGCCGCCTGACCGCGACCCTGCCCCTGCCGCTGACCACGATCGACCTTGCCGCGTTGCTGCTGCTGGCGCTGGCATGGTTCGGCACCACCCGGGTGATCGAGCATCCGCCCGCGCATCTGCCCTCGGTCTCGGTGCTGATGAAGACCTATCGCCGCGACTGGATGCGGCAATTCGTCCACCGCGATCCGCGCATCTTTGACGCCAACATCCTGACCACCCTGCGCGAGGGCACCGCGTTCTTCGCCTCGGCCTGCATGATCGCCATTGGCGGCGGGCTGGCGCTGCTGGGCAATACCGACCCGCTGGCCGGGCTGGCGCGGGAACTGGAGGCAACCGAGATCCCCACGCTGCTGTGGAAGCTCAAGCTGCTGCTGGGGCTGGTGTTCCTGGCCAACGGGTTCCTGAAATTCGTCTGGGCGCACCGGCTGTTCGGCTATTGCGCGGTGATGATGGCGGCGGTTCCCATCGACCCGGACCTGCCGGGGACCGAGGCCCGCGCCCTCGCCGCCGCGCAGGTCAACATCCAGGCGGCGCGCAATTTCAACATCGGGCTGCGGGCGGTGTATTTCGCGCTGGCGGCGCTGTGCTGGCTGCTGGGGCCATGGGGGCTGATCGCGGGCACGACGGTGGTCACCGCGCTGACCCTGCGCCGCGAATTCGCATCGCATTCCCGGCAGGCGATCCTGGAGGATCTGGGCCAGCGGCTAAGCGGCTGAGTCCCGATTCCCTGTGTTCCGCCCCCGCCAGCCCTGCCCGAGCTCTGCCCGGCTTCGCGGGTCAGGCCTGCCAGCGCGGCTTGCGCTTGTCGAAAAACGCGGCGATGCCCTCGGGGGCCTCGTCGCCTTCCCAGACGGAAACCAGCGCCTCGACCGACAGTTCGATCGCCGCGCGGTCGATGCGCGGCCCCAGCGCCCGGGTCAGGCGCTTGGCGGCGGCGACGGCGCCGGGGGCGGTGGCCAGATAGGGGGCGATCTCGTCCTCGATGGCGGCGTCCAGATCCTCGGGGTCGGTGGTATAGGCCAGCAGGTTCAGGGTCTCGGCCTCGGCGGCATCAAAGATGCGGGCCGACATGAACACGCGGCGGGCGCGATCCTCGCCCATGCGGGCGACGACATAGGGGCCGATGGTGGCGGGAATCAGCCCCAGCCGGGTCTCGGTCAGGCCGAATTTCGCGCCGCGCGCGCCCACCGCCACGTCGCAGACCGACATCATCCCGATGCCGCCGCCAAAGGCGTTGCCGTGGATGCGGCCGATCAGCGGCTTGGGCAGTTCGTTCAACGCGTTCAGCATCCCGGCCAGCGCGCGGGCGCCGGCGCGGCGGGTGTCGGCATCCGCCGCCATCTGCTGCTGCATCCAGCCCAGGTCGCCGCCGGCGCAGAAACTGCGCCCCTCGGCCGCCAGCACCACGGCGCGCACCGCCGGGTCCGCGCCAAGCCGCGCGGCGGCAGAGGTCAACTCGTCGATCATCTGCGCCGACAGCGCGTTGTGCTTGTCGGGGCGCGCCAGCCACAGGGTGGCGATGCCGCGGGCGTCGGTCTCGATACGAATGGTGTCCATCGGTGCGTCCTTTCCCGGCGGCCTCAGCCGCGCATCCCTTGCGCCATCGCGGCGGCCTGTTGCAGCAGATCCATGTCCAGCCCGCAGTCCAGCCCGCGCGCCGCCAGATGCGCCGCGACCTTTTCGGTGGCGACGTTGCCCTTGGCCCCCGGCGCATAGGGGCAGCCCCCCAAGCCCCCCACGGC
>JAZIHR010000172.1:0-5432 GCA_036678445.1 Alphaproteobacteria bacterium
GGGGCGTCGCGCGAACGGGTGCCGCAGGGGCGTGTGCAAGAGGGACGGTCCTGATGCGGGCGCAGCTGCTGGGACTGTGCCGGTTTTCCTATCTGGGCGGGCGCGGGTTCCAGGTGGAACACGGCTCGGTCGAGGAACGCCGGGCGTTTCTTTACGACCCGGCACGGCTGGCCCGCCGCTGGGCGTGGTTCGAATCGGTGACCCTGCCCGGGCTGATCGGGCAGAGCGACCCGGATTACCGCATCGTGGTGATGACCGGCCCCGACCTGCCCGAGCCGTATCTGGGCCGCCTGCGGGACATCGCCGCCGCCCACCCCCAGGTCGCGGTCGAGCTGGTGCCCCCCATGCCCCACCACCGCGCCGCCTGCGCCCGCGCCCTGCGCCCGCATGTCGAGGCCGCGGCCGACTGGGTGGGGCAGTTCAAGCATGACGACGACGACGCGGTGGCGCTGGATTTCGTCGCCCGCGCGCGGCGCGACCTGCGGCTGCTGATGCCGATGCTGAAACGCGACGGGCAGGGGTATTGCGACTATATGAAGGGGGTGATCCTGCGGGCCTCGGAAACCGGGGTCGAACCGCTGCCCCGCCATGTCTATGCCACCGGGGTGGCGCTGGTGGTCTGGCAGCGGCCGGATGCGCCGCAGACCTGCATCGACTATGAACACTGGCGCATCGGCAGCTACATGAACGGGGTGGCGGTGAACGACCGGCCGATGTTCCTGCGCGGGGTCCACCACGACAACGATTCCGGCGCGCTGGGGCCGAATTACCCCTGGACCGACCCGCCCGAGGACCTGGCGCCGCTGGTGGCCCGGCGCTTCGGCGTCGATCTGCCGGCGCTGGACCGCATGGTGCGGGCGGCCGCCCTGCCGGGGGCCGCCCGGCCGAAATGGGGCCGCTGACCGGCGCCCTTGCGCAGGCCCGCGCGCAGATTGACAGGGGGGGCGATTCTCCATATACGCCGCCACACCTGACGCGAAAGCGTGGGGTAATCCCAGAACCTGCAAGGTCATCATCGCGGCCTGTCTTGCTCCTGTGGAATTTGTCCCGTCCAGCCCTGACCGGGTTCGGATGGGTTTGGCGTTTCGCGATGGGCGCGGAATGCTGTCGAGAAGTGGCGCACCAAGGCCCGGGTGCGAGTATCGCAAAGCAATACGGGGAACCGAATGCCGACGATCCAGCAGCTGATCCGCAAACCGCGGCAGCCGAAGGTGCAGCGATCCAAGTCGCAGCACCTGCAAGGAAACCCTCAGAAGCGCGGCGTCTGCACGCGCGTCTACACCACCACGCCGAAAAAGCCGAACTCGGCCATGCGGAAGGTCGCCAAGGTGCGCCTGACCAATGGCTTCGAGGTCATCAGCTATATTCCCGGTGAAAAGCACAACCTGCAGGAACACAGCGTCGTGCTGATCCGCGGCGGCCGGGTAAAAGACCTTCCCGGTGTGCGCTATCACATCCTTCGCGGTGTCCTGGATACACAGGGCGTCAAAGATCGTCGTCAGCGTCGTTCGAAATACGGCGCCAAGCGTCCGAAGTGAGGGTTTAGATAGATGTCCCGTCGTCACGCCGCTGAAAAGCGCGAAGTCCTGCCCGACGCCAAATATGGCGATCGCGTGCTGACCAAATTCATGAACAACCTGATGGTTGACGGCAAGAAATCCACGGCCGAGCGCATCGTCTACAATGCGCTGGACCGCGTGCAGACCCGGCTCAAGCGCGAGCCGATCGAGGTCTTCCACGAGGCCATGGACAACGTGAAGCCCTCGGTCGAGGTGCGGTCCCGCCGGGTCGGCGGCGCCACCTACCAGGTGCCCGTCGAGGTCCGTCCCATCCGCCGCGAGGCGCTGGCGATCCGCTGGCTGATCGACGCCGCGAAAAAGCGCAACGAAAACACCATGGAAGAACGCCTTGCCGGCGAGCTGGCCGACGCGGTGAACGGCCGCGGCACCGCGGTGAAAAAGCGCGAAGACACCCACAAGATGGCCGACGCCAACAAAGCGTTCAGCCATTATCGCTGGTAACGGGAGGATAACCCCCATGGCACGCGAATATCCGCTGGAGCGTTACCGCAACTTCGGGATCATGGCCCACATCGACGCGGGCAAGACCACGACCACCGAACGTATCCTGTTCTATACCGGCAAAAGCCACAAGATGGGCGAAACCCACGAGGGTGCGTCCACCATGGACTTCATGGAACAGGAAGCCGAGCGCGGGATCACCATTTCCTCGGCCGCGACCACGACCTACTGGGAGCGCCACATCGATCCCAGCTATACGCCGGACCTGTCGAAGAAGCTGCGCTTCAACATCATCGACACCCCCGGCCACGTCGACTTCACCATCGAGGTGGAACGCTCGCTGGCGGTGCTGGACGGTGCCATCGCGCTGCTGGACGCCAACGCCGGCGTCGAGCCGCAGACCGAAACGGTGTGGCGCCAGGCCGACCGCTACAAGGTTCCGCGGCTGGTGTTCGTCAACAAGATGGACAAGATCGGCGCCGACTTCTTCAAGTGCGTCCAGATGATCAAGGACCGCACCGGCGGCACCCCCTGCCCGGTGGCGCTGCCCATCGGCGCCGAGGACAAGCTGGAAGGCATCGTCGATCTGGTCACGATGGAAGAATGGATCTGGAAGGGCGACGACCTGGGCGCCAGCTGGGTCCGTCAGCCGATCCGGGCCGAGCTTCAGGACGTCGCCGACGAATGGCGCGGCAAGATGATCGAGCTTGCGGTCGAGCAGGACGACGACGCGATGGAGGCTTACCTCGAAGGCAACGAGCCTGACGAGCCGACCCTGCGCGCGCTGATCCGCAAGGGCACGCTGGCGCTGGCCTTCTTCCCGGTGCTGGCTGGTTCCTCGTTCAAGAACAAGGGCGTGCAGCCGCTGCTGAACGCGGTCGTGGACTATCTGCCCTCGCCGCTGGACGTGCCGGCCTATGTCGGCTTCGCCCCGGGTGACGAATCGGAAACCCGCAACATCGAGCGTCATGCCTCGGACGACGAGCCGTTCTCGGCGCTGGCGTTCAAGATCATGAACGACCCCTTCGTCGGCTCGCTGACCTTCACGCGCATCTACTCGGGCGCGCTGAAGAAGGGCGACCAGATGATGAACTCGACCAAGGGCAAGCGCGAGCGTGTGGGCCGGATGATGGTCATGCACGCCGCCAGCCGCGAGGAAATCGACGAGGCGCACGCCGGCGACATCATCGCGCTGGCCGGGCTGAAGGAAACCACCACGGGCGACACGCTGTGCGATCCCGCCAAGCCGGTGGTTCTGGAAACCATGACCTTTCCCGATCCGGTGATCGAGATCGCGGTCGAGCCCAAGTCCAAGGCCGACCAGGAAAAGATGGGGATCGCGCTGGCCCGCCTGGCCGCCGAGGATCCGTCCTTCCGCGTCGAGACCGACCTGGAATCGGGCCAGACCATCATGAAGGGAATGGGCGAACTTCACCTCGACATCCTGGTCGACCGCATGAAGCGCGAGTTCAAGGTCGAGGCGAATATCGGCGCCCCGCAGGTGGCCTACCGCGAGACCATCTCGACCGAGGCCGAGATCGACTATACGCACAAGAAACAGACCGGCGGCACCGGTCAGTTCGCGCGCATCAAGTTGATCATCACCCCGACCGAACCGGGCGAGGGCTATTCGTTCGAGTCCAAGATCGTCGGCGGTGCGGTGCCCAAGGAATACATCCCCGGTGTCGAAAAAGGCATCAAGTCGGTGATGGATTCGGGGCCGCTGGCAGGCTTCCCGGTGATCGACTTCAAGGTGGCGCTGGTCGACGGTGCCTTCCACGACGTCGACTCGTCGGTGCTGGCGTTCGAGATCGCGTCCCGCGCGGCGATGCGCGAGGGCCTGAAAAAGGCCGGCGCCAAGCTGCTGGAACCGATCATGAAGGTCGAGGTGGTCACGCCGGAAGAATACACCGGCAACATCATCGGCGACCTGACCAGCCGTCGCGGCATGGTGCGCGGGCAGGATACCCGCGGCAACGCCAACGTCATCGACTCGATGGTGCCGCTGGCCAACATGTTCGGCTATATCAACACGTTGCGCTCGATGTCCTCGGGCCGGGCAGTGTTCACCATGCAGTTCGACCATTACGAGGCCGTGCCGCAGAACATCTCGGACGAGATCCAGAAGAAATACGCGTAATCCCGGCGGTGCGTGGGGAAACCTGCGCACCCTACCCACCCCGTAGGGTGCGTGGCTTCCGCGCACCGTCATCAAAGGAGCTTTGCAATGGCAAAGGCAAAATTCGAACGCACGAAACCGCACGTCAACATCGGGACGATCGGTCACGTTGACCACGGGAAGACGACGACGACGGCGGCGATCACGAAATACTTCGGGGATTTCAAGGCCTACGACCAGATCGACGGCGCGCCCGAGGAAAAGGCCCGGGGGATCACGATCTCGACCGCGCACGTGGAATACGAGACCGAGAACCGCCACTACGCGCACGTGGACTGCCCCGGCCACGCCGACTATGTGAAGAACATGATCACCGGCGCGGCGCAGATGGACGGCGCGATCCTGGTGGTGAACGCGGCTGACGGCCCGATGCCGCAGACCCGCGAGCATATCCTGCTGGGCCGCCAGGTCGGCATTCCCTACATGGTGGTCTACCTGAACAAGGTCGACCAGGTGGACGACCCCGAACTGCTGGAACTGGTCGAGATGGAGGTGCGCGAACTGCTGTCCTCCTACGACTACCCCGGCGACGACGTTCCGATCATCAAGGGCTCGGCGCTGGCGGCGCTGGAAGGCCGCGACAAGGAAATCGGCGAGGATTCGATCCGGGCGCTGCTGAAGGCGGTGGACGAATACATCCCGACCCCCGAGCGTGCGGTGGACCTGCCGTTCCTGATGCCGATCGAGGACGTGTTCTCGATCTCGGGTCGTGGCACCGTGGTCACCGGCCGGGTCGAGCGCGGCGCGGTGAACGTGGGTGACGAACTGGAAATCGTCGGCATCCGCCCGACGAAAAAGACCACCTGCACCGGTGTCGAGATGTTCCGCAAGCTGCTGGACCGCGGCGAGGCCGGCGACAACATCGGCGCGCTGCTGCGCGGCGTCGACCGCGAGGGCGTCGAGCGCGGGCAGGTTCTGTGCAAGCCGGGTTCGGTGAAGCCGCACACCAAGTTCGAGGCCGAGGCCTATATCCTGACCAAGGAAGAAGGCGGCCGCCACACGCCGTTCTTCGCGAACTACCGTCCGCAGTTCTACTTCCGGACCACTGACGTGACCGGGACGGTGAAGCTGCCGGAAGGCACCGAGATGGTGATGCCGGGCGACAACCTGAAGTTCGAGGTCGAGCTGATCGCCCCGATCGCGATGGAAGAAAAACTGCGCTTCGCCATCCGCGAAGGCGGCCGCACCGTCGGCGCCGGCGTCGTCGCCAAGATCATCGAGTGATCCCGGGG
>JAZIHR010000173.1:0-5357 GCA_036678445.1 Alphaproteobacteria bacterium
GCGGGTGCGGGTGCATTACGGGCGCGGGCTGCAATGGGACGACTGGCGCTCGGTGATGACCGGCCGCGGAATCGAGGACCGCATCGCCGCCGCCTATGGCTGGCTGGCCAGCAGCTGGCGGCCGGGCGACCCGGTCTTTGTCTTTGGCTATTCGCGGGGGGCGTTCGCGGCGCGCTCTCTGGTCGGGATGATCGGCAAGGTGGGGCTGCTGACCCCTCGCCACGCGACGGAACGCAACCTCCGCGTCGCCTGGCGCATCTATCGCGACGGGGCGTCCGACGCGGTGCGCGCCGGGCTGCGCCGGCGCTGTCACCCGCATGTGCCCATCGACATGCTGGGGCTGTTCGATACCGTGGCCGCGCTGGGGGTGCGGCTGCCGCTGCTGTGGATGCTGACCGAGGGCAGCCACCGTTTCCACAGCCACGGGCTGGCGCCGCATGTGCGGTTCGGCGCCCATGCGCTGGCGCTGGACGAGACAAGGGCGGCGTTCTTTCCGATTCTCTGGGGCGGCGACCCCGGGGGGCGGGTCAGGCAGTGCTGGTTCCGCGGCTCTCACGCCGATATCGGCGGCCAGTTGGACGGGCACGAGGAATGCCGTCCGCTGGCGAATATCCCGCTGGTCTGGATGCTGGGGCAGGCGCAGGCACAGGGCCTGCCGCTACCGCCCGACTGGCGCGAGGGGCTGGCGATGGACGTCACCGCGCCCTCGATGGGGACGTGGTATCGCTGGGGGCGGGTGTTCCTGCTGCGCGCGCCGCGCACGGTGGGGACGGCGGGCGACCATCTGCACGAATCGGTGCCCCTGCCCTACGGCGGTCCGGCGCTGATCCTTGACCCGGAAGGGATTCGCCGCAGCCCGCGCGGTATCCCCGACCGCGCCCGCGCCCGCTTCAGCGGCCGGCTGCGGGCGATGCGTCGCCGCCTGCGGCGCGGCGGCCGGGCCAAGGCGGCCGAGCCTGCCGCCCAGTCGCCCGATCAGGCGACCTGAGCCTGCCGCGCCTCGATCCCCAGCGCCTTGCAGACCGCCAGCGTCATGTCGGGGCGGTTGACGGTATAGAAATGCAGCCGGTCCACGCCGCCCTCGATCAGCCGCCGGCACAGGCCGGCCGCCATGTCGATGGCCAGCGCCCGCTCACCCTCGGGTCCCGCCGCGGCAAAGGCCTCGTCCGCCCATTGCGGGACCGAGGCCCCGCAGCGCGCGGCAAAGCGTTTCGTGCCCGCCCAGCTTTGCACCGGCAGGATGCCGGGGATGATCGGCGCCGCGATCCCCGCCGCGTCGCAGGCGTCGCGAAAGCGGAAATACACGTCGGCGTCGAAGAAGAACTGGGTGATCGCGCTGCTGGCGCCCGCGTCGATCTTGCGCTTCAGCCAGGCCACATCGGCGGCGGTGTCGGGGCTTTCGGGATGCGGTTCGGGGTAGGCGCCGCAGCGGATCTTGAAGCCGCCGCGCGCGGCGATGGCCGCGATCAGCTCGACCGAATCCGCGAAGCCCTGGGGATGCGGGCGAAAGCGGTCGGCGCCCTGCGGCGGGTCGCCGCGCAGCGCCACGATTTCCGTCACCCCGGCGCTCGCGTAGTCGTCGACGATCTGCATGGTCTCGGCCCGCGTCGCCTCGACGCAGGTCAGATGCGCCGCCACGTTCAGCCCGTAGTTGGCGGCCAGCGCCGTCACTGCCTCGTGCGTCAACTGGCGGGTGGTGCCGCCCGCGCCATAGGTGACGGACACGAAATCCGGCCCCAGCGGCGCCAGCGCATTCGCGGTTTCCCACAGCTTGAAGGACTGGTCGAGGTTCTTGGGCGGAAAGAACTCGAAGCTGATGGCCGGGCGGGAGGCGGTGATGGTCATGGGCGGGCTTCCTTTCGCGGCCCTTGTGCCACGCCCCGATGCGTGAGACAAATTCAACTTACACAAGTTTCACATGAATCCGATGCATCTTGAACTGCGCCACCTGCGGACGATCCGCGCCATTCACGATCAGGGCGGGCTGGCCCGCGCCGCCGAGGTGCTGAACATCACCCAGTCGGCGCTGTCCCACCAGGTGCGCGCGCTGGAGGAACAGGCCGGCACCACCCTGTTCTTGCGGCAAAGCAAGCCGATGCGCCTGTCCCCCGCCGGGCTGCGGCTGCTGGCGCTGGCCCGGCAGGTGCTGCCGATGGTCGAGACCGCCGAGGCCGAGATCCGCGGCGTGACCCAGGGCCGCGTCGGCCGGCTGCATATCGCCATGGAATGCCACGCCTGTTTCAATTGGCTGCTGCCGGCGCTGGACGAATTCCGCCACGGCTGGCCGCAGGTGGACATCGACGTGCGCGCCGGGCTGGCGTTCACCGCGCTGCCGGCGCTGGTGCGGGGCGAGGCCGACCTGGTGATCTCGTCCGACCCCGAGGAATTGCCGGGCGTGATCTTCGAGCCGCTGTTCGACTATCGGCCGCTGCTGGCGGTGGCGGCTTCGCATCCGCTGGCGGGGCGCGAGTTTGCCGAAGCCTCTGACCTGGCCACGGAAACCCTGATCACCTATCCGATGGACCGGGCGCGGCTGGACGTGTTTTCGCATTTCCTTGGCCCCGCCGGGGTGCAGCCGGCGGCCGTGCGCGAGATCGAGCTGACCGACGTGATCCTGCTGCTGGTCGCCTCGGGGCGGGGGGTGGCGGTGCTGCCCGACTGGGTGATGCAGCGCGAGGCCGACAACCCCGACCTTGCCACCCTGTCGCTGGGCCGGCGCGGCGTCACCCGCCGGCTTTACGCCGCCATCCGCGCCGAGGACCGCGACCAGCCCTTCATGCAGGACATGCTGCGGCTGGCGAAGGGGGCGCGGGCGGAGGCGTAGCACCGGAGGTTTTCCACCCCCGGGCCACTGCCGTGGCCTTCCTCGCTGAAAACAGTCCACCGGGCTGTTTTCCGGGCGCTCGAAAGCCCGTGGGATATTTCCAGACAGAAGATTTCAAAGGTGAGAACGCAGCTGCCCGCGGCCCCGCTTCACTTCCCCTGTCGTTCGGACTAAACGGGCCTGCCCCCAGATAGGACCGGACCGATGGCCAGCGCCAACCTCAACGTCATGATCAAGGCCGCACGCAAGGCCGGCCGCAGCCTCGTCAAGGATTTCCGCGAGGTCGAGAACCTGCAGGTATCCTCGAAAGGTCCGGGCGATTTCGTCAGCCGCGCCGACCGCGAGGCCGAGCGCATCATCAAGGAAGAACTGCGCGGCGCGCGCCCGAACTACGGCTGGCTGGGCGAGGAAACCGGGATGGAGGCGGGCGAGGATCCCACCCGCCGCTGGATCGTCGATCCGCTGGACGGCACCACAAATTTCCTGCACGGGCTGCCGCATTGGGCGGTCTCCATCGCGCTTGAGCACAAGGGCGAGATCGTCGCCGCAGTGGTCTTTGACCCCGCCAAGGACGAGCTGTTCACCGCCGAAAAGGGCGACGGTGCCTTTGTCAACGACCAGCGGCTGCGGGTGTCGGGGCGGCGCGACATGGCCGGCGCCATCTTCGCGACCGGGGTTCCCTTTGGCGCCGGCAAGACCCTGCCCGCCACGCTGAAGGACCTGGCGCGGCTGATGCCGGTCTGCGCCGGGGTGCGGCGCTGGGGTTCGGCGGCGCTGGACATGGCCTATGTCGCGGCCGGGCGCTATGATGGTTACTGGGAACGCGGCATCCGCGCTTGGGATGTGGGCGCCGGCATCCTGCTGGTGCGCGAGGCCGGCGGTTTCGTCGAGCCTCTGCGCCCGTTCGAAGGGCCCATCGCCGACGCCGGCGACATCGTCTGCGCCAACGCCGCCCTGTTCGAGGGCTTTGCCGGAATCGTCCGCAGCCGCGACTAGGCAGGAATCGGCAGAGCGTGGCGCCGCTTCGACTGCCGATCCGGGTGGCGTTCCTGCACCGACCGCCTTGCAGCACCATCCGCAGCCTGCCCCGGCACAGGCTGCACCGCACCCTATCTCAAGCCGCGCAGCATGTCGCGCCGGCGCGGGCTGCGCGACTTCGGTCGTAGCTGCGGCAATCGGGCTTGACACCCTCTTGGCGCGGGGCGAGGCGCTGAGCAAGCGCCCGGCGTCGTCCCGGCCAGTTTCCCCTGCCCCGCGGTGGTTCCAGATGCCTCACTCTGCTTCTATTCCGCCTGCCGCCGTCCCGGCCTCTGTTGCGGCCGCGCCTGCGGCCAGGGGCGACCGGCCGGGGCTGGCGATCCTGCTGATGTGCCTCGCCAGCCTGATCTTTTCGATGCAGGACGCGCTGTCGCGGTATCTGGGGTCGAATTACCCGCCGGTGCTGGTCGTCATGCTGCGCTACTGGTTCTTTGCGCTGTTCGCGATCGCGCTGGCGGCGCGGCAGCCGGGCGGGCTGCGCGCCGCGATCCGCACCCGCCACCCGTGGCTGCAAATCGCGCGCGGGCTGCTGCTGGTGACCGAGATCCTGGTGATGATCGTCGCCTTTGTCAGGCTGGGGCTGGTCGAGACCCATGCCGCCTTCATCGCCCATCCGCTGATGATCGTCGCCCTGTCTGGCCCGGTGCTGGGCGAGCGGGTCGGCTGGCGCAGGTGGGCGGCGGTCGCCGTGGGCTTCGCCGGGATCCTCATCATCCTGCAACCCGGGGTGCGGGTGTTTTCGCCCTGGGCGGCGCTGCCGCTGTTGTCGGCGCTGATGTTCGCGGTCTATGCGCTGCTGACGCGGATGGTTTCGGCGGACGACGACGCCACCACCAGCCTGTTCTGGACCGGGGTTGCCGGGGCGGCGGGGATCACCGTGGTCGGGCTGGGGCAGCTTCAGCCGCTGGCCCCGGCCGACTGGCTGCCGATGGCCACGCTGTGCGTGACCGGGGCCGCGGGACATTACCTGCTGATCCGCGCCTATTCGCTGGCCGAGGCCTCCAGCCTGCAACCCTATTCCTACACGCAGCTGATCTGGGTGTCGCTGATCGGGCTGGTGTTCCTGGGCGAAAAGGTCGGGGCGAACGTCATCATCGGGATGATCGTCATCGTCGGCGCCGGGCTGTTCACCTGGTGGCGAGAGCGCCAGCAGCGCCGGTAGAACCTGGCGGGCTGAGCCGGTCCGAAACCGGCAGGACGGTTTCCGGCCGGGCATTTTCCAGCAGGGCGTTTTCCTGCGCGACAGGCACGGCCCCGGACCGCGGGGCAGCATCGCTGTCGGGCAGGGCACCCTCGGGCAAGGCCGTTTCCGGCGGGGTCGAGCCGGGCTGCAAGGCCGCATCTGGCCCGGCATCGGCGACAGCCGAGGCTGAAGCAGGGATCGGCTGTTCGGGGCGGCCTGGCGGCGCGGCCGAGGCCGCCACCGCGGGCGGGCCGATCGCCCGGGCGATCTCGGCGATCTGCGGGCCGGGGCGGGGGGCGGCCTCGTCCGGGG
>JAZIHR010000174.1:0-5273 GCA_036678445.1 Alphaproteobacteria bacterium
CGCCAGAAGATCGCCGGCAGTAACGGCCTGGTGGCGCAGCAGCCCGTCCGCCGCCGCGATGATCGCGGCGTGAAAGCCGTCATCCTGCGCAAGCGGCGGCGGCAGGGGCGGGGCGGGGTATTGCACCGGCACCAGCGGAAAGCGCCGTCCCACCCGGTCGCGCGAAGGGATCAGCGCGCCGCGCAGCGGGCGGCGCCCGCTTTCGGGCAGCACCTGTGCGCCGATCCAGAAGCCAAGCACCGGCGCATGGTCGTAAAGCGCCGCAAATCCCTGTCCCCGCGCCGCCGCAAGCTGCGCCAGCGTGGGCGTCAGCCACGCCTCAAGCGCGGCCTGCAATGCCGCCGGCACCCCCCGGCCGATGAAATCGCCAAAGGCGGGATGCTTGCCGAACAGGCCCACCCGGGGGGTCAGTCCAGGCTGGTCGGACATTCGAATTCCGAAAGCTCGGGCATGGTGAACGGGTTCACCAGCGCATTGATCGTGAAGTCGTAAGTGATGTTGCGCCCCCCGACGATGAAGGTCGCGCGGGTGGTGTCGCCGCGGGTGCTGCGCGCCGAGGCCGCGTTGAGAAAGGGAATGATCGTCCAGGACGAGCCGGTAAAGCCGATGCTGTTCTGGCTGCCCTGCGCGGGGCTGAGTTGCAGCACGGTCGCGCGGCCGGTGCCGGGCCAGACCACGGTCTTGGGGGCCTCGCGCGGGATGGTGTCGATCCGGGTGTCGTTTATCAGCAACGAGGCGCTGCGCACCGAGGGGTGGCTTTCCACGTGGGTGACGGCGATCTCGACCTGAGGCTGGGCCGCGCCGCCGGCGAAAAAGGCCCGGCGGATTTTTTCGGCCCGCTCGAACTGGCGCAGCGTCGCCAGGTTCAGCCGGCCGGCCAGCGGGCTGTCGGCCCGCCAGGCAAGGCCGTTCGGGGTGCGTTCGACATGCGGGGCTAGGTATTCGCTGAAATAGCGGTCCATGTCGCCACCATGGCCGAAGAACCGGCTGAAATTCTCGATCGACAGGTAACGCTCGCTGCGGGCAAAGGGGTAGGATGCGGCGATGGTGTCGCGGCAGAAATAGCTGATCCGATCCTGAAGCGCCCGGTTCATCGTTTCCAGGCTGGCGTCCGAGGCGCCCTGGCGGAAATCGGCCTCGGCGTCGTTGATCAGCGCGGCCAGCGCCGGCGGAAGCTGCGAGTTGAACTGGGTCAGGTTCGACAGAAGCTCGGGTTGCAGGGCCGCCGCCTGCTGGGGGTTGTTCTCGGCCAGACGCAGGTTGCTCCAGACGCTGCCAAGGTTGCCCAGAACCGCGTCGATGGGGCGCATCCCGGGCTCGCCGGGCAGCAGGTCATGCCACATCGCGAATTCTTCCTCGATGCGTTCGATGGGGCGGCGCAGCCCGTCGTCCTCGGCCCCGCCGGTGGCGCGGACCGCGTTCTTGCCGTGACCGGCAACGGAATCGAAGATGATGCGCTGGACGCCGCCGGTCCGGTTGCGCAGCCGGGCGATCACTTCCTTGTTGAGGTCGTCGGCCATCCCGCCGGTGACCAGCATTTCCGGGGTGATGCCGTCAAGCCCCTCGAATTCGCGGCCAAGGCGGGTTTCGGCATCGACCTCGCGCACCAGCAGCAGGATCGGCGAGGCCGTGGTCGAGGCCGCCGCGCCAAGCGCCCGGTAGGCCGGCTTGTCGGCGACCATGGAGTTCAACGCCAGATTGTCCAGCACCCGGGACCACGCCGTCTGGAAATCACGGCGGTAGCGTTCCATCAGGGTGCGGTCCAGCCGGCCCAGCTGATCCTCGAAATCGACCAGTTGCCTGGTGTCGCCCAGAACCCACTGATCCTTGCGCAGGTCGTCGGCCACGACCATCAATTGCGGGTAGAACCAGGACCAGAACCCTTCGTAGGTATAGACCGCGGGCACGCTAAGCTGTCCGAGATCGCTGCCGTCGCGGGTGGTAAAGACCAGCGCGGCGCTGTTGCCGGTGCGGGTGACCGGCGACCAGTCGGGCAGGCCGGTCGCCGCCGCCCCGTCCATGATCAGCGCATAGGCCTGATCGGCGGGAGGCAGTTGCACGATGGCCTCGCGCGCGCGCTCGACCGTGGCGGGATCCAGCGAAACCAGAATGTCGCGCCGGTCGTCCAGATCCAGCATCGCCTGAAGATGGCCGGTCAGCCGGTCGCGCTGGTTAAGCTGCGACGGGCCGGGCCAGGCGCGATGCCATTCGGCGGCGAACCAGCCCAGGATCGCGGCATCGTCCTTTTGCCCGCCCTGGCGACCCAGCAGCAGATAGACTTTGAGCGCGCGATAGACCCCCGTGACATCGCCGCGGCTTTGCAGCTCGGCCAGCGCCGTCTGCACCGACAACAGCAGCCGCGGCCGCAGCATCAGTTCCAGCGCGTCGGAATAGCTTTCGGCCGCGGCGGCGCGCAGCCGGGCTTCCTGGCCAAGGCCCATATGGTCGAAAACGCCGCTTTCGTCGCCGGTGCCATAGCCGGCCGGCATCTGCCGCAGGTCGTCCAGCAGCGGCAGGATGTCGTCCAGCGCCGGGTCGTCGACCTCGGTGCGCGCAAGTTCTTCGTGGGCGTTATGGGCGTAGGTCTCGGTGCGCGCCGCCGCCTGTTTCACCAGCGAGGCATTGCGCCAGTAGCTGTAGCCGAAACCCGCCCCCGCCCCCAGCGTGACGGCAAGGATCAGCGCCGTGGCGCCGCCGCGCAGCCAGCGGTCGCGCCGCACCGCGCGCAGGTCGTGCGAAACCCAGTCGCGTTCGGCAAAGATCACCTTTGTCAGCAGGTCGTGCAGGAAATAGCTTTTCCCCTTGCCCGACATGAAGCTGGCGCCGAAAACCGGATCGACCGCCCCGGCCTGCGCTACCGCGCCCAGAACCTGGTCGATCGGCGTGCCTTCCTGGGTGCCCGAGGTGAAATAGAAGCCGCGCAGGATGGCGTTGGTCTTGTAGCGGGTCGGCTCGAACACCCGGCGCAGGAAATCGGAAACCGGCTCGCGCAGCATCGCCATCTGTCCGGGCAGCCCGAAGATCGCGATGCGCGACACGCTGTCGGGTTCCTCGTTCAGGCGGTCGGGCACCTCTTCGGACAGCCGCGCGGTCAGCCGGTCGAACTCGGTCGGCACGGCTTCCCAGGTCAGGGCCTTGCGGTCCCTGGTCTGGAAGGTCACGCCCCAGACCCCGTTGCGGCGGCCCTGGCTGAAAGAGGCGAAATATTCGCGGAAACCGGCGATCAGGTCGGCCTTGGTGAACAGCACATAGACCGGGAAATCCACCTTCAGGGTCTCGTGGATCTCGGCCAGGCGGGCGCGCACGGTGTGGGCGTGGTGGGCGCGGCTTTCCTTGTCCGAGGTCATCATGTCCTCGACCGGAAAGGCAAGGATCACGCCGTTGACCGGCTGCTTGGGGCGGCTTTTCTTCAGCAGTTCGAGAAAGGATTTCCAGCTTGCGCCATCGGCGGCGGCGTCGCTGTCCTGAGTGGTGTAGCGGCCGGCGGTGTCGATCAGGATCGCGTCTTCGGCGAACCACCAGTCGCAATAGCGGGTGCCGCCGAACCCCTCGACCGCGCCGCCGTTTTGGGCCAGCGGGAACTCGATGCCCGAATTCAGCAGCGCCGTGGTCTTGCCCGCGCCGGGCGGCCCGATGATGACATACCAGGGCAGGTCGTAAAGATAGCTGCGCCCGCCGGTCTTGCGCAGGGTGGTCAGGGCCGCCTGCATCCGTTCGGCCAGAACCTCGCCGTCGCCGGGCTGCGCGGGGGCCAGCGCGGCCTCGATCGCGCGGGCGGCGCGGCGGCGGCGCCACAGCCGGAACAGCCAGACCGCCAGCACCAGCCCCCAGATCGCGCCGATGATCCACAGCCGGACCGCCACGCCGTCAAAGGGCGGGACGCCGGAAATTTCGCCGCCGAACCAGATGGCGGCGGACAGCGCCGCCAGCCCCAGCAGGCCGAAAACGAACCGCGGCCAGCGCGACATCCGCGCGCCGCGCCCCAGCCGGAACAGGTCAAGGAGCCGCAAAGGTTCCCTCCTTCGCAATCATCACCTCGACCCGGCGGTTCCGGGCCCGGCCTTCCGCGGTCGCGTTGTCGGCGATCGGCTGTGCCTCGCCGCGACCCTCGACCCGCAGCCGGGCCGGATCGGCCAGCAGCGGGGCCAGCACCTCGCCCACGGCCGCGGCCCGTGCCAGCGACAGTTCAAGATTGGTCTTGTAGCGCCCGCGCCCCGAAAGCGGCTGGGCATCGGTATGGCCCTCGATCAGCACCGGGCCGGTTTCGGCGTTCACCACCTGGGCGATGCGGTTGGCCAGAGGCGCGAATTCGGGCCGCACCGCCGCCTGACCCGAGTTGAACAGCAGCAGGTTGCCGACCCGCATGTAGATGAAGTCGCCGATCTCGCCCACGCTGACGAGGTCCTGGTCAATCTCGGGTTTCAGCGCCGCGCGGATGCGGTCGAGCTGCGCAGAGGCGGTTTGCGCCACGAAGGGCTGCGCGGGCAACTGCCCGTTCAGCGCGATTTTCTGCCCGGTGGGGTGCAGGGTATAAAGCGCCTGGGCGGCTGCGGCGCCTTCGCGGGTGATCAGGGTCGAAAGCGTGGCGAAAAAGGCCACCAGCACCGCGGCGGCAATCCCGCCGATCGCCCAGACCGGGATGGCACCGAAACGCCGGCGGCCGCCGATCAGCACCGGCTGCCAGCTTTGCGACAGGTCTTCGTCGGGGCGGGGGCGGACGCGGCGGACGGTTTCGTAGATGGCGGCGCGGATCCGTGCAAGCTGGGTCGGGCCGCCCTGCATGGTGCGATACTGGCCCTCGAACCCCAGCGAAAGACAGACCTGCATCAGTTCAAGCAGGTTGGCGTATTGCGCCGGGGACTGGATGGCCTTTTCCGCCTCGCGGAAAAAGCCGACGCCGGTGTCGCGGGTGTTGAAGAAACGCGCGGCCATGGAATACTGGATCCACAGGCCGCGGTCGGCGCCGGGCAGGTTCTGCACGATGTCGTCGGCGGTGCCGCAAAGCAGGTATTTGGCGACCAGAGCCTCTTGCGGGGGGGCGCCGGCGCCGATGGCGCGGCGCTCGAAGCTGTCGATCTCGCGGGTGACATGCTCCATCAGCGGCAGGGGGTCCATCTCGACGATGCCGGTGCGCAGCCTGCCGAACAGGATCAGCAGGTTGGTCGCCCCGGCCAGCAGCGGGTTGGAGGGGCCGCCCTCGCCGATGCCGGTGGCCCGGAGGGCCTGTTGCAGCGGGATGCGCGGCTGCGGGGCAGGGGCGGGGCCGGGCTGGT
>JAZIHR010000175.1:0-5216 GCA_036678445.1 Alphaproteobacteria bacterium
GCTCAAGGCTTGGCGGCGGGGGGCGTTTCGGACCCGGGCGTCCAGAACAGCCCCCCGGGCAGTTCGGTCAGCCCGCCGGTCAGCTCTTCGCCGCCCAGCTCGGCCATGAGCGCGAACATCCGCTGTGCCGCCGCCGGATCGACGCCGTGCCCCGAGGGGATGCCCGCGCGCCAGCCGTCGCGCAGCGCCACGAACTCGGCGTCATCGGCGGCGTTCATGATCGGGCGCAGCGGTTCCCACGCGGCGTCGTCGCTGCCCAGGATGCGCTTGGCCTCGGCCGAGGCGGCGGCCAGCCCGCGCGCCGACTGCGGGTTGTCCCGGATCCAGCTTTCGCGCAGCACATAGCCCAGCAGCGGCGTGTCGGGGTCCAGCCCCAGGTCGCGGGCCGCGGTCACCACGTCGACCAGCTCGCGCGCGCCGGCGGCCTCCATCCTGGCCTGGAAATGCCACAGGTTCACCGCGGCCGCGACCTCGCCCGACTCGAACGCGTTCAGGATGATCGGGGCGGCGCCGAACACCTGCCGCGTGGTATCGGCCAGGTCGCGGCCGCCGTTCCCGCCGTGTTCGCTGATCGACCAGGCGCGCAGGATCAGCCAGCTCTTGTCCACCGGGCTGCCACCGACGCCGATGGTTTCGCCCTCAAGATCGGCGAGGCTTTGCACCGGGCTGTCGCCCGGCACCAGCAGCCCGCCCACCGCGGTCGAATAGGGCAGGAACACGTAATCCGCCCCCGTCGCCCGCTGCTGTGCCACCCACAGCCAGTCGGAGACGATGGTGTCCACCTCGCCCCCGTGCATGGCCACATGGGTCGCGGGGTTGCCCGCCAGTGGCAGCAGTTTCAGCGAAAACCCGTTGGCGCGGTCCAGCCCGTGCGCGCGGATGGTTTCCAGTTCCCAGGTGACGGTGCCGCCTTCAAGCGTGCCGACGGTAATTTCCGGCAGCGGCGCCTGGGCGGGCTGTTGTGCGTGGGCGGGCATCGACAGGCCCAGCGACAGGCAGGCAAGGATGGCAAGGCGGCGCAGCGGGATCATGGCGGAACCTCGGGCGATGTGGCGAAACAGGCGTGGCAGCAAGCCGCGCCCCTGGCAATCACATGACAGTGTATACCTGCAACCGGGTTGCGCGACGGGGCTTTGGTCGTAGACTGAGGGGATCGAGATGCGGCCCGGTGTCGCATCTCATGGGAGGATAAACCGATGACGACATCAAACCGCGCGCCGGCACCCGGCCCGGGCGGCGGCCCTGCCGTCGCTGGCGCCTTGCCGCGCCGTTCCGCCGATCAGGTGCAGGACATCCTGATTGTCGACGACCACCCGTTGATGTGTGACGCGCTGGCGCTGACGCTCAAGATCAGCTTTGGCCGCAAGACCGTGCGCACCGCCCGCAGCCTTGCCGCCGCGATCGAACAGATCCGCACCCACGGCGCCCCCGACGCAGTGATTCTGGACCTGAACCTGCCCGACGCCCGCGGGGCCGAGGGCATCGTGACCCTGCGCCGACAGTTGCCTGACGTGCCGATCACCATGATTTCGGCCGATCTGGAAAACGCGATGATCTCGGCCGCGATGGCGGCGGGGGCGCAGGGCTATATCGCCAAGTCTCTGGGCCGCGAGGCGCTGGTCGACAGCCTGCGCCGCATGTGGGAAGGCGAGCGCGTCACCCCCGAGGGCTACGAGCCCGAGGCCGCCGGGTCGGAAGAGGACGCCCGCGCCGAACTGGCCCGCCGTTTCGCCACGCTGACGCCGCAGCAGATGAAGATCCTGCGGCTGATCTGCCAGGGCAAGGCGAACAAGGAAATCAGCTACGAACTGTCCATCGCCGAGGCCACGGTCAAGACGCATATCACGGCGATCATGTCCAAGATCAACGCCCGCCGCCGCACTCAGGCCGTGCTGCTGGCCAACAGCGCCCGGTTGTTCGAGCCGGGCTGACGTGGCGGAAACGGCGTTGGGTCGCATGGGCAAGGGCGGTTACGCGGAAAAGGACGCGGGCGTGAGCAAGGGCGGGCGGCCACACGCTCCGGTTGCGCTGAGCATGGGCGCGGGCGACGAAGCCGCGGACAACGATGCGGGTGCCGACCGTCTGGTGGCGGGGCTGGCGGAATGCGACCCCGCGCTGGTGCTGCTCTTCGGATCGCCTCGCGCTTCGCTGGGGCCGATCGCGCAGCGGCTGGCCGACCGGCTGGCAGGGGTGCGGATCGCGGGCTGCTCCTCGGCCGGAGAGATCGGCGCCCAGGGCTACCAGCGCGGCACGGTGGTCGCCGTCGGCTTTCCGCGCAGCTCGTTCCGGGCGGGCGCCGTGGCGCTGCGCAACCAGAGGCTGATCCCGGTGTCGGCGTGGCTGTCGCAGCTGCGGCAGTTGCGCGACCAGTTTCCCCCCCGACCCGGCTGGTCGCAGTTCGGCATCCTGCTGGCCGATGGCAGCGCCAGCCAAGAGGACGTGCTGGTCACCGCGCTGGATGCGGCGCTGCCGGACGTGCCGGTGGTGGGCGGTTCGGCCGGCGAGGGGCTGGATTTCGGGCAGAGCTGCCAGATCCTTGACGGGGCGGTGATCCCCGGCGCCGCCATCTTCGTGCTGGTCGAAACCGAACTGGCGGTGTCCGAGGTCAGTTTCGCCCATTTCACCCCGACCGAGAAACGCGCGGTGGTCACCAGCGCCGACCCGGACGGGCGGGTGATCCATGAACTCAACGCCGAGCCGGCGGCGCAGGAATACGCGCGGCTGGCCGGGCTGGACCCGGCGCGGCTGGACCGGGCCGATTTCGCCCGCCACCCGCTGCTGCTGAAAACCGGGCGGCGCCACCATGTCCGCGCGATCAGCGGGGTGGGGCAGGGCGGCGCGCTGCAACTGATGTCGGCGGTCGAGACCGGCGCGGTGCTGACGCTGGGGCAGGCCGGCGACGTGACCGCCGGCTTTGCCGCCGCGCTGGATGCGCTGCCCCGGCTGCCGCTGATGGTGCTGGGCTTCGACTGCATCCTGCGCCGGCTGGCGGTCGAGCAGGCCGGCATGACCGATGCCATGGCCGAACTGTTCGACCGCTACCGCATCTTCGGCTTCAACACCTTTGGCGAACAGCTGGGCGCGATGCACGTCAACCAGACCTTCGTCGGCCTGGCGCTGATGGGCCCGGACCCGGCCCCCTGATGCTGACCGACGACGCAGACCCCTCTCGGCGCGCCGCACGGCTGGAACGCATCGTCTCGGTGCTGATCGACCGGGTGGACCGGCTGGAAGAACGGCGCGGCTCGGCCTGGTCGATGTTCCAGGCCGCGGTCGCGCTGGAACAAGAGGCGCTGGCCCGCACCCGCGACCTGGAACAGGCGCTGGCCGACCTGTCGGAAAAGAACCGCGACCTGGCGGTGGCCCGCGCCGCCGCGGAAGAGGCGAACCGTTCAAAGACAAGGTTCCTGCGCGCGGCCAGCCACGACCTGTTGCAGCCGCTGTCGGCGGCGCGGCTGTTCCTGTCGGCGCTGTCGGACACGCAGCTGGACCCGTTGCAGCAGGAACTGGCCGAGCGGCTGGCCGGCGCCTTTGAATCGGTCGAAGAGCTGATGCACGCGGTGCTGGACATCAGCCGGCTGGACAGCCAGCGGATCGAGTTCCACCGCAAGCCCGTCGAACTGGACGGGCTGTTCAGGCGGCTGGGCGCCGAATATGCGCCGATGGCCGAGGCTGCGGGCCTGCGGCTGAGCTTTGTCCCCACCTCGGCGGTGGTGGACAGCGATCCGACCTTTCTGCGCCGGATCGCGCAGAACCTTGTCTCGAACGCGATCAAGTATACCGAAACCGGCGGGGTGGTCGTCGGCGTGCGGCGCCGGGCCGGGCTGGTCTGGCTGGAAATCCACGACAGCGGCGTGGGAATCGGCCAGGCGGATCGCACGCGCATCTTCGACGAATTCCAGCGCGCCGTGCGCGAGGGCGGGCCGCAGGGCATGGGGCTGGGCCTGTCCATCGTGCGCCGCGCCTGCGTCAAGCTGGGCCACCCGCTTGAGGTCGCTGCCCGGCCGCGCGGCGGCACGGTGTTCCGCGTGGGGCTGTCGCCGGTGGCCCCCGGTACGACCGACAGCGACCTGCGGCAGGTCGCGGTGCAGGGGCTGCGCGCCCGCGTGGCGCTGATCGTCGAAAACGACGCGGCGATGCGGCGAGGGTATGAGCTGATGCTGGGCGACCGGCTGGGCATGGTGGTGCGCGCCGCCGGCGGTATCGCCGAGGCGCTGGCCGTGATGGGGCAGGACGACCCGCCCGACGTGATCCTCGCCGACTACAACCTGGACAACGGCGACACCGGCATCGACGCGATCGAGGCGCTGCGCGCCGCTGCCGGCCAGCATATTCCGGCGGTGATGGTGACGGCACAGCGCGGCCCCGGGCCGGCCCGCGCCAGCGCCGCGCTGGGGGTGCCGCTGGTCGAAAAACCGGTGCGCCCCGACGAACTGGGCGCGATCCTGCTGCGCGCCATCTCATCCTGATGGCCGAGGCAGGGCGCCCCGGGGTTGGCAGGCGCCGCCGCCCCGCCCATGCTGCCGCAAAGAGAGGAGAGCGGATGACACAACTTCGGAATGCTCCCGCATATCGCGCCGCCGGGGGGGCGTCGCGGGTGGCCCGCCGGCCCGAGCTGGCGCTGGCTCTGACCGTGGCGCTGGCGCTGGGTGCCCTGTCGCCCGCGCTGCCCGGCCCTGCCGCGGCTGGCGAGGCAGCCGACCTGATCTTTGCCGACCGCGGCCCTTGGGCGCTGGAAGGGCAGGAACTGAACTGGCGGCTGGATCGTCAGGGCCCCGATTCGCCTGCCTTCCGCCAGGTCCATGACGGGCGGGTCACGCTGGCGGAAACCACTGACCCCTCGGACGGGCAGAAGCTGCTGGAAATCCGCCAGGCGGACAGTGATGCCCCGCGGGTGCTGGGCCGCTTTCCGGTGTCCTCGGGCGACCCGGTCGTGGTGTTTTTCCTGGAAAACACCACCCGGGACATGGCCCTGCTGACCGGAGGCAGCCCGTTCTACATCCGCAACCGCATGAAAGAGGCGCTGGCCAACGCCGGCTCGCCGGTCAGCGGCGATCAGGGGGTTGCGGTCGAACTGCGTCCCTTTGATGGCGACCCCAACGGCGACCGGATGAAGGGGTTCCAGACGCTGCGGCTGCGCTTTGTGTTCGGCGACGATCCTACCGATCCGATCCGCGAGCTTGTGGCCGAAACCGACGGCCCCGTCGCTGCCGTCC
>JAZIHR010000176.1:0-5204 GCA_036678445.1 Alphaproteobacteria bacterium
GGCGGCGGGACGGGCAGGGGGACGTGACCTGGCCGTGTGGGATCATGGCTCACGCAAGGCCCGTGCAAAATGATCGCTTAAAGGTTGAAGAAGATAGGACAGCGGGCTGCGCTCTGCGGTCTGGAAATGGACCTCGACCGGCATTCCGGGAATCAGCGTTACGGGGTCGGGCCGGCCCGGCGTCGGTGGAGGAACCGTTATCTCGGCGCGATAGAACTGCTGGCCCGTTACCGTATCCGTGAGCACGTCGGCCGAGAGACGCTCGACCCGGCCATGAAGCGGCGCCGCCGTCCGGGCCGGCAAGCCGGGGAAGCGCAGCATCGCCGGCTGGCCGGCCTCGATCCGGTCGATCCGCTCCGGCGGGATGCGGGCTGCGATCACCCGCGGCCGGTCCTGCGGGACCAGCGACAGCACCGGCTCGGCCGGCCGCAGCACCGCGCCGGGTGTAACCACCTGCAACTGGTGCACCACCCCCGCTACCGGCGCGCGGATATCCAGAAGCGCGATCTGCCCGGCCAGGACGTGGCGGCGCTCGGCCAGTTCCAGTTCGCGCGGTGCAAGGTTGCGCAGTTCGGCCTCGGCAGCCTCGCGGCGCTCGGCTGCTGCTTTCAGCCGGGCAATGTCGATTTCGGTCAGCCGCGTTTCGGCCTGAGCGCGCTGGGACTGCATCTCTCCGATCAGGCCGGCCAGCCGGGCATCCTCGCGCTCCAGCGCCATCACGCGCGCCGCCGGGGTCAGGCCGCGGTCCAGCAGGCTGCGCTGGCCGGCGAGTTCCTGCCCGATCAGCGCGCGCTGGTCGCGCAGCGCCTGCGCCTGCGCGTCGATGCCGCCGATCTGGTTGCGGACCTGCTGCGCCTGTTGGTCCCACTGGCGGCTGGCCTGCTTCAGCGTGTCGCGCCGGCCCGAAAACAGCCGCGCCTGTCCCTGCATCAGTGCCGCGATTTCGGCGCGCCGGGCCGCGGCCAGGGTCAGTTCGGCGGCAAAGACGATGTCGGCAAGATCGGCGCGCTCGGATTCGAGCCGGCCGCGCCGGGCCAGCAGTTCGAAATACTGGGTCTCGACAATGGCCAGTTCGCTGCGCGGCAGGGTGCCGTCCAGCCGCAGCAGCAGTTCTCCGGCCTCGACCGCCTGACCGTCGCGGATGGCGACGGTTTCGACCACGCCGCCGCCGGGGTGCTGGAGGACCTGGTTGTGCCGCTCGACCTCGACCTGGCCATGGGCGATGACGGCGCCGGCGATCCGGGCGCCGACCGACCAGGTTCCGAAGCCGCCGACCAGCAGGATCATCCCGACCAGCCCCAGCCACAGCGCCCCCCGGGCCGAGTGCCGGCTGCCCGGATCGGGGGACGCGGCGGAGCATGGGCTATCCGCCCCGGCGGGTGCAGAGGCGCCGGGGCGCGGACCCCGCCGCGCCGCCCCGATGACCGTCACCGGGGGGCGGTCCGGGGCAGGCCCGGCAGCCGGCGACGGGATCGCTCTGCCCCTCGTCATGCCATACCTCCGCCCGCAGCACTGCCTGCGGCGCGCCGGATCGCGCCGGCGTTGCGCACGCTCGCGCCCAGGATTTCGTCGCGCGGGCCAAGGGCGACCTGCCGTCCCGCGTCCATCCGCAGCAACAGGTCGCATTCGGCGATCGCCGCGGGGCGGTGGGCCATGATCACCACCGCGCCCGCGCGCGATTTCACCGCGCGGACAGCAAGGTTCAGCGCCGCCGAGCCCTCGCTGTCGAGATTCGCATTCGGCTCGTCCAGGACCAGCAGCACCGGGTCGCCGTAAAGCGCGCGTGCAAGGCCGATCCGCTGGACCTGCCCGCCGGACAGCCGCACCCCCGCCTGCGTCAGCGGGGTGTCATAGCCCTGCGGCAGTTCCAGGATCATCCGGTGCGCCGCGGCTGCGATTGCGGCGCGCACCACGGCCGCAGGGTCAGGCCGTGGCGCCAGTCGCGCGATATTTTCGGCGATGGTGCCGTCGAACAGGGTTACCCGCTGGGGCAGGTAACCAATCAGCCGCCCCAGAGTATCCGGGTCGTATTGGTCCAGTGCCGCGCCATCCAGCCGGATCGAGCCCGCCGCCGCCGGCCAGGCGCCGGTCAGCGCCCGCGCCAGCGTCGATTTGCCGGCGCCCGAGGGGCCGATCACCCCCAGCGCCTGCCCCGGCGCCACCGAGAACCCGATGCCGCGCAGCATGGGCAGATCCTGCCCCGGCGGGATGACGGCAAGGCCCGCCGCCTCGAACCGCGCCGCGGGGTAAGGCAGAGGGGTGCACGGCGCCGGTGTGGGGTGCCGGGACAGCAGGTGCCCCAGCCGGTCCCAGCCATCCAGCGCGCGCTGCACCGCCGACCAGCCGGCGACCAGTTGCTCGACTGGGGCAAGCGCGCGCCCCATCAGCACCGAACTGGCGATCATCGCGCCCGGCGTCAGTTGCTGGCGCAGCACCAGCCAGGCCCCCGCGGCCAGCAGCGCCGATTGCAGGAACAGCCGGAAGCTGCGGGAAAACACCGTGAATGCGGCGCCACGATCCAGCGCGACCAGCAGCGCATCGGCCATCCGCTCGCGCGAGCGGCGCCAGCGCGCAAGGCTGGCCCCGCGCATTCCCAGTGCGCCGATCAACTCGGCCTCGTCGCGGTAAAGCCCGGCGGTGCGGTCGGCATCGTGCTCGGCCGTCGCGGCGTCCCGCAGCGGGGCGCGGATCTGCCAGCGGTTCAGCCAGCCGGCCGCCACCAGCACCAGCCCGCCCAGCGTCGCGACCCCGCCCAGCAGCGGGTGAAACAGGTAAAGCGCCCCCAGGAACACCGGCGCCCAGGGCAGATCGAACAGCGCCATCACCAGCGGAGAGACCGCTAGGTGCCGCACCGAATCAAGGTCGCGCAACCCGGCCTGCGCGGCAGCCGGCGTGTCGCCTGCCGGGCCCTGGGCCAGCGCCGCCTGGAAAATCCGCGGCTCAAGCCGTTCCTGTAGCCGCAGCGCGACGCGCGCCATCACCCGGCTGCGCGCCAGGTCGATCACGCCCAGCATCAGGAACAGGAACGTCACCAGCAGGAACAGGGCCGCCAGCGTTGCCCCTGACCGGCTGGCCAGCACCCGGTCATAGACTTGCAGCATGAACAGCGGCCCGGTCAGGGCCAGCAGGTTGACCGCCACCGAGAATACCGCCGCCGCCATCACCAGCCTGCGGCTGCCGGCACGCGCCGCGCGCAGTTCGGCAAAACCGTCGTGCCATTGCCTGCCCATGTCCCTGTCCACGCCGCGCGCCCTTGCCTGCCGCAGCTTCACCGCGGCGGCCGCCCCTTCCTATTCCCGTCAAAGCTGCGCCAGACTGGCCCGCAGGTGGCCTCTGTCGCCGCTGATTCGTGTTCTCGCACGAAAAGATTGAGGAGAGGTTGATGCGCGCAGCACCGCTTCTGCTGGTTCTGGGGCTTGCCGGCTGCGCTGCGGCGCCCCCGGGCGGGATCGCGGACCCGTTCGAGCCGATGAACCGCCGGGTCCACGGTTTCAACAAGTCGCTGGATGCCGCGGTGCTGCGCCCGGTGTCGCAGGCGCTGGACAGCAGCCGGCAAGGCAATGACGGCCCCGGCCCGGTGGAAATGGCGGGGAATTTCGGCGCGAACCTGGCGCTGCCAGGCAAGGTGGTCAACAGCCTGTTGCAGGGCCGCCCCGAGCCGGCCATCCGCAACATGTTCCGTTTCCTTGTCAATTCGACGCTGGGAATCGGCGGGCTGTTCGACCTGGCGACCGAGGACTTCGACCTGCCCGAGGTCGACACCGATTTCGGGGAAACCCTGCATGTCTGGGGGGTTCCGGCCGGCGCCTATCTGGAACTGCCGGTGCTGGGGCCTTCGACCCAGCGCGATCTGGCCGGCGATATCGTGGACCTGCTGCTGCTTGACCCGCTGGACGGCGTGGTGAACAGGGATGTCAGACGGGCGGGGCTTGCGGCGCGCGTGCTGTCAAAAGCGGGTGATCGGGCGCGTTTCGGCTCGACCGTGGACTCGGTCCTGCACGAAAGTGCCGACAGCTACGCGCAGACGCGGCTGCTTTACATGCAGCACCGCCAGTATCAGCTGAACGAGGAAGGAGAGGTCATTGACCCGTATTCCGAATAGCACCCGTCGCGGGTTTCTGGGGCTGGTCGGGGCGTGCGGCGTGCTGGTCGCGATGCCGGCCCATGCGCTGAGCGGCGACCAGGCTGTGGCCCTGGTCCGCGTCACGGTCGAGGAAGTGCTGGCGACGGTCAACTCGGGGCAGGCGCCGGCGCAGATGTATCCGGCCTTCGAAAGGATCTTCAGCCGCCGCGCCGACATCGACGCGATGGCGCGGGCGGCGCTGGGACCGACGGCGCGCCAGCTGAATGCCCAGGACTTCGCGGCGTTCCGGCAGGCGATGTCCGGCTATGTCTCGCGCAAGTATGGAAAGCGTTTCCAGGAATTCCTGGGCGCGAAAATCGAGATCGGCGCGGCGCGGCAGCTCAAATCCTTCTGGACGGTCGATTCGACAGCCTATCTGCGCGGGCAGACGCCGACCAAGGTCGAGTGGCACGTGTCGGACCGCAGCGGCCAGCCGCGCTTTTTCAACCTGATCATCGAGGGGGTGAACATGCTGGCATCCGAACGCGAGGAAATCGCCGCGATGCTGGCCCGCCGCCGCGGCGACGTGCGGGGGCTGATCGCCGATCTGCAACGCGCGGGCTGAGCCTGCCCACCCTTTTGGGGGAAAGCCCCGCCACGAAAAAAGCCCCGCCATGCGGGGCTTTTTCATGGTGGCTGCCGGCAAGGCCGGGGTGCTGCGGATGCAGCGCCGGTCAGTTCGTGCCGATGATGCCGTGCAGCGCCTCGGTCAGCGCGTCGTTCACCGCGCGTTCGGTGGTCAGGTTGGCCGGCAGTTCGGCGGTCAGGGCTTCGGTCAGGGCAGCGCCGATCGCTGTGGTGTCGGGGGCACCGCCGGCCTGCGGACCTGCGGCCAATGCCTCGGCCAGTGCCTCGCCCACGGCGGCGGTTTCGCTGCGCGGCGAGGGCGGCGGAGAAGAGGGCACGGCGTTGACCGTCGCGCCGGAACTGCGCGGCGCCCGCGCGGGCGGCGGGGCGGCGCCGGCCGGCGAAGGACCAAGCGGGGTCGCCTGGACCGGGACCGGCGCGGGCACCGGCGCCGCAGGGGCGCTGGCCTGGGGGTCCAGCAGTTGCATCTGCTCTGCCGGGGGCGGTGCGGGGC
>JAZIHR010000177.1:0-5149 GCA_036678445.1 Alphaproteobacteria bacterium
GGATTTCATCGGGCCGCGGCTGCCTCGTCCCGAAACCGCCGACCGCCGCTGCACGGTGGATGAACGCAGCTGCATTTCCGCTGCCACCTATGTTGCCGATGTCTGTTCCACCATCGAGCGCGCGGCCGGCGAAAACGCGCTGGACCCGAATTTCCTGGCCCGGCTGCTGTGGAAGGAAAGCCTGTTCGAGCCGGGGGCGGTTTCCCCTGCCGGGGCGCTGGGGATCGCGCAGTTCATGCCGGAAACCGCCCGCATCCGCAGGCTGGACGACCCGATGAACCCGGCCAAGGCGATTCATGCCTCGGCCGATTACCTGCGGTTTCTGGTCGACGGTTTCGGTAATGTCGGGCTGGCCGCGGTCGCCTATAACGGGGGCGAGCGGCGGGCGCGGAACTTTGTCGATGGCGGGCAGGTGCTGCCCTACGAGACGCAGGACTACGTCGAATCGATCACCGGCCACAACGCCTGGAAATGGCGTGACGAGCCGCCCGCGCAGATCGACCTGCGGCTGGATCAGGCCACGCCGTTCGCCGACGCCTGCGTCAGGCTGGCCGCGAACCGGGGGCTCAAGGAATTCACGCCGGCCGAACGTGCCTGGCCGTGGGGGGTGATCCTTGCCTCGCACCCCAAGCAGTCGGGCGCGCAGCAGCAGGTCAACCGGCTGAACCGGCAACTGCGCCCGATCCTTGGTGGCAAGCGGGTCAGCTATGTGCGCAAGACGCTGTCCGGCAGCGGGCGGCGGGTCTATACCGCGCAGATCGGCTATTCCTCGCGCGGCGAGGCGAATGCCTTTTGCACGCAGTTCCGCGCCGTGGGTGGCCGCTGCATCGTGCTGAAGAACTAGCGGGGCAGGGCTGCTCGCAAGGGGCGCAGGGCAAGGCAGCGCAGGGCGGCGGCAGTGGCGCTGGCCTAGCGCACCCGCAGCGCCGGCGGCGGCAGCAGTTGCTGCGCCACTCCGGCGACCATCAGCCACAGCGAGCTGACCACCAGCCCCAGCATCGCCCAGCTTTGCGGGTGGAACCCGACCGCGACCGCCCAGGCGGCAAAGATCACCCAGGCAATGGCGATTGGCAGCGATACCGCCCGCCAGCGCACGGTGCGCACCGGGTGGATGAACCGCACCGGCAGGAACATCGCCACGGTCAGCATCACCACCACCACCAGGATCGCCCATTCCGGCGGCTTCAGCGCGAACAGCACCAGCACCACCATGTTCCAGCAGGCCGGAAACCCGGAAAAGCTGTTGTCCACCGTCTTCATCCGCGTATCGACGAAATAGACGACCGAGCCATAGACGATGGCGATGATCACCAGCCAGCCGATCCAGCCGGTCAGCAGCCCCGACTTGAACAGCGCGAAGGCCGGGATGAACACATAGGTCAGATAGTCGATGATCAGGTCCATCAGCACGCCGTCGTAGGTCGGCCAGTTGACCTTGACCAGATAGCGGCGCGCCAGCGGACCATCGACCGCGTCCACCACCAGCGCCACGATCAGCCAGCTGAACATGGCGGTCCAGTTTTCCTCGACCGCGGCCAGCAGGGCCAGCATCGACAGGACGGCACCGGTGGCGGTAAGCAGGTGGACCCCAAGGGCCTTATAGCGCAGATTCATGGGCGGCTGTTTCGCATTCCCGCGAGGGACGCGCAACCGTCCTTGGTTTCCCGTGTCGCGCCGTTCCTGGCGGGCGCTGGTGGGGGGGCGGCGGAACAGGGCGCCGGGGTCAGCCGGGCGGAATCGGCAGGGCGTGGGTCGCCTTCATTTCCTCCATCGACAGCAGGGCGGTGACGTTCTGGATGCGCACCTCGGAGATCAGCGACTGGTAGAAGCGGTCGTAGGCGCGCGCATTCCGCACCACCACCTTGAGGATATAGTCGATGTCGCCGGCCAGCCGGTGCGCCTCGATCACCTCGGGGCGGGCGCGGACCGCGGCAAGGAACCGCGCGGCCCAGTCGGCGTCGTGCTCGGTGGTGCGGACCAGCACGAAGAAACAGGCTTCGAGCCCCAGCGATTCGGCGTCGAGCAGCGCGACCTGCCCCCGGATCACCCCCTGTTCGCGCATCCGCCGGATCCGGTTCCACACCGGCGTGCGCGAGGCCCCCGCGCGGGCGGCGATCTCCTCCAGCGGCAGGCTGGCGTCCTGTTGCAACAGGGACAGTATCTTGCGGTCCAGCGCATCCAGCCGGACCGGGTTCTGCTGTGGGTCGCTCATCCGGGCGGATTTTCCTTCTGGTTGGGGTTGTGTGGATACATGTCCTTATTTTTGCCGGTATCTGGCGCTTGGCAACATGTATTTTCTAAAATGGCGGCAATTCCTAACAGGTTTCCGCCATGTCCAGAAGCTTTGCCCCCTCGCCCTCGACCCCGGCCGTGCTGACGGCCAACCGGCTGCGTGACGGCCTGTCCGTCTGGATGACGCCCTGTGGCTGGGACACCGACCCTCGCGCGGCGGTGCTGTTTCAGGACGCGCAGCAGGCCGATGCGGCGCTGGCCGCGGCCGAGGCGCAGCCCGGCGTCGTGGTCGGCCCCTACCTGACCCAATCGGGACGCGACGCCGACGGCCTGCCCGTGGCTGTGCATTTCCGCGAGGCATTCCGCCAGTCCGGCCCCTCGGTCGAGACCCGCGCCCCGTATTCCAGCGCCCCCCATTCCCGCCAGCCGCAAGAGGCCGCCCATGTTTGACGCCGCCACCGACGGGCGCAGCTATCTGCGCCACCGCGCCGCGCAATTCCGCGCGCAGGTTGCCCGCCGCCTTGACGGCAGCCTGACCGAGGACGAATTCCGCCCCCTGCGCCTGATGAACGGGGTCTATCTGCAACTGCACGCCTATATGCTGCGGGTGGCGATCCCCTATGGCACGATCAGCCCCGACCAGCTGCGCGGGCTGGCCCGTATCGCCGAACGCTGGGACCGGGGCTATGGGCATTTCACCACGCGGCAGAACATCCAGTTCCACTGGGCAGCGCTGGTCGACATTCCCGACATGCTGGACGCGCTGGCCGATGTCGGGTTGCACGCGATCCAGACCAGCGGCAACACCGTGCGCAACGTCACCACCGACGCATTCGCCGGCGCCGCCGCCGACGAGATCGAGGACCCGCGCCCCTGGGCCGAGCTGCTGCGCTACTGGTCCACCGATCACGCCGAGTTCCAGTTCCTGCCTCGCAAGTTCAAGATCGCGATTTCCGGGGGCGAGCGCGACCGCGCCGTGATCCCCGCCCATGACATCGGCCTGCGCCTGCGCCGGCAGGGGCGCGAACTGGGCTTTGAGGTCTGGATCGGTGGCGGCCTGGGCCGTACGCCCCTGATCGGCAAGGTGGTGCGCGAGTTCCTGCCCGCGGACGACCTGCTGCCCTATGTCGAGGCGATCCTTGCCGCCTATAACCTGTCGGGGCGGCGCGACAACAAGTTCAAGGCCCGGCTCAAGATCACCGTGGCCGAGCGCGGGCTGGACGTGCTGCGCGAAGAAATCGAGGCCGAGTTCGCCCGCCGCAAATCCGTGTTCCGCAGCGGCGCGGACGAGGCGCTGCTGGACGAATTACGCGCCCGTTTCGCCGCGCCGCGCTTTCGCGCGCCCGACGATGCGGGCTACGACATCGCCCGGGCAGCGAATCCTGCGTTCCGCGCCTGGGCCGACACCAACCTGTCGCCGCATCGCGTGCCGGGCTATGCCAGCGTGACCGTGACGCTCAAGGCCCCCGGCATGACGCCGGGCGACTGCACCGCCGCGCAGATGCGGCTGCTGGCCGATCTGGCGGAACGTCACGCGCATTCCGACCTGCGCATCGCGCATGACCAGAACATCGTGCTGCCCCATGTCCACCGCAGCGAGCTGCCCGCGCTGTATGCGGCGTTGCGCGACGCGGGGCTGGCGACGGCGAACAAGGGTCGGATCACCGACCTGATTTCCTGCCCCGGCATGGATTTCTGCACGCTGGCCACCGCCCGCTCGATCCCCATTGCGCGTGAGCTGGTCGATTACGTCCGCGCCCGCGATCTTGAAGACGACATCGGCCCCTTTGACCTGCGGATCTCGGGCTGCATCAACGCCTGCGGCCACCACCACCTGGGCCATGTCGGCATCCTGGGGCTGGATCGGGCGGGGGTGGAAAACTACCAGATCACCCTGGGCGGCGACGGGTATGAACTGCCCGCTATCGGCGAGCGCGCCGGCGCCGGGTTCCCCTATGACCAGGTGGTGCCCGCGATCGGGCGGCTGCTCGACGCCTATCTTGCCTTGCGCGAATCGCCCGACGAGCGCTTCATCGACGCGCTGCGCCGGCTTGGCCTGGCGCCGTTCCGCACCGCGCTTTACCCGCCCGATGCGCCCGACGCCAAAGGTGCCCGATGACCGATCCGGATCTTGCCGCGCGCGCTGCCAGGCTGAACGCCCGCTATCGCAACCACGCGGCGGTGCAGGTGCTGCGCCATGCGCTGGCCGACCCCGATCTGGGGCGGGTGGCGCTGGTGTCCTCGTTCGGGGCGGAATCGGTGGTGCTGCTGCACATGCTGTCGGTGGCCGCGCCCGACACGCCGGTGCTGTTCATCGACACCGCGATGCTGTTCCCCGAGACGCTGGACTACCAGCGACAGATCGCCGCAGCCCTGCCGCTGACCGACATCCGCGTGATCCGCGCCGATGCCGCCGCGCTGGCCGCTGCCGACCCCGACGGCGGGCTGCACCGACGCGACCCCGACGCCTGCTGCAACGTCCGCAAGGTGGTGCCGCTGGAAACCGCGCTGTCCGGCTTTGACGCCTGGATCACCGGCCGCAAGCGCTTTCAGGGCGGCGAGCGGAAAGAGCTGGATTTCTTTGAACCCGAGCCGCCGCTGCGGCTGCGCGTGAACCCGCTGGCGCATTGGCGCCCGCAGGATGTCATTGACTACATGGATGAAAACGCGCTGCCCCGGCATCCGCTGGTGGCGCGCGGGTTCCCCTCGATCGGCTGCGCGCCCTGCACCTCGGCGGTGAAGCCGGGCGAGGACCCGCGCGCCGGCCGCTGGCGCGGGGCGGAAAAGACCGAGTGCGGCATCCACTTCATCGGCGGCAAGGCCGGTCGCGCCGCGCCTGCGCCCGTTCCCGCCGCGGCTTCCATGGCGCATGGCGCCGCGGGCCAGCACAGCAAGGATGACGAGATGACCACCACCC
>JAZIHR010000178.1:0-5139 GCA_036678445.1 Alphaproteobacteria bacterium
CGCCCCGCCCGCCCGCCTGAACCGCTGCCAGCTTTTCGGACCCGGCTCGCGCACGCAGCTGTTCGCCAAGATGGCGGCCTCGGCTGCGGATGTGATCAACCTTGACCTGGAAGATTCGGTGGCGCCCGACGACAAGGAGCAGGCGCGCAAGAACATCATCCAGGCGATCGGGGACATCGACTGGGGCAACAAGACCCTGTCGGTGCGCATCAACGGGCTGGACACGCCCTACTGGTATCGCGACGTGGTGGACCTGCTGGAACAGGCCGGCGACCGGCTGGACCAGATCATGATTCCCAAGGCCGGCTGCGCCGCCGACATCTATGCGGTCGATGCGCTGGTCACCGGGATCGAGCGCGCCAAGGGCCGCAAGAAGCCGATCAGCTTTGAAGTCATCATCGAGACCGCCGCCGGCATTTCCCATGTCGAGGAAATCGCGGCCTCGAGCCCGCGCTTGCAGGCGATGAGCCTGGGCGCCGCCGATTTCGCCGCCAGCATGGGGATGGCGACCACCGGCATCGGCGGCACGCAGGAAAACTATTACATGGCGCACCAGGGGCAGAAATACTGGTCCGACCCGTGGCACTGGGCGCAGACGGCGATCGTGGCGGCCTGCCGCACCCACGGGGTGCTGCCGGTGGATGGCCCCTTCGGCGACTTCAGCGACGCAGAGGGTTTCCGCGCGCAGGCGCTGCGTTCGGCCACGCTGGGCATGGTGGGGAAATGGGCGATCCATCCCAGCCAGGTTGCCCTTGCGAACGAGGTGTTTTCCCCCAGCGAAGCTGCGGTGACCGAGGCGCGCGAGATCATCGCCGCCATGGATCAGGCGCAGAAATCCGGGGCCGGGGCCGCGGTATACAAAGGTAGACTGGTTGACATCGCCTCGATTCGTCAGGCAGAAGTGATTGTGCGTCAGGCGGAAATGATCGCCTCGGGGGCGTAAGCCGACGCTGATATTCCGAAAACGGCCGGCGGGGAGGCCGCCGTTTTCGGGGAGGAGCGACAGGTCCCGTGCCCAGCCCGGGGCCTGTCTCTATTCCGGAGGGGCCTTTCCGGGGCCGTGCCCGGCGCGCGGATGCCGGCAGTCCGCCATGATGACAACAGGACGAGGAAGCAGGCTTGGGGCCTGTCCCCTTTCGCCTGGCCGTGCCCCTTTCCCTTTCACGTCAGGACCCCGGCACCTCGATCTTGCCCAGCAGCGGCATGTCGTCGGCGGGGCTGACGCTGTGACGCTCGATCATGCGATGCGCGACCGGCTTGCCGGGGCCGCGATGCAGGGCCTGCACTGCCTCGGTCACCTCGGAATCGGCGATGGTATGGCGCAGGTTGTGGCGGACATATTCGTCCCAAGTGGCGATGTGGTAGCTTTCCGTCCAGTGGCGCGGGTTTTCCAGATCGCGCATCAGTGACCAGTTGCGCGCGCCGTCGCGGCGGCGGATCGCCCGGCGCCTGGACATCAGCCGCAGGAACTCGGGCGCGTCCTCAAGGTCGATCTCGAAGTCGATCATCACCACGATCGGCCCCGAGCGCCCGCGCAGGTCCAGCGCCAGCGGCGGCTCGCGAAAGCGGTTCGCCGGGTCCAGGTCCAGCGTGCCGAATTCCGGCTGGCTGAACCAGCGCCCGATGATCGCGCCCAGGATCAGCATTCCCGCCGCCCAGGCAAAGGCCGCGTCCAGCCCGCGCGCGCCCGCGACACCGCCCCACAACCAGCTGCCCGCCGCCATGCCGCCAAAGGTCGCGCTTTGGTAAAGCGCCATGGCGCGCGCCACCACCCAGCGCGGCGTTGACAACTGCACGCTCACGTTGAACAGCGACAGCGCCAGCACCCAGCAGGCCCCGGCGACCAGCAGCGCCAGCGCCTGCCAGGCGAAATTGCCGGCGCCCGACAGGATCAGGCAGGCGATGGCAAAGCCCATGAACGCCACCCGCACCACGTTTTCGTTGTTCAGCCGCTCGCGGATACGAGCGTTGATCAGCGCCCCCAGGATCGCGCCCAGCCCGAAACAGCCCAGCAGCAGCCCCAGCAGCAGCGACCCGCCCGAGGGGTGCTGCGTGGCCAGCAGCGGCAGCAGCGCCAGCACCGACACCCCGGCAAAGCCGAACAGCATCGCCCGCAGAAGCACCCGCATCAGGTTCGGCGACAGCGCCACATAGCGCAGCCCTGCCGCCAGCGCCGGGCCCAGCGGCTCGGGCGGGATCCTGGGGCCGGTGGGGGGCGGCGGCCTCCAGCGCGCCAGCGCCCCGATCAGCGGCACATAGCTGGCCGCGTTGACCGCGAAGGCCGCCGCGGCGCCGAAACCCGCGACGATCAGCCCGCCCGCCGCCGGCCCGACCGAGCGCATCAGGTTGAACCCGACCGAGTTCAGCGTGACCGCCGCCGGCAGGTCCGAGCGCGGCACCAGGTCGCCCATGCTCGCCTGCCATGGCGGGTTGTAAAGCGCTTGTCCTACCCCCAGCAGGAAGGTCAGCGCCAGCAGGCTGTAGGGGGTCAGCCAGCCTCCCCAGGCGACCACCGCCAGAAACAGCGACACCGAGGTCATCATGGCCAGCGCGATCAGCAGCAGCAGCCGGCGTTCAAAGATGTCGGCCAGCGCCCCGGACAGCAGCGCGAACATCATGATCGGCAGGGTGTTCGAGGCCTGCACCAGCGCCACCAGCGTCGCGCTGTCGGTCAGCTGGGTCATCAGCCAGGCCGCGCCCACCGCCTGCACCATGCCGCCGAAATTGGAAAACAGCGTCGCCGACCACAGGGTCAGGAACGCCTTGTGGCGGAACGGGGCCAGTGGAGAGGGGCGGGGGGCTGAGGATGGCATGTCCTGCTCAGGCTAGCGGATAGGGCGGGAAGGACAATCCATGCTGTCGTGGTCCCGGGCGATTGACGGCACGGCCGCCCTGGCCATGCTGGAGGCGCGGATCACTTGACGAGCCCGGAATGCGCAACGACTTTTCATCATTGTCCCCGTCATCTGCCGGCTTTGCGGCGGTGCTGGCCACGCGCCGGTTGGCGCTGCGCGCGATCATGGACGGGCGCGGGGCCGATTCGGTAATTCTGTGCGTCCCCGCCAGCCTTGCCCATTACGGAGGCCCCGAGGGCAGGCGCGGGGCGCTGCTGGTGGTCACCGCACAGGCCGCGCATCTGCTGGCCGGCGCGGCAGGGAAGGGCGGGCCGGAAAGCGGCGTCGGGGGCACGGTCCAACATCTGCCGCGGCCGCCGTGGCTGGCCGCCGCGGAACTGCTGCGGCGCGGTTGCGCGCTGGGATACGAGGGCAGCTGCCTTGACGCCGATGCCCTGGCCCTGCTGAAGGCGCGGCTGGCGCCGGCGCGGCTGCTGGACCTTGGCCCCGACATCGCGCGCCAAGTCGCCTCCCACGCCGGGGCCGGGTGACAGGTGACCCCGGGGCGCGGGTCTCAGCCCCGGTTGAACAGCCGCAGGATCACCAGCAGGATCACCGCGCCGATGGTGGCAAAGATCACCGAGCCAAGGAAGTTGGGTCCGGCAACGGTGTTCCCGGCCGCGGGACCGGCGCCGATGTTCCAGCCTATGGCCGGGAACAGGAAGGTGGCGATCAGCGCGCCGACCACGCCGACGACGATATTCATGACCATGCCCTGCCCGTGGCCCTTGACGATCTGCCCGGCCAGCCAGCCGGCGATGGCGCCAATGATGATGGCGATGATAAAGCCCATGTCTTGTCCTTTCATGGTGCGGCAACGCCTTCCAGGCGCCGCCCGGATAGGAAGGGAACGGCGACTTCCCCCCTTTTGGTTCCGTGGCGGCCGGTTTTTGCCGGGCTCTTCCCGAACCGCGGGAATTGCGGTATTTCGTGACAAGATGACGCGTGATCAAAAAGCCGCGTGTGCGGCAATTCTGCCACGAACCAATGTGCTCGCGGGGGCGTTTCTTGACGCCGTCCCGGGTCTCGCGGCGTTATGCGCTTGTCGAAGCGGTTCGCGGCACGGCCTGCGAATCGGTTCCAAAGTGTTGCCAACCCGGTGGCGGCGGCACTTTTGCCCTGCCACCACTGAAGGAATATCCGCGATGCGTTTCGCCTCTGCTGCCCTCTTGGCCTGTGCGCTGGGCCTTGCGGCCTGCGGCCCGACCCCGCCCCCCACGACCGAGTCCGCTGCGCCCAGCACCAGTAATTTCGTCCCCGAGGTCTATCAGGCCCGCGTCGATACCGGCCCCAACGGCGAGCCGATCGAGATTCCCGCGATCAAGGCCGCTTATCTGCGCGACCGCAACACCCGCACCCGCGTGCCCTACAATGGCCCCGAAGCGCCGGGAACGGTGGTGGTCGATCCCTATGCGCGGCTGCTGTATCTGGTGGAAAACGGCGGGATGGCGACCCGGGTCGGCATCGCGGTCGGCAAGGCCGGGCTGGGCTATTCCGGCACTGCGGTCATCAAGCGCAAGGCGCATTGGCCGTCCTGGACCCCCACCGCGAACATGGTCGCGACCGAACCCGAGCTTTACGCGAAATTCGCCAAGGGCGTGCCGGGCGGCACCTCGAACCCGCTGGGCTCGCGCGCGCTGTATCTGTACGAGGGCGACCGCGACACCATGTATCGCATCCATGGCACCATGGACCCGTCCTCGATCGGCAAGGCGACCTCGGCCGGTTGTATCCGCCTGTTCAACCAGGACGTGATGGACATTTACGACCGTATTCCGAACGGCACCGTGGTCCGGGTCCGCACCGCCGACGAATCGCGCCGGCTGGAAGGCCCGCTGCGCCAGACCCCCGACGGGTATCTGGAGCCGGTGGCCCCGGTGGAGCAGACCGTGGCCTTCGCCGAAGGCGCCGCCGGGTTCGAGCCGGTGCCCGCTTCCTGGTAACGCGGGCATTCCCCGCTGCCTGCTGATCGCAACGCCCGGCCGCCGCGCCGGGCGTTTGCCGTTCCGCAACAAGTGCGGAGCTGCGGGACGGGGCGGGGGCTGCCCCGTAGTTCACTTTGCCCATCCGTTTTGTTATGCGGCGCAGGGATGGGCGAAAAAGGATGAACCCGTGCGCTGCTGTCTCGATCTTGTTGCGGCTGCGGTCGCGGGCATGTTCGTGCTTGCCGTTCCCGCGCTGGCCGACCCCGCGGCGCCTGCCGCCGATACTGCCGCCGACACTGCCGATGCGACCGGGGCGCGGG
>JAZIHR010000179.1:0-5123 GCA_036678445.1 Alphaproteobacteria bacterium
CCCCAACCCCATGCGGATGCGCCCGGATACCCCGGCGTGGTGCTGTTTCGTCACCTTGGCAAAATCGTCGGCAAAGCCGATGGCGGCGAAGGCGGCGGTGACCAGCAGCACGATCCACACATAGGCGTTGTCCAGCCGCGCCCACAGCAGGGTCGAGATGAACAGCGCCGACAGGATCAGGATCCCGCCCATGGTCGGCGTGCCGGCCTTGGCAAAGTGGTCGGGGCCGATCTCGCGCAGCGGCTGGCCCTTTTTCTGCTTGACCCGCAGCCAGTCGATCATCGGCCGCCCGAAGACGAACCCGAACAGCAGCGCGGTAAAGAACGCCCCCCCCGAACGGAAGGTGATATAGCGAAACAGGTTGAACAGGCCGCCATCGTCGGACAGGTTCGCCAGCCAATACAGCATACTCTCAGCCCTCGTTTCTTGTTGGCGGCGTCTGGCGCGCCTTGCGGATCGCGTCAACCACGCTGGCGACGCGCGACCCCTTGGAGCCTTTCACGAACACGACATCGCCGTCCTGCACCAGCTCGGCCGCGCGGGCACACAGCTGGGCGGCGTCCTCGGCCCAGAGCCCGCGGCGGCTTTCCGGCAGCGCCTGGAACAGGTGGCGCATCCGGGGGCCGCAAGCGTGGACCAGCGCAACCTGTTGCATTTGCGGGAAATCTGCGACGGCGCGGTGCAGGGAAAACTCATCCTCGCCCAGTTCCAGCATGTCGCCCAGAATGGCGACACGGCGGCCCGGAGGCATGGCGGCCAGCGTCGCCAGCCCCGCGGCAAGGCTGGTGGGGTTGGCGTTGTAGCTGTCGTCGATCAGCGTGATTCCGCCGATGCGTTCGACCCCGCCGCGGCCCTTGTAGGGGCGCCAGTCCGACAGGCCCTGCGCCGCGGCCGCGGGGTCGGCGCCCAGCGCGGCGACGGCGGCCAGCACGCCGACCGCGTTGCCGACGAAATGCGCCCCGGCGGTGGCGAGGGTAAAGCCGACCTCGCGGTCCCCGACCTGCGCGCGGACACTGGTCTGGCCGTCCGCGACCTGCGCCGACAGGGGGCAGGCATCGGCGTCAGGACCAAAGGTGGCGATGGTTGCGCCAGCCGCCTGCGCGGCATCAAGCAGGATCGGGGTGACGCCAAGGCCCTGCGGGATGATGGCGTGGCCACCCGGCTCAAGCCCCTCGAAGATCGAGGCTTTTTCGGCGGCGATACCCTCGATCGCGCCGAAAGCCTCAAGATGCGCGGGGGCCACGGTGGTGATCATCGCGACATGCGGGCGGGCCATGCGCGACAGGGGCGCGATCTCGCCGGGGTGGTTCATGCCCAGCTCAACGATGGCGAAATCCGTGTCCGCCGGCATCCGCGCCAGCGTCAGCGGCACGCCCCAGTGGTTGTTCAGGCTGGCCTCGGCCGCGTGGACCCGGCCCAGCGGCGCCAGCGCGGCGGCGGCCATGTCCTTGGTCGAGGTCTTGCCGACCGAGCCGGTGATCGCCAGCACCCGCGCCTGCGTCCGGGCCCGGGCGGCGCGGCCCAAAGCCTCCAACGCGGGCACCACGTCGGCGACCAGCAGCAGCGGAGCGTCGGCGGGCACGCCCTCGGGGATGCGGCTGACCAGCGCGGCGGCCGCGCCTTTTTCCAGCGCCTGCGCCACGAAGTCATGGCCGTCGCGCACGTCCTTCAGCGCGACGAACAGATCGCCGGGGCGCAGTGTTCGGGTGTCGATCGAGATGCCCCCCGCCGCCCAGTCGGCGGTCGCCCGCCCGCCGGTGGCAGTGGCGGCGTCCTGCGCGGTCCACAGCGTCATATCATGCCATCCAGTGCAGCCACGGCCACCGAGGCCTGTTCCGCGTCGTCAAAGGGAAACACGTCCGAGCCGATGATCTGCCCGGTTTCGTGGCCCTTGCCGGCGATCAGCAGCGCGTCGCCGGGCTCCAGCACGTCGACGGCGCGCAGGATCGCCTCGGCCCGGTCGCCGACCTCGGTCGCGTCGGGGCCGGCGCCTTCCAGCACCGCGGCGCGGATCGCGGCGGGGTCCTCGGTCCGGGGGTTGTCGTCGGTGACGAACACCACGTCGGCGAATTCCTGCGCGGCGGCGCCCATCAGCGGGCGCTTGGCGCGGTCGCGGTCGCCGCCCGCGCCGATCACCGCGACGATGCGGCCCATCACATGCGGGCGCAGCGATTGCAGCGCCGCGATCACCGCACCGGGCTTGTGGGCGTAATCGACGAACACCGCGGCACCGTTGACGCGGCGGGCGGCCAGCTGCATCCGGCCGCGCACGGTTTCCAGCCCCGGCAGCGCCGCGATGACGCGATCCGGGTCGGCGCCGGTCACCATGCACAGCCCGGCAGCACACAGCACGTTTTCCGCCTGAAAGCCGCCGATCAGGTCAAGCCGGACCAGATGGGTGCGGCCATGGGCAGAGAACCGCAGCTCTTGCCCGGTCGCGTCGTAGCGCTGGCCAAGGATGCGCAGGTCGCAGCCCTCGCCGCGGCCATAGGTCGTCACGACCAGCCCGCGCGCCTGCGCGATCTGCATCGCCTGGCGGCCGCGTTCATCGTCGGTGCAGATCACCGCCGCCGCGCCGGGTTCAAGGATATGGTCGAACAGCAGCGCCTTGGCGGCGAAATAGCTGTCGAAGTCCTGGTGATAATCCAGATGGTCCTGGCTGAAGTTGGTGAACGCGCCCGCCGCCACCCGCACCCCGTCCAGCCGCCGCTGGTCCAGCCCGTGGCTGGACGCCTCCATCGCGGCATGGGTGACGCCGGCGGCCGCGGCCTCGGACAGCACGCGGTGCAGGGTGATCGGTTCGGGCGTGGTATGGGCCAGCCGGGCAGAGTAATCGCCCTGCACCCCCATGGTGCCCAGGCTGATCGCCCGCAGCCCCAGCGCCTGCCAGATCTGGCGGGCGAAGTTGGTGACCGAGGTCTTGCCCGAGGTTCCCGTCACCGCCACCACGCATTCGGGCTGCGCTTCGAACCACAGCGCCGCGGCGCCGGCCAGTGCCGCGCGGGGATCCTCGGCCACCACCAGCGCGGCGGTGCTGCCGGCAAGCTCGTCAGCCGCCATCGCCGCGCCCTGCCGGTCGGTCAGGATCGCGGCCGCCCCCTGCCGCAGCGCGTAGCGGATGAACCCCGCCCCATGCGCGGCCGATCCGGGCAGGGCGGCGAACAGGTGCCCTTCGCGCACCTGCCGCGAATCGACGGCCAGGCCGGTGACCTGCGGGTCGCGCCCGTCCGCTGCCCTCAGCCCCAGCAGGGACAGTTTCTTTCCGGTGTGATCCGCCATCGGCCCCAGTCCTTCCCTGCCCTTATTTCGCCGAAATCCTTACGGCATCGTTGGGACGGGGTTCAATGACAGGCAGTTTCACGTCATCGGGACGCAGCCCCAGCATCGGCGACAGCCGCTCGATCAGCGCGGCGGCGACCGGGGCGGCGGTGGCGCCGGCGGTGCGCAGTTCGCCCCCGCCCGCGACCGAGACCTTGGGTTCGTCCAGCGTCACCACCAGCACATAGATTGGCTTGTCGGCCGGATACATCGCCGCAAAGGTCGAGACGTTGCGGTTCTTGTAATAGCCGCCGCCGGGGCGGGGCTTGTCGGCGGTGCCGGTCTTGCCCGCGACCTGATAGCCCGGAACCTCGGCCTGCCGGGCGGTGCCCTTGGTCACCACATGACGCAGCAGATCGCGCGCGGCGGCGGCGGCGCGCGGCGACAGCACCTGCTCGCCCTGCACGGGTTCCTTGCGGTGGACCAGCGTCGGGCGCACCCGGCGGCCGTCGTTGGCGATGGTGGCATAGGCCGCGGCCAGATGCAGGGGGCTGGCCGCCAGCCCGTGACCAAAGGACACCGTGGCCGCGGTCACCGCCGGCCAGCGCCGGGGCACGATGGGCTTGCCGGTCGGCGCCTCGGTCATCTCGATCGGGGTCGGCTCGAAGAACCCCAGCTCTCTGAGGAAACGCTGCTGCCGCTCCGGCCCCAGCATCTGCGCGATCCGCACCGTGCCCACGTTCGAGGATTTCCCGATCACGTCGCGCACCGACAGGTCGCGGCCATAGTTATGGAAGTCGTGGATCAGGTATTTCCCGATCTTCATGGGGGAAGTGGCGTTGATCATGGTGTTGGCGTTGATCAGCCCTTCGTCGATGGCCTGCGCCACCGGGAAAATCTTGAAGGTCGAGCCAAGTTCATACTGCCCCTGCACCGCGCGGTTGAACAGCGGGCTGTCCGAGGGGTCGCCCTTGAGCAGCGGCTTGGGCCGGTCGTTGGGGTCGAAATCCGGCAGGCTGGCCATGGCGACGATTTCGCCCGAGGCGACCTCCATCAGGATGCCGGTGGCGCCCTTGGCGTTCATCACCTTCATGCCGTTGGCCAGCACCTCCTCCATCGCGGCCTGCGCGGTCAGGTCGATGGACAGTTGCAGCGGCGCGCCGGCGTTGGCCGGGTCGCGCAGCCAGCCGTCGAACGCCTTTTCGACGCCGGCCATGCCCAGAACCTCGGCCGAGCTGACGCCCTCGGCCCCGAATTGCGAGCCGCCAAGGATGTGGCTGGCCAGATTGCCGTTGGGGTAAAGCCGCATCTCGCGCGGGCCGAAGACCAGCCCCGGTTCGCCGATGTCGTGGACGGCCTGCATCTGTTCGGGGCTGAGCTTCTTCTTGATCCAGACGAACTTGCGTTCCCCGGTCAGGTCGCGCTTCAGCCGCTCGGCGTCCAGGTCGGGAAAGATCCTGGCCAGCTTGGCCGCTGCCGTCGCCGGGTCCACCAGATCCTGCGGATGCGCATACAGCGCATGGGTGGACAGGTTCGTCGCCAGCACCCGCCCGCGCCGGTCCACGATATCGGCGCGCTGCGAGATGATCTGCGCCCCCGAGGCATGGGCGCGCGGCTCGCTGGGCTGGCTGGCGGCCAGCGCCCCCATCCGCAGCCCCACCGTGCCAAAGGCCAGCATGAAGCCCAGCACCATCCACTTGATCCGCCCTTCGGCCCGGCGGCGGGCGCGATCCTGGATTTCGGCGTGGCGGCGGGCGCGCAGCTCGGCCTCGATCTCGTCGGGGTCCTGCCCGGCCTGCCGGGCGCTGAGGATGCGGGCCAAGGGGCGCAAGGGGGTGCGGATCATGGCAGTCACTCCTGCGGGG
>JAZIHR010000180.1:0-5061 GCA_036678445.1 Alphaproteobacteria bacterium
CCGCCGTATCTATGGAAGCATCCCCGGGCGCGGGATCCGGTGCCGGGTCGGGCAGCGGCGGGCGCGTCGGATCGGGGATCGGCCGGGGGTCCGGGGCATCGCTCATCCGGTTTTTGCTCCGTTACCGTTGGGGAACTTGCTCTCGAGCGCGGCCTGGACCGCCGGCGTGACGAACTTGGACACATCGCCGCCCAGCCGGGCGATTTCCTTGACCAGCTTCGAGGCGATCGCCTGCCGCCGTGCATCGGCCATCAGAAACACGGTTTCCACGCTGGCATCCAGCGCCCGGTTCATGCCGACCATCTGGAATTCATATTCGAAATCCGCCACCGCCCGCAGGCCGCGGACGATGACCTGCGCACCCACGTCGCGGGCACAGTCGATCAGCAGGTTCTCGAACGGGTGGACGACGATCTCGACCCCGCAGGCGCGGGTGATCTCGGCACATTCGGCCTCGACCATGGCAACGCGCTGTTCCAGCGGGAACAGCGGCCCCTTGTCGCGGTTGATCGCCACGCCGATCACCAGTCGATCCACAAGCGTCGCCGCCCGCTGGATGATATCGACGTGACCAAGCGTGATCGGGTCGAAGGTGCCGGGGTAAAGGCCGATGCGCATGGGATTGCTCCGTTCACGGTTGCGTCATGCTGCAAAATCGCAAGCTACCGCGTTTTGCAAGCGCCGCAGCGCAGCAATTTTCGATCAGTTGCCCATGATCATCCCGGTCAGCGCCTCTTGTTCGGCCGCCAGTTCCTTGAGCCGCGCGAACACCACGTCGCCGATCGAGATCACCCCCAGCATCCTGCCGTCGTCATCGACCACCGGCACATGGCGGAACCGGCCCCTGGTCATCCGGTCCAGCACGGTCAGCGCATCGTCGCCGCACACGCAGGTGCTGACGTTGCGGGTCATCATCTCTCCGGCCGTGCGGGTCATCACGGCTGCGCCGTCGCGGCCCAGTTCGCGCACGATGTCGCGTTCCGACAGGATCCCGTCAGGGGTCCGGCCGTCCGACGACACCAGCACCGCCCCGATCCGGCGTTCGGACAGCAGCCGGGTCGCCTCGGCCACCGGGGTGTCGGGCGCGATCATCACGATCTCGTCCGGCCCGGCTTTCATGGCAAGGATCTGCTTTACGATCATGGCGCCCCCCTTTTTCGGTCGTCTCACAATCCAGCGTTGCCGCGACGGATCGTTTCGTCAAGGGCGCGATTCTTCCTGTGCCTGCACCTGCGCCTCAAGCCGCGCAACCTCGCGCCGCAATCCGGCGGCGACTTCTTCGGCCAGCCGCGCCAGACGGCCCGAGCGCAGGTCCTCGCCCGGGCGCAGCAGCCAGAACGACCGGCGCAGCGCAATGTCGCGGACCAGCACCCGCCGCACACCCGGCGCAAAAGGAATGGCAAAGTCATGGACGATGCCCAGCCCTGCCCCCGCCCGGATCGCCTGCAACTGCACACTGACCGAGTTCGAGGTCAGCGTCGCGTGGTCGGCGCCGGTCTCGGCCAGATAATCCAGTTCGCGGTCAAAGATCATGTCGGGGATATAGCCGATCATGCTGTGCCCGCGCAGGTCGGCGCGGCTGCGAATCGGGGGGCGGCGGCACAGGTAGTCCTGATGCCCGGCCAGGTGCAGGTGATAATCGGCGATCTTCTGCACCGCGGCGCGGCCGGTGCGCGGGCGGCTGACGGCGATGGCCATGTCGGCCTCGCGCCGGGAAAGGTTGAACACCCGCGGCAGGGCGACGATCTGGATTTCCAGCCCCGGGTGGTCGCGCATCATCCGCGCGGCAAGCTGCGGCAGCAGGTAGTTCGCGCAGCCGTCGGGGGCGCCGATGCGCAGCTGCCCGGTCAGCCCGGCGCGGGTCAGCGCCTCGCCCGCGGCATGGGCGGCGGTCTCGGCGGCCTCGGCGTGGGGGACCAGGGCGGTGCCTTCGGGGGTCAGCGCATAGCCCTGCGGGGTCTTGGCGAACAGCGCCCGTCCCAGCGCGGTTTCCAGTCGCGCCACCCGCCGCCCGATGGTCGAGGCATCCATCCCCAGCCTCCGCCCCGCCCGCGACAGCGATTCCTCGCGCGCGACGGCTAGGAAGATGCGCAGGTCGTCCCAGTCCATTCGCAGCATCCTTTGCAGAAACGCAAAACCGTTTGGCCGGATCGTCGCTTTACGCCTGCGTTTGCGCAAGGCTAATCTGCGCCCGCAATCAGGGGAGATCTGTCATGCGTTCCATTCACCACTGGATCGACGGCAAGGAAGCGCCCGGCGCGTCCGGCCGCACCGCCGATGTCTACAACCCGGCCACCGGCGAGGTTCAGGCCAAGGTTGACCTGGCCAGCAAGGCCGAGGTCGACGCCGCCATCGCCCGCGCCGCCGAGGCTCAGGTCGGCTGGGGCGCCACCAACCCGCAGCGCCGCGCGCGGGTGATGATGAAGATGGTGGACCTGCTGAACCGCGACATGGACAAGATGGCCGAGGTGCTGTCGTCCGAACACGGCAAGACCTTCCCCGACGCCAAGGGCGACATCCAGCGCGGGCTTGAGGTGATCGAGTATTCGATCGGCGCGCCGCAGCTGCTCAAGGGCGAATACATCGACGGCGCCGGCCCCGGCATCGACATGTATTCGATGCGCCAGCCGCTGGGCGTGGTCGCGGCGATCACTCCGTTCAACTTTCCCGCGATGATCCCGCTGTGGAAACTGGGGCCGGCGCTGGCCTCGGGCAACGCGGTGATCCTCAAGCCCTCGGAACGCGACCCCACCGTGCCGAACATGATTGCGGCGCTGTTCAAGGAAGCCGGGCTGCCGGACGGCGTGTTGCAGGTCATCCACGGCGACAAGGAATCGGTCGACGCGCTGCTGGACAGCGAGATCATCCAGGCGGTGGGCTTTGTCGGCTCGACCCCGATCGCGCAGTATATCTATGAACGCGCGGCGGCGACCGGCAAGCGCGCCCAGTGCTTCGGCGGGGCCAAGAACCACGCCATCATCATGCCCGACGCCGACCTGGACCAGGCGGCCGACGCGCTGGTCGGCGCGGCTTACGGCGCGGCAGGCGAACGCTGCATGGCGCTGTCGGTCGCGGTGCCGGTGGGCGAGGAAACCGCCGACCGCCTGATCGAAAAGCTGGTGCCGCGCATCGAAAAGCTGAAGGTCGGCCCCTATACTGCCGGCGACGACGTGGACTTCGGCCCGGTGGTGACCGCCGCCGCCAAGAAGAACATCCTGCGGCTGGTGGAAACCGGCGTCGAGCAGGGCGCCAAGCTGGTGGTGGACGGTCGCAACTTCAGCCTGCAAGGGTATGAGGACGGGTTCTTCGTCGGGCCGCATCTGTTCGACCATGCCACCCCCGACATGGACATCTACAAGACCGAAATCTTCGGCCCCGTGTTGACCACCATCCGCGCCAAGACCTATGACGAGGCGCTGAAGCTGGCCATGGACCACGAATATGGCAACGGCACCGCGATCTTTACCCGCGACGGCGACACCGCCCGGGACTTTGCCAGCCGCTGCAATATCGGCATGGTGGGGATCAACGTGCCGATCCCGGTGCCGCTGGCCTATTTCACCTTTGGCGGGTGGAAAAAGTCCGGCTTCGGCGACCTGAACCAGCACGGGCCGGATGCCTTCCGCTTCTACACCCGGACCAAGACGGTCACCAGCCGCTGGCCCTCGGGCATCAAGGAAGGCGCGGCCTTCAACTTCAAGGCGATGGACTGATCCGCGCCGATTGACCTTGCGTCCCGCGGCTTTCATGTTGCGGGGCGTTCCCGTTTCCGGAGCACTTCTGCCATGCTGACCCCGAAAATCGTCACGATGCTCAAGGACTACGACGCGGCCACGCTGCGCGCCGATGTCCTTGCCGGGATCACGGTGGCGATGGTGGCACTGCCGCTGAGCCTGGCCATCGCCATCGCCTCGGGGGCGCCTCCGGCGACGGGGCCGGTCACCGCGATCGTGGCCGGGCTGCTAATTTCCATTTTCGGCGGCAGCCGGGTGCAGATCGGCGGGCCGACCGGCGCCTTCATCGTCGTCGTCTACAGCGTCATCCAGAACTACGGGCTGGACGGGCTGCTGATCGCCACGCTGATGGCCGGCGCGCTGCTGGTGCTGGCGGCGCTGCTGCGGGTCGGCGGGCTGATCCGCCTGATCCCCGAGCCGGTGATCAGCGGCTTTACCATCGGCATCGCCGTCATCATCGCCGCCAGCCAGATCGGCGATTTCTTCGGGCTGGAAACCGGGGCGGTGCCGGCCGCCATGCTGGAAAAGATCCCTGTCCTGTGGCAGGCGCGCGGCTCGGCCGGCTGGGCGGATGTCGGGATCGGAGTGTTCACCCTGGCGCTGATCGTGCTGCTGCGCCGCACCGCACCGCGCCTGCCGGGGCTGATCGTCGCCATCGCCGCCGGCTCGGCGCTGGTCGCGATCCTGGGCCTGCCGGTCGAAACCCTTGGCAGCCGGTTCGGGGACCTGCCGCGCACCCTGCCGGCCCCTGCCCTGCCCTCGGGGATCAGCCTGGCGCGGATGGGCGAACTGCTGCCCTCGGCGCTGACCATCGCCTTTCTGGCCGGTATCGAATCGCTGCTGTCGGCCATGGTTGCCGACCGGCTGGTCGGCGGCCAGCACCGCCCCAATGCCGAAATCATGGCGCAGGGCATCGCCAATATCGGCTCGGCCTTCTTCGGCGGGCTGCCGGCGACCGGCGCCATCGCCCGCACCGCGACCAACGTGCGCGCCGGCGGGCGCACCCCGGTCGCGGGGGTGGTCCATGCACTGGCCATCCTGCTGGTGATGCTGCTGGCCGCGCCGCTGGCCGGGTATCTGGCGATGCCGGCAATGGCCTCGGTGCTGCTGCTGACCGCCTGGAACATGGCCGAGCCCGGCCGCTGGCGCGAACATCTGCACGCCCGCCGCGGCGACCGCGCCGTGCTGCTGCTGACGCTGACGCTGACCGTATTTACCGACCTGACCATCGCCATCGCCGCCGGGGTCATCGCCGGGCTGCTGGTCCGCATGAACCGCCGCGACCTGCCGCCCGCGGACTGGACCCCGCCCCGCAGGTAGCGCCACC
>JAZIHR010000181.1:0-4789 GCA_036678445.1 Alphaproteobacteria bacterium
GGATTGCGCGCGATCTGGCGGCGCGGGGGCTGGGGCGGCTGAAACCGCTGGAAATCCAGCCGGTTGCGGGGGGCTTTGACAGCCCTCTGGCCGTCACCATCGCGCCAGAGGTGATGGACCGCGCGCCGCATTTCACCGGACGGCTGATCCGTGGGGTGAAGAACGGCCCCTCGCCTGACTGGTTGCAGCAGCGGCTGCGGGCGATCGGGCTGCGGCCGATTTCCACGCTGGTCGATATCACCAACCTGTTCACCTATGACCTGAACCGGCCGCTGCATGTGTTCGACGCGGGCAAGGTCTCGGGCGGCCTGGCCGTGCGCGGCGCGGCGCAGGGCGAAACGCTGCATGCGCTGGACGGCAAGACCTATGCCCTGCGCCCGGGCGACCTGGTGATCGCCGACAGCAATGGCCCGCAAAGCCTTGCCGGGATCATGGGCGGCGAGGATTCGGGCGTGACCGAGACCACCTCTGACGTGTTCCTGGAAAGCGCCTGGTGGCAGCCCATCGGCATCGCCGCGACCGGGCGGGCGCTGCGCATCAACTCGGACGCGCGCTACCGCTTTGAACGCGGCGTGGACCCTGCGTTCACCCTGCCGGGGCTGGAGCTGGCGACGCGGCTGATCCTCGACCTGTGCGGGGGCGAGGCCAGCCATGTGGTCGAGGCGGGCAGCCCCCCCGATCATTCCCGCGCCTATCGGCTGGACCCCGCGCGGACGCAAAGCCTTGTCGGGCTGGACATCCCCGAGGCCGAACAGCGCGCCACGCTGGAACGCCTGGGCTTCGTCATGGATGGCGACATGGCGCAGGTGCCAAGCTGGCGCCCCGACGTGCAGGGCGAGGCCGATCTGGTCGAGGAAATCGCCCGCATCGCCAGCCTGTCGCGCCTGCAAGGCCAGCCGCTGCCGCGGCCGCGCGCAGGCGTGCCGCAGCCGGTGCTGACCCCCTTGCAGCGTCGTGAAAGCGCGGCGCGGCGGATGGCGGCGGCGCTGGGCTATAACGAATGCGTCACCTACAGCTTCATCGACCAGCCGGCGGCGGCGCTGTTCGGCGGCGGCAGCGCCGCGGTGCGGATCGAGAACCCGATTTCCTCGGAAATGACCCATCTGCGCCCCGACCTGCTGCCGGGTCTGCTGGCGGCGGCGGCGCGCAATCAGGCGCGCGGCTTCATGGACCTGGCGCTGTTCGAGATCGGCCCGGTCTTTGCCGGCGGCGAGCCGGGCCAGCAGGCCGGCCAGATCGCCGGGCTTCTGGTCGGCGCCACGGCCGCGCGCGATCCGTTCGGTTCGCGCCGGGCGGTCGATCTTTACGACGCCAAGGCCGATGCCGAGGCGATCCTGTCCGCCGTCGGCGCGCCCTTGCGGGCGCAGGTCGATCGTAAGCTGGACCCGTGGTGGCACCCCGGCCGGGCCGGGAACATCGCGCTGGGGCCGAACCGGCTGGCAACCTTTGGTGAGCTGCACCCGCGCATCCTGCGGGCGCTGGACATCAAGGGGCCGGCGGTCGCCTTTACCGTCCATGTCGGCAACGTGCCGCTGCCCAAGACCCGGACCCCCACGCGGCCGGCGCTGGCGATCAGCGACCTTCAGGCGGTCGAGCGCGACTTTGCCTTTGTGGTGGACGAGCAGGTCGAGGCCGCCGCGCTGGTCAATGCCGCGCAGGGCGCCGACAAGGCGCTGATCGCCCGCGTTGCGGTGTTCGATGAGTTCCGGGGCGAACGCGCCGCTGCGCAGATGGGGCCGGGCAAGAAATCCATCGCCCTGACCGTGCGGTTGCAGCCCAGGGACAAGACCCTGACCGACGCCGAGATCGAGGCCGTGGCCGCCAGGATCGTCGAAAAGGTGGCGCGCGCGACCGGGGGGACCTTGCGCGGCTGACCGGGGCGGAGGGGGCCGCCGCCAAAGGGGGCAGGCCCCCGGTCCGGAATCAGGGCGTCGCGGTGGGTCAACCGCGGCGCTTTTTTCGTTCCGCCCGCCCGTCCATGGGCTGTGTATCTTGTCAACCCCCTGGCGGACTGTCTCTTTGTGCAGGTTCGTGGTTGACCGGCGAATTTCTGCCGATAGAATTGCCGCAAGCGGAAATCCGGTAAGTCCGCGATATTGCAGTTATTCTGTTGGCGAATAGATGAATACGCAGTGGCCTGACCCTTGGGTCGATCCTGATGCCGGGAAGGGGGCCGATGCCGCCGTCTCGGCCAGCGACTTCATGGCCCGCAGTCGCGAACGGTATTCCGCGGCGCTCAAGGCCGGGTCGGTGGTGCTGTGGCATGCCGATCTTGGCGGCCGGATCCTGTCGACTCTGGGCTGGGGCGCGCTGACAGGCCGCCCGGAATCCGAGGCGCTGGGGCGGCAGGCGCTGGAACGGCTTCACCCCGACGACTGCCAGCTGGCCGATTTCCGCGGCCGCGACCTTGGCGATACGCTGCAACTGGAATGCCGGGTGCTCGATGCCCATGATCGCTGGCGCTGGATGCGCGCGCGGGGGGTGCGAATCCCGGAATCGGGGGCGTTCCCGGCCGAATGGGTCGGCACGTTCGAGGATATCCATGACGAGCGGCTGGCGCTGGAACGCGCCCGCTATCTGGCCGAACGCGACGCGCTGACCGGGCTGGGCAACCGCCGCACGCTTTATGAACAGCTCAACCGCCTGCGCTGGATGAATGCCTCGGCCACGGTGGTGATGATCGACGTGGACGGGTTCAAGGCGATCAACGACCTGTACGGCCACCTGATCGGCGACCGCTTCCTGCTGCGGCTGGCGCAAAGCCTGACCGCCAGCGCGCCGGCCCATGCCGTCTGCGCGCGCATGGGCGGCGACGAATTCTGCGCCGTGGTCGCCGATCAGGCCGAGGCCGAGGCGCTGGCCGCCCGGCTGGGGGTGATCTGCGGCGCGGGGTTGATGGTCGGGGACAGCAGTTGCCGCACCGGGATCAGCGCCGGCATCGCGGATGCGGACTGGGGCGCGCCGGACCCGGTGTCCACGGCGCTGCGCCGCGCCGACCTGGCGCTGTATCACGCCAAGCGCAACAACAGCGGGCTGGCGCGGTTTCAGCCCGCCATGCAAGAGGAAGCCGATGCCCGCCAGAAGCTGCTGCACGCGATCGGGGCTGCCTGCCGCAACAGCGAATTCTTTCTGGAATACCAGCCGATCGTCCGCGTCGATGGCGGCGCGACCGAGGCCTATGAGGCGCTGCTGCGTTGGCAGCACCCGCAATACGGGCGGATCGAGCCGTCCCTGTTCATCCGCCTTGCCGAGGAAAACGGCCTGATCGGAGAGCTGGGGCGCTGGGTCCTGGAGCGTGCTTGCGAGGATCTGGTCTCTGGCCCCGCGCATGTCCGGCTGAACGTCAATGTCTCGGCCCGGCAACTGGCCGAGCCGGGGTTCGCCGATGCCGCCGCGGCGATCCTGCACCGCCACGGGCTGGACCCCGGCCGGCTGACGCTGGAACTGACGGAAAGCCTGTCGGCCAGCGCGGTCGCCTCGGGGGCCGAGGTCGAGCAGCTGCGCGCCCACGGGTTCCGGCTGGTTCTGGATGATTTCGGGACGGAATACGCGGCGCTGTCGCAGGTCAGCTCGGGGCGTTTCGATGGAATCAAGCTGTCGCGCGAATTCATCGCCGATTGCTGCGCCAGCCGCCGCGCGTGGCTGGTGCTGCGCCATGTGGTCAACCTGTGCGATGACTTGGGGATGAGCGTCGTCGCCGAGGGGATCGAGACCGACGCCGAACTGGCCGTCCTGCGCCGCGCCGGGGTGCGGCTGGTGCAGGGCTATTATTTCGACCGTCCGCGCCCGCTGGCGGACCTGGCCGAAGCCGCGGCCTCATGACGGGATGGGTGGCGCGTGGGGTCTGGGCCACGCACCACCGGCAGGATCAGACCGATTCGTCGATCCAGGATTTCAGCGAGGCCTTGGGCGCCGCGCCCATGCGGTTCGACACCACCTCGCCGCCCTTGAACATGAACAGCGCCGGGATGCCGCGCACGCCCAGCGAGGCGGGGGTGTCGGGGCTTTCGTCCACGTTCACCTTAACGATCTTGATCCGGCCGGCGTATTCGTCCGACAGCTCTTCCAGCGCCGGGCCGATCTGGCGGCAGGGGCCGCACCATTCGGCCCAGAAATCCACCAGCACGGGGATGTCGGACTGGCGCACGACACTGTCGAAATCGGCGTCGGTGGCTTGCAAGGTGGCCATGGGAAAACTCCTTGAGGGGATAAGTCGGGTCTTTTGACAGCTATGGCCCGGCTGCGGCGGGTTCAAGCCCGCGCAACGCCGCGGCCCATGCAAGGTCCAGCGCGGCGTCGGGCAGGGGCATCGCCTGTCGCGCGCGGGTCCACAGGATCACGCAGTCCACCGCGCGCCCCGGCCAGATCGCGCGGGCGGCGTGGCGATAGGCGGCCATCTGGCGCAGATAGCCCTCGGGCGTGGCCTCTGGCGTTTCGGGCACCAAGGCGTTGGATTTATAGTCGATGACGGTGATCCGGTCGTTTGTGATCACAAGACGGTCGATGGTCCCCGACAGCATGCGGCCGCCGGGCAGCGGCGCCGACAGCGGCACCTCGCGCAGGACAGTGGCGCCGGGGGGCGGGGACAGCAGCGGGGCCAGGGCTTCGGCGGTGGTGATCTCGGCCAGCTCGTCCAGCAGCGCGGCGAGTTCGGCGAAATTGCGCCGCTGAATCGGACGGGCGGCCGCGCCCAGCGCGGGCAGGTCGCGGATCCAGCTCAGCGAAATCGCCGGGCGCGCAGTGAGATGCGCGATGTACGCCGTGAACATTTGGCGAATCTGATTGTGCC
>JAZIHR010000182.1:0-4739 GCA_036678445.1 Alphaproteobacteria bacterium
AGCCTGCCCCGGCCGAGTCCGCCCCGGCGGCGCCTGCCGCGAAGCCGGTGGTCGATACCGGGGCCGAGCCCGCCCCCAAGCCGGCCCTGCAAGCCGAGATTGTCGGCGAGGACAGCCTGGACGACATGAGCTATACCTGCGAGGGCGACGCCAGCCTTCAGGTCGTGTTCGTCAACACCGCCACGGGCAATTCCTATGCCATCGTGCTGGAACAGGATCGCATGATCCCGATGAAGATCGCGGAATCCGCCTCGGGGGCGCGCTATCTGTCGGTCGGGACCGAGGGCAGCTATCAGCTGTGGACCAAGGGCGATTCCGCCGATCTGGTGGCGCTGGACGGCGACACGGAAACCCCGCTGCGCAGCGACTGCACCGCGGCGGACTGACCCGCCACGCGGACGCCGCCGCTTCGTTGACACCCGCGGCTGCCCCGTGCAGAACCGGCAACGAACGGGTCGCACGGGGGAGTCATGCGCAAGATATATGAAACGGCGGACGCCGCGCTCGATGGTCTGCTGAAGGACGGAATCTCGATCGCCGCAGGGGGCTTTGGCCTTTGCGGGATCCCGGAACTGCTGATCGCCGCGATTCACCGCTCGGGTGTCAAGGAACTGACCATCGCCTCGAACAACTGCGGGGTGGACGGGTTCGGGCTGGGCGTGCTGCTGGACAGCAAGCAGATCCGCAAGATGCAGTCCTCTTACGTCGGCGAGAACGCCGAGTTCATGCGCCAGTATCTGAGCGGAGAGCTTGAGCTGGAATTCAACCCGCAGGGCACGCTGGCCGAACGGATGCGCGCCGGCGGCGCCGGCATCCCCGGTTTCTACACGAAAACCGGCGTCGGCACCGTCATCGCCGACGGGAAAGAGCACAAGGATTTCGACGGGGAAACCTATATCCTTGAACGCGGCATCGTGACCGACATCGCCATCGTCAAGGCGTGGAAGGCCGACGAGACCGGCAACCTGGTGTTCCGCAAGACCGCGCGCAACTTCAACGTGCCCGCCGCCACCTGCGGCCGCGTCTGCGTGGTCGAGGTCGAGGAAATCGTCCCCGCCGGCAGCCTTGACCCCGACTGCATCCACCTGCCCGGCATCTATGTGCACCGCATCGTGCAGGGCGAACACGAAAAGCGCATCGAACAGCGCACCACCCGCAAGAGGGAGACCGCGTGATGGCATGGGACCGTAACCAGATGGCCGCCCGCGCCGCGCAGGAATTGCAGGACGGCTGGTATGTGAACCTTGGCATCGGCATCCCGACGCTGGTGTCGAACTACATCCCCGAAGGCGTGCATGTGACGCTGCAATCGGAAAACGGGATGCTCGGCATGGGCCCGTTCCCCTTTGAGGGCGACGAGGATCCCGACCTGATCAACGCCGGCAAGCAGACCATCACCGAACTGCCGCATTCCGCTTATTTCGACAGCGCCACCAGCTTTGCGATGATCCGCGGCGGAAAGATCGCCATGGCGATCCTGGGCGCGATGGAGGTCGCGGAAAACGGCGATCTGGCGAACTGGATGATCCCCGGCAAGCTGGTCAAGGGCATGGGCGGCGCGATGGACCTGGTCGCCGGCGTCGGCCGCGTGGTGGTGGTGATGGACCACACCAACAAGGCCGGCGAATCCAAGGTGCTTAAGGAATGCACCCTGCCGCTGACCGGCAAGGCGGTGGTGGACCGCATCATCACCAATCTGGGCGTGCTGGACGTGGTGCCGGGCGGGCTGAAGATCGTGGAAACCGCCGAAGGCGTGACCGAGGCCGAACTGCGCGCCGCGACCCAGGCCACCATCGTCGACTGACCGGGCCTGTCTCTGCCCTCTTGAAAGCGCCGCGGCTTCGCGGCGCTTTTTCATTCTGGCGGTCCTTGCCCCATGCACCCCGCGCCCGGCGCCGCGGTTTCGCGGACACCAGCAGGCCGCGGCCTCTCGGGACAGGCGCCGCAAGGCCGGGCGGGGCCGCCACGCCCCCCTGGGGCCAGCGTCGCGCAGTCCGAATCGCGGCCGTCGGAGGGGCGATGATCGGGGGCATCCTCATCCTGCTCTTTATCCCGCATCCATCGCCGGCTAGGTGTGGGCCATGACGCAAGCGCCCGCCGATACCCCGCTGACCGCCGATGCCATTGCCGCCCTGTTCACCGCGGCCGATGGCAGCTTTCTGTGCGCCCGCTGGGGACGCCCGGTCGCGCCGGTGGTGTTCGGGCTGGACGACGCGACGCTTTCGGTATTCCGGGCCGCGCTGATCGCGCCCTTTGCCCATGCCGGCCAGCCGCTGACCGACACCGACCCGGAAACCGGCGCCAACCTGATGATCTTTGCGGTCCGCGACTGGGCCGAGCTTGACGGCATTCCCGACCTTGACCGGCTGACCGGCATCCCCGGCCTGCCCGGGCGGCTGAGCCGCGAAAACGCCGACCGCTATCGCCTGCTGCGCTTTGACGGCGCCGGCGCCATCCGGGCCTGCCTGACCTTCCTGCGGCTGGGGGGCGCGCTGGCGCAGGCGCATCCGGCGCAACTGGCCGAATCGGTGGCGGTCAACGCGCTGCTCAGCTGGGCGCGCCCCGTGACGCCCTCGGCGCCGCTCGCCGCGCTGATCCGCGCCGCCTATGACCCGCTGCTACCCGGATGTGCCCGCGACCCCAGCCACGCGCTGCGCCTTGCCGCGCGGCTCTAATGCTTTCTTCATCACGCAAATATCCCGGGGGAGCCGCCGCAGGCGGCGGGGGCAGCGCCCCCATTCTACAGGAGCACCCCTTGACCCACCGCTTCCCCGTCCGCGTCTATTACGAGGACACCGATCTCGGCCAGGTCGTCTATTACGCCAACTACCTGAAATTCATCGAACGCGGCCGCAGCGAGTGGTTGCGCGCGGCGGGCATCGACCAGCCCGTGCTGCTGGAACGCGGGCTTGCCTTCGTGGTCCGCCGGGTCGAGGCCGATTACCTGCGCCCCGCCCGTTTCGACGATGCGCTGGAGGTGGTCACCACGCTGGACCATGCCGCCGGCCCGCGCCTGACCGTGACCCAGGTCGTGGAACGCGACGGCACGGCGCTGTTCCGGGCCGTGGTCACGGTGGTCTGCGTCGATTTGGCCGCCATGCGCCCGCAGCGCCTGCCCGAGGACGTGCTGGCGGCGCTGTCCCGTTGACCCGCTGCCCACACGGGCGGCGCACAGAATCTTGTTGTCGCCGTGGCTGGCCTTTGTTGCTAGATTGATGGCAAACGCAAGGCGCAGAACTGCGCAAGGACTACGCGCGACCAGCGCAAGGACAGGCAAACCCGATGGAAAACCTCGCAATCGGCGCCCCTGCCGATTTCTCGTTGATCGCGCTGTTCCTGCGCGCCTCGATCACCGTCAAGGTGGTGATGCTGCTGCTGGTGCTGGCTTCGGTGTGGTCGTGGACGCTGATCGTGCAAAAGCTGATGGTGCAGACGGCCGCGCGCCGCGATGCCGCCGCTTTCGACCGCCGCTTCTGGTCGGGTGACCCGCTGGACGATGTGTTCGACAGCATGAACGGGCGGCCTCCGGGGGCGTCGGCGCGGATCTTTTCGGCCGGGATGACCGAATGGCGCCGTTCGCAGACCGATGACGGCGGGCTGATCCCCGGGGTGCTGTCGCGGGTGGAACGCGCGATGAACGTGGCGATCGGGCGCGAAAGCGACCGGCTGACGCGGGGGCTGCCGTTCCTGGCCTCGGTCGGGGCGACCGCGCCCTTCATCGGGCTGTTCGGCACCGTCTGGGGCATCAAGACCGCGTTCGAGGGCATCGCGCTGTCGCAGAACACCAGCCTTGCCGTGGTCGCCCCCGGCATCGCCGAGGCGCTGGTGGCCACCGCCCTGGGCCTGCTGGCCGCCATTCCGGCGGTCATCATGTATAACAAGCTGGCCACCGACGCCGACCGGATCAGCGCCGGGCACGAGGCGTTCGCCGACGAATTCACCACCATCCTGTCGCGCCAGATCGAGGCCGAATGATGGCGGCCGGGGCTTACCGACGCGTGCGGCGCCGCCACCGCCACATGGCGCCGATGGCGGAAATCAACGTCACTCCCTTTGTCGACGTGATGCTGGTGCTGCTGATCATCTTCATGGTCGCGGCGCCGCTGCTGACCGTCGGTGTGCCGCTGGAACTGCCCCGCACCGCGGCCGAGGCCGTCCGCGCCGAACCTGAAGAACCGCTGACCATCTCGCTGCCCGCCGAAGGGCCGCTGGTGCTGATGACGACCGAGGTGCCGGCGGACGAACTGGTCCCCCGCCTGCGCGCCGTCGCCGCGGAACGCCGGTCCAGCCGCATCTACCTGCGCGCCGACGGCGCTGTCGCCTATGCCCGCGTGATGGAGGTGATGGGCGCGCTGAACGCCGCCGGTTTCCACGACATCGTTCTGGTCACCGATGCCGGTGGCCCGCGGATGGATGGCTGATCCCTTTCCCCCCGGCGAGACGCGCGAGCGCCGCATCGGCGTCTGGGTCTCGGGCGTTGCCCACGGGGCGCTGATCCTGTGGGTGGCGCTGGGGGGCGCGTTGTTTCGGGCCCCGCAGGCCCCGGCGCTGCGCATGGCCCCGGTCGAAACCATGTCGGCCAGCGAGTTCGAGGCGATGGCCGCGGCCTCGCGCGGGGCCGGTCCGCTGGGGGACGAGGCCGCCGCCACCCCCGCGCAGCCGCGCCCGCCCTCGGACGAGGTGATCGCCGGCGGTCCCACCGCCATGGCGCCGCCCGCGCCCGATGCCGACCCGCTGGC
>JAZIHR010000183.1:0-4639 GCA_036678445.1 Alphaproteobacteria bacterium
CGACACCGGCCCCACCCCCGAGGCGCGCGAATTCGCGCTGCCCACCCTGCCCGTCTCGGTCGATATCGCCCGCATCGCCGCCGACCGCGCCGAAATCGGCGCCCCGGTGATCGGCGAGGCCGCGACCGTGCGGCTGGACGGCGCGATGAACCTGGCCGGGGGCGAGGGCACCGCCCGGCTGTCGGTCGAGCGGCTGGACGGAAAGCGCGGCGTCTTTTCGGTCGATACCAGCTATTCCAACACCACCACCAACCTGGACCTTGACCTGACGCTGGACGAGGACCGCGACGGCCTGTTCGCCAACCTGGTCGGGCTTTACGGCCGCCCCTCGGTGCGCGCCGAAATCCAGGGCAGCGGCCCCCTGCGCGATTTCGCCGCCCGTTTCCGGCTGGCGACCGACGGGCAGGACCGGGTGACCGGCATGGCCTCGGCCCATGCCGAACCGGGCGAGGACGGCACCCCCGGCACCGGCTTCCGGCTGGAGCTCAGCGGCGACGTGGCCAGCCTGCTGCCGCCGGGGAACCGCGCCTTCTTCGGCGCCGAATCGCTGCTGCTGGCGCAGGGCTGGCGCGGAGAGAACGGGCAGCTTTCGCTGCCGGCGCTGATGATCGACACTCAGGCGCTGAAGCTGACCGGCTCGGCCCGGATCAGCGACGAAGGCGCGCCGCAGTCGCTGGTGCTGCTGATGACGCTGGGCGAGGACGCCGGCGCCACCACCCTGCCCGTGCGCCTGCCCCTGCAAGGCGACCCCGAGGTCCGCTCGGGGCGCTTGCAGATCAGCTACGACGCGGCCAAGGGCGACGAATGGACGCTGCACGGCGGGATCGAGGGGCTGGCGACCGGCGGCAACCACATCGAGGCGCTGCTGCTGGACGGCGGCGGCACCGTGCAGCTGGCGGGCGACCAGTTGCAGGACGTGCTTGGCCGCATCACCTTCGGGGCCAAGGGGCTGGCGCTGGCCGATCCCGGCCTGCAAGCGGCGCTGGGGCAGGACATCAACGGCGATACCGGCTTTGAATTCGCGCCGGGCAACGCGCTTGAACTGGCCGGCTTCAGCCTGTCGGGGCGCGATTTCGGGCTGTTCGGCGACATTCGCGCCGACGGGCTGCGGTCGGGCATCACCGTGTCCGGGGTGCTGGACGCGGCGTATGAGGATGCCTCGCATCTGTCGAGGCTGGCCGGGCGACCGCTGACCGGGCAGATCTCGGCAGAGCTTTCCGGGCTTTACACCGTGCTGTCGCGTGGCTTTGACGCGGAACTGACCGTCAACGGGCTGGATGTGACGGTCGATCAGGAACAGCTTGACCGGCTGCTGGCCGGCGAGGCCACGATCTCTGCCAGCGCCCGGCGCGACGAAACCGGGATCGAGCTGCGCGAACTGGCGGTGGATGCCCAGCGGCTGGTGGCGCAGGCGCAGGGGACGGTCAGTTCCACCGCGACCGACCTGCGGGCCTCGTTGCGGCTGGCCAGCCTGACCGACGCCGACCCCTCGATGGCCGGTTCGCTGACGGCCGATGCCGCGGTGACCGGCGCCCCCGGCGCCCGCCGCGTGACCCTGACCGGCGAGGCCGCGGACCTGGTGCTGGGCATCGCGGAACTGGACCGCGCATTGCAGGGCCGCACCGATCTGGACCTTGCCGCGCAGGAACGAAAGGACGGTTTCGTGGTCGAGCGGCTCTGGCTGCACAACCCGCAGATCACCGCCGAGGGCCACGGCAGTTTCGGCGCCGACCTGGATGCCGAGTTCGATCTGGACATCCCCAGTCTGACCGCGCTGCGCCCCGAGTTTTCCGGCGCCCTGCGCGCCACCGCCCGCGCCGCCGGGCAGAACGGCAACCGCCGTATCGAGGTTCAGGGCACCGGCACAGACCTGCGGCTGGGCCAGCAGGACCTGGACGGGGCGCTGACCGGGACCACCGATTTCCGCCTGTCGGCGCTGCAAGGCGGCGATGTGATCACGATTGACGAACTGCGGCTGACCAACGACCAGATGGCGGCGAATGTCGCCGGGGTGTGGGGCGAAAACGTCGCGGATCTGTCCGGCCATGCGGAAATCCGCTCGCTCGCCGCGTTCGGGCGCGGCTGGCGCGGCGCGCTGGAAGTTGACGGCAGCCTGCGCGACGACGGCACCGGGGTGCGGCGGCTGGTGGTGGACGGGCTGGGCCGCGACCTGTCGCTGGGGCAGGCACAGGCCGACGCCGCACTGGCCGGAGAGACCCGCCTGACCCTGCGCGGCAGCGAACGCTCTGGTGTGCTGACGCTGGAACAGGCGCTGCTGGACAACCCCAGGCTGCACGCCAGCGCGCAAGGGACGCTGGGCGGCGGCGGCACCGATGTCACGGCGGAACTGCGCGCCGACAACCTTGCGTTCCTGGGCAACGGCTTTGGCGGCTCGGTCACGGCGACGGGGCGGCTGACCGACACGCCCGAGGGGCGACGGATCACCGCGGACGGGACGGCGGGCGGGCTGCGGGTCGGCAATGCGCAGGCTGACCGGCTGCTGGCCGGGACCACCCTGTTCGACGGGGCGGCGCTGATACCACCCCGCGGCCCGGTCGCGATCGAACGGCTGAATGCCCGCAACGGCCAGTTGAGCATCCGGGCCGGCGGCTCGGCCCAGGCGCTGAACGTCGAGGCCTCGCTGGCCGATCTGGCGCTGCTGGTGCCGGGGCTGCCCGGCGCGGCCACGCTGTCGGGCAGCGTGCGGCAGGGGAACGGCAACGGCTATGCGCTGGATCTGACGGCGACCGCGCCGGGCGGCACCCGCGCTACCATCGCGGGCACGATGGCGGCGAACCTGTCCACCGCCGATATCCGCGTGGCCGGAGTCAGCGACGCGGCGCTGGTCAACCCGATGCTGCGCACCCGCTCGGTCGAGGGGCCGGTGAACTTCGACCTGCGGCTCAGCGGACGGCCGGCGCTGGAAAGCCTTTCGGGGCAGGTGCGCCTGCCGGGTGCGCGGCTGGCCGACCCCAACATGGGGCTGCGGGTGGACAACCTGACCGCGACGGCGGATATCGCCGGGGGGCTGGTGTCGGTCAACGCGACCGCGGCGGTCGCCGCCGGGGGCACGCTGCGCGTGACCGGGCCGGTGGACCTGCGCAGCGGCGTCCCGGTGCTGGACCTGCGCGCAGTGCTGGACCGGGTGGTGCTGCGCGACCCCAATCTTTACGAAACCATCGTCAGCGGCACGGTCTCGATCACCGGCAACCCCGACGACGGGCCTTTGGTCGCCGGGTCGGTGCGCCTTGGCCCGACCGAGTTCCGCATTCCCACCAGCAGCCTGGGCGGCCACCCGATTCCCGACATGGTGCATCTGAACGACACGACCGAGGTCCGGGCCACCCGGGCCAAGGCCGGGCTGCTGCCCTTTCCCAGCGCCGACAGCCGCATCGCCGGGATGGTCGCGCCTCCGGCCACTCCGCCGGCCAACCCGGCGCGGCTGGACCTGACGATCGACGCGCCCAACCAGGTCTTTGTCCGCGGCCGGGGCGTCGATGCCGAGCTGGGCGGCCGGATCCGCCTGACCGGCACGGCGCGCAACATGGTCCCCATCGGCCAGCTGGAACTGATCCGCGGCCGGGTGGACCTGCTGGGCCGCCGCTTCACCCTGACCGAGGGGTTGATCGAGATGCAGGGCTCGATGGTGCCGGTGCTGCGGCTGGTCGCGGAAACCACCCGCGACGCGATCACCACCCGCATCATCATCGACGGCGACCTGCGCGACCCGGACATCCGCTTTGAATCCGTCCCCGGTATGCCCGAGGAAGAAGTGCTGTCGCAATTGCTGTTCGGACGCGGGCTGGACAGCATTTCGGCGTTGCAGGCGGCACAGCTGGCCAATGCCGTCGCGGTGCTGGCCGGCAAGGGCGGCGAGGGGCTGGTCGGCAACCTGCGCAACGCCACCGGGCTGGACGACCTTGACCTGACCACCGACGAGAACGGCCAGATCTCGGTCCGGGCCGGGCGCTACCTGTCGCGCAATCTTTACACCGACGTGGCCGTGGACGCCGAGGGCAAGTCGCGCATCAACCTCAACCTTGATGTGAACGACGCGGTGACCGCGCGCGGCTCGGTCACCAGCGATGGCGAGAGCACCATCGGCATCTTCTACGAACGCGACTACTGATCCCCTGCCCCCGTTCCCTTTGGGGGCAGAACCGACCTTTTTCCGCCGCCGATTCGCGGGCAGGCAGGGCGCGGGCAGGCAGCATCGGCCCTTTCGCGGACCCCGCCGGTGCCCGTGACCGCGCCACGTCCCCCCGAACGCGGCGGGAACCCGGCCGATTCCCGCCGATCACAGCCGTTCCGGCGGCGCTTCCTTGCCACCCGGCTGCGGACCCTGCGGCAATCTTGCGGCCATGGGGGGCATTCACTAATGGTCTCGGGCAGTTGTGCGACTGGGGGCAGGATTCGGGTGAAGCGGCGTTATTTCCTGGGCAGCATGACGGCGGCGTTCGCGGGCGCCGCGCTGTCGCCGCAACTGGCTGCGGCGCAAGAGGCAGGGCTGGACGCAACGCCCGCCCCGGCCCCCGACGCCCTGGTCCCGGCCGACCCGTCCTGGGCCGAGACGGCCAACCGGATCATCGCCCGGCTCAAGACCGCCTGCGGGCACCGGGCGCTGCGCGTCGACCACATC
>JAZIHR010000184.1:0-4499 GCA_036678445.1 Alphaproteobacteria bacterium
CCCGACGGCGCTGCCGGGATGGCGATCCCCAGCACCGCCGCCGCCACATGGGGCCAGCGTTGCAGGACGCACAGTTCGCAGGGCGCGAACCCCAGCGCCTGGAAGAACAGCGCCGCCGCCAGCAGCGCGGCCGAGCCGCCGCCCGCCGCGACGGCCAGCATCCGGGGCGAGGGATCGGTCAGCAGGTCAGGGGTCGGGCGCATCGGGATCACAGTGAAAACGGGGTCATCAGGGCCGCCAGGTAACGACGCGGTAGATGTAGACCAGAACCACCGCCGCGACGACGACCTTTGACAGCGGGTCGATCACATCCGCGACAAGAGAGAAGTTGGCCTTCAGCACGAATCCCGACAGCGTCAGCACCAGCGTCCACAGCAGGCTGCCCAGCACGGTGAACCCGAAGAACCGCCACAGCGGCATCCGCGCGATTCCGGCCGGGACCGAGATCAGCGTGCGCACCGCCGGGATCATCCGTCCCAGGAACACCGCGGCGCCGCCCTGCCGGTCGAACCACGCCTGCGCCCGGTCGATGTCGGCGGGCGACAGCGTCATCAGCCGCCCATAGCGCGCCGCCCAGCGTTTCAGCCGCGCCGCCCCGATCCACCAGCCGACCACGAACCACAGGCTGGTGCCCAGCACCGACCCCAGCGTTCCGGCCACCACCGTAGGCAGCAGTGCCAGCTTGCCGCTGGCCGCCAGATAGCCCGCCAGCGGCATGATCACCTCGGACGGGATCGGCGGGAACAGATGTTCGGCCACCATCAGCAGGAAGATGCCGGGATAGCCCCAGCTTTCGATGACCGAAAGCACCCACTCGAACATTGCATCCATCCTCTGCCGCGGTGAATCGCCGGCCTATGCCATGGCAGGTCCGGGTTTCCAAGCGCCGTTGACCGGCCGCGCAAGGAACCCCGCGTCCTGCGGAATGCTGTTGCCCCGTCGCCGGGGCGGGGACATTCTGGGGCAGCCCCGCAGCGCGCGCGACCGCGAACAGAAAGGACCGACCGATGGAATGGAAAGGCCGCCGTGGCAGCCGCAATATCGAGGATCGCCGCGGCATGAGCAGCGCCGGCGCGGGCGGCATCGGCGTCGTCGGGGTGCTGATGGTGCTGGCGGTGGGGTATTTCTTCGGCATCGACATCTCGCCGCTGGTGGGCGGGCTTTCCGAGCCGCAGCAGACCGCTCCGCGCCAGTTGACCGAACAGGAACGCGAGATCGGGCAGTTCGTCTCGGTCGTGCTGGCCGATACCGAGGAAATCTGGGCCGAGGTCCTGGCCACCCAGGCGGGCATGGACTACCGCGAACCCAGCCTCGTGCTGTTTTCCGGCGCGGTGCAGTCGGCCTGCGGCGGCGCATCCTCGGCGATGGGGCCGTTCTATTGCCCGGGCGACCGCAAGGTCTACCTGGACACGGATTTCTTCCGGGTGATGCAGCGGCAGATGGGGGCGGGCGGCGATTTCGCCTATGCCTATGTGATCGCGCACGAGATCGGGCACCACGTCCAGAACCTGCTGGGGGTGCTGCCACAGGTGAACCGGGCGCGGGCGCAGGCGGGGCCGGCGGAATCGAATCGCCTGTCGGTGCTGACCGAATTGCAGGCCGACTGCTTTGCCGGCATCTGGGCGCGCCACGCCGCCGACCGCTTCGGCAGCATCGAGCCGGGCGACGTGGACGAGGCCGTCAACGCCGCCCGCGCCGTGGGCGACGACATCCTGATGGAAAAATCCGGCCGCGCGCCGATGCCCGACAGTTTCACCCACGGCTCGGCCGCCGACCGAAGCGCCTGGCTGATGCGGGGGATGCGCTCGGGGCAGATCGCGGATTGCGACACATTCGCCGGGGCCGGGCGCTGATCGCCGCCCGGCCGTCCGCGGCCGGTCAGGGCATCTGCACCCGCGGCAGCCGGCGCGGGCGTTCCTGGGTGGCCCAGTCCGGCACCCAGCCCATCCACTCGATCGTGCCCAGCAGCACCACCAGCACGATGACCACCAGCACCAGCCGCACCCGCCCCCCCGAAGGAGGGTTGCGCACCCAGCGCGCCGCGCGCAGCAGCCAGTTCATGTTGTTCATCGTGTGCAACCTCTGCTAGACCGAATCGGCCGGAAACAAAGGACCAGCTCTTGCCCAACCACGCCGAAACCCGTGTGCTGCCCCATAGCGCGCAGCAGATGTATGATCTCGTGGCCGATGTCGAAAGCTACCCGAAATTCCTGCCGTGGAATACCGCGGCGCGGATTCGATCGCGCAGTCTGCGCCCCGACGGTTCCGAGGTGATCGAAGCCGATCTGGTAATAAGTTTCAAGGTGTTCCGCGAACGCTTCGGCAGCCGGGTGACGCTGTTTCCCGATGAAAAGCGCATCGACACGCAGTATCTTGACGGGCCGTTCAGCCACCTGAACAGCGGTTGGCAGTTCACCGACCTGCCGCAGGGCGGCTGCGAGGTGAAGTTCTTCGTCGATTTCGAGTTCCGCAACGCCATCCTGCGCAAGGTGATCGGGGTGGTCTTTTCCGAAGCCATGCACCGCATCGTCCGCGCCTTCGAGGACCGCGCCCGCACGCTTTACGGCAGCGGCGGGGGCCGCAACGATGGATCTGCCGCCGATTCCCACAGGGCGTAATCCTCGGCCAGCGCCTCGCGCAGCTGCGCCTCGGTCCGGGGGGAAAGGCCAAGATCGGCAGAGGGCGACACGTTGACGCGCCGCAGCGACAGCTTGCAGTCCAGCGCGGTTTCGAAATAGCGCAGCAGTTCGTCCATGCGTTCATACTGGAACAGCATGTCCGGGCCACGCTTGCCCGGCGCGGGCGCGATGAACCCCGACTGCCGCCCCAGCGCCGCATAGGGCGGGCGGTCGTCGGACAGGTAATCCTGCACGAAGCCTTCAAAGCTGATGCCGATGGTGCTGTTGGGCTTGCCCAGGTTCTGCGGGCGCTGGCGATAGCGATACCAGCTGCCCAGCCACGAGATCGGCTCGCGCAGCACCGCCGCCACGCGGAAACGGGGGCCGGGGATATTGGCCAGCAGCGGCTGGATGCGCAGGTTGTACTGGCTCATGGTCAGGTGCTTGATCTCGGGGCGGGCGCGCAGCACGATTTCGGCGCGCGACGCCAGCGCGCCTTCCAGCGCGGTGGTCCCGGTCTTGGGCACCGACAGCAGCACCAGCCTTGGCGCGACGAAACCCAGCATGGACGGCCTTTCCCTGTTGGCTGGTCGCGGTATCCCCGGCGGGGCGGTGCTTGGCAAGCCCCCGGGCCCGTGGCGCTGGACCTTGGCGGGGCGGCGTGGCAGTCCGGTGCCAGCCAGACGCCAGCAAGGAAACTGCCGCCATGACGCCTCGGGACCGGGTTTTCGCCGCCATCGACGCCGCCAACGCCGCCGACCCGCGGACCGAGGACGGCCAGCCGGTCGAGCTGCTTTACGGCCGCCGCATGACCGAGGAACAGGCCCGCCTGTTTCCCGACGCGGCCGACGCGCTGGCCATCGCCTGCCGCGGCCAGCATATCGAGCGCTGGCTGCTGCCGCGCAGCGACTATCCGCAGGGGCGCGAGGGTTACCTGCTGTGGCGCCGCGACCAGGCCCGCCGCCATGCCGACCGGGTGATGGCGCTGATGCGCGACGCCGGCTACCCCGAGGATCAGGTCGAGCACGCCGGCCGGATGCTGCGGAAAGAGGGGATCAAGCGCGACCCGCAGGTGCAGGCGCTTGAGGATGTTGCCTGCTTTACCTTCATCCGCCACTATCTGGGCGATTTCTCCGCCACTCAGGCGCCCGAGGCGCTGCTGGGCATCGTCGCCAAGACCGCCCGCAAGATGTCGCCCGCAGCCTGCGCCCGCGCGCTGGCCGAGTTCCCGATGCCGCCCGAGCTGGCGGCGGCATTCGATCTGGGGGACGCGCGGTGAGCGTGCTCCCGGCGCCCTGCGCGGGCTGCCGCTGCGCCACCGGGCGCGCGCCGGTCGAGGCCGCCCCCGACGAAGGCTCGGCGGCCGCCATCCTCGCCCACGGCCAGCCGGGCGACCCCGGCGCGCTGCAACCGGAACTTGAAGCGCTGGCGGCGCAGGTGCAGGCGCTGCTGCCGGGCTGGCGCATCCACGGCGCCACGCTGGCCTGCAAGCGCAGCCTTGCGGCGCTGCGCGGGGTGGGGCTGGTCTATCCGCATTTCATGGCCGACGGCTGGTTCGTGCGCAGCGAGACCCCGCGCCGGCTGGCGCTGGCGGGGGTCGAGGGGGTGCGGCTGACCGCGCCGCTGGGCCTCGACCCCGGCCTGCCCGCGCTGGGGGCGACGGTGGCGCGTAAGATCGCGGCGGCGGCCGGGATCGACCCGGCCACCGCCACGCTGGTCGTCGTCGGTCACGGTTCGGGCAAGTCCCGCGCCCCCGCCCGCGCCACCCAGGATTTCGCCCGGGCGCTGGCCCCCGCCGCCGGCTTTGCCGCCGTGACGGTGGGCTTTATCGAGGAACCGCCGTTCCTTGCTGATGTGGTCCCCGAAGGTCCGGCGGTCTGC
>JAZIHR010000185.1:0-4429 GCA_036678445.1 Alphaproteobacteria bacterium
GGTCTCGGCACAGGCGGGGGTGGGGACGCGGGTGCGCGCGCAGCGCCCCGTCAACCACTATGCGCTGACCGCCGAGGGGCTGTCGGATCTGTTCCGCTACGCCCACGAAGTCGCGCTGCGGATTGATTCGCAGGAGGAAATCGTGGCCGACGAGGCGCTGGCCGCGTTTCTGGAATGTCCGCCCGGCCAGAAATGGCTGCGGCTGCGGGGTGAGCGTTTCGTGCGCGACCAGGGCGAAGCGATCGGCCTGGCTGAAATTCACGTCGCCGCCAGCTATCGGGCCGCGCTTGACGACACCATGCGCCCCGATGCCGCGATCTACGCGCTGATCGAACGCCGCTTTGGCATCGAGGTGCGCCAGGTCCGGCAGGAAATCTCGGCACTCGCGCTTGATGCCGGGCAGGCTCAGCGCCTGGGGGTCGCGCCGGGCAGCCCGGGGCTGCGGGTGGTGCGAAAATACTATTCCAGCGATGGCGAGCTGTTCGAGGTCGCCTCGAACGTCCACCCCGCTGACCGCTTCAGCTATGCCAGCACATTGCGGCTGCGACCTGCCGCTGAGCCCGAAAATTGAAATCAACCCTGACACCATTGTTCGCGACGCTGGCCATCCAGGCCCTGGCGTCGATGGCGGCGCTGACGGTGCCGGTGCTGGCGCCCGAGGCGGCGGCCGCGACCGGGTATCCCGCCAAGCTGGCGGGGGTGTTCATCGGGCTGGTCTACGCGGGGGCGATGGTGTCGTCGCTGATCTCGGGCGCGCTGATCGACCGCTTGGGGCCGATGCGGGTCAGCCAGCTCTGCCTGCTGCTGTGTGCGGCCGGATTGCTTCTGGCAGCCAGCGGTGTGCTGGCGGTGATGGGGCTGGGCGCGCTGGTGATCGGCGCCGGCTACGGGCCAGTCACGCCGTCCAGTTCGCATCTGCTGGCGCGCACGACGCCGCCGCACCGGATGGGGCTGACCTTTTCCCTCAAGCAGACCGGCGTGCCGCTGGGCGGGGCAATGGCCGGGCTGGTGGTGCCGCCGATCGTGTCCGGCCGGGGCTGGCAAGAGGCGCTGCTGGTCGTGGCCGGGTTGTGCGTGGCGATGGCGGTGCTCAGCCAGCCGGTGCGGGGGGCGCTTGACCGGGTGTCGGCGGTGCCCCCGCCCAAGTCGCCCGCGCCGGGCCGCCGCCGCGGCGTGTTCGAGCCGTTGCGGCTGATCCTCGAACGGCCGCCGTTGCGCGACATCGCTTTCTGCTCGTTCTTTTACAGCGCCGTGCAGTTGACCGTGACCACCTACATGGTGATCTGGCTGACCGAGGTCTATCGCATGGACTTCCTGCTGGCCGGGGTAGTCATGGCCTTTGCTCAGGGGGCGGGCGTAGGCGGGCGGTTGCTGTGGGGGTGGCTGGCTGATCGACATGTCCCGCCCCGCATGTTGCTTAGCTTTCTCGGGCTGGTCATGGCCGCCTGCATGACCGGCTATGCGCTGAGCGACCCCGACTGGGCGCTGGGGGCGATCCTGCTGATCGCCATTGCCTCGGGTGCGACCGCCATCGGCTGGAACGGCGTCTACCTGGCCGAGGTCGCGCGGCTGTCACCCCCCGGCATGGCCGGGATGCTGACCGGCGGCACGCTGTTCTTTACCTATTTCGGCGTGGTGCTGGGACCGCCCGCCGTCGCCGGGATCATTGGCGCGACCGGCAGCTTTGCCGCGGCTTTCGGTGCGATGGCCATGGTTACGTTTGCGGTTGCGGCCTTCCTTGGCCTGACCCGCCCGCATCTTGCCATCGACTAAGAGGATACCATGTTCCGATCCTGCCTGTTCGTGCCTGCCGACCGTCCCGACCGCTTTGCCAAGGCGCTGGCCGCCGGGGCCGACCTGGTCATCCTGGATCTTGAGGATGCCGTCCAGCCGGCTGCAAAGCCCGAGGCGCGGGAGCAGGTCCGCTCGTTCCTGCAAGATGGTCCCGGCGGCCGGGTCGGGGTTCGCCTGAATGCCGCGGGGACCGAGTGGTTCGACGACGACCTGTCGCTGCTGGCCAGTCCGGCGCTGGCCGCGGCGATGCTGCCCAAGGCCGAAACAGCCGGGACGCTGGCCTTGGTCGGCGCGCGGCTGCAAGGCAATGCCGGGTTGATCCCGCTGGCGGAAACCGCGCTGGGAATCTGGAACGCGCTGGAACTGGCGCGGGCGCCTCGGGTGATCCAGCTTGCCTTCGGGTCGGTCGATTTCCAACTGGATGCGGGGTTGCCCGATGACGACCCGGACCGGGCGATGCTTCATGCAAGATCGCGGCTGGTGCTGGCCTCGGCTGCCGCGGGGATCGCCGCGCCGATCGACGGGGTGACGGTCGATCTGGACGACCCTGCCCGGATCGCTGCGGACGTGGCGCAAAGCCGGGCGCTGGGGTTCGGCGGCAAGCTGTGCATTCACCCGCGCCAGATCGCGGCGGTGCACGAGGGGCTGGCCCCATCCCCAGCGGAACTGGCCCGCGCCCGCGCTATCGTGGCTGCCGCCGATGCCGCCGGCGCTGCCGGTGCGATCCGGCTGGACGGCAAGCTGATTGACCGCCCGGTGGCCGAACGCGCCCGCCGCATGTTGTCCGGGGGCTGAGATGGCGTTCGTTCCCGGATTTGCCCCCGAGCCGGTGGCCGATGAGCTGGACCTGATCCTCCGGTCGGTGCCCGTCGCGGGCGCCGACCTGCTGGACCTGGGTTGCGGTGACGGGGCCATGGCGCGCCGCCTTGCCGCCGCAGGCGCCCGGGTGACGGGGGTCGATCTCGATGCGCCCTTCGCCGACGCCGCCGACCCTGCCCTGTCCCTGATCGCAGGCCGGGCCGAGGCCCTGCCGCTTGCGGATGCCGCTTTCGACGCGGTGCTGATGCTGAAATCGCTGCATCATGTCCCCGTGCCCGCGATGCAGAGGGGGCTGCGCGAGGTCGCCCGCGTGCTGCGCCCCGGCGGGCTGCTGTTTTGCTGGGAGCCGGTCTTTGCCGGTCCCTTGAACGAGATCATGCGGCTTTTCCATGACGAACAGGCGCAGCGGGCCGCCGCCTTGACCGCGCTGCACCGGGTCATCGCCGAAGGAACGCTGGATTTCGTCGACGAGCGGCTGTTTCGCACCCGGATCGGCTTTGCCGATTTCGCCGACTTTGACCGCAGGATGCTGCACCTGCCCGGCCTGCCGCAGCCGGTCGAGGGCGTGCTGCTGGACCGGGTCCGGCAGGCGTGGGATCGGATCGGCGCCCCGCGCGCGGGACAGTTCGAGCGGCTGATGCGGCTGACGCTGGCGCGCAAGCCGTAGCGTCCAGCTTACAGCGGATCGAACAGCTTGCGGTATTGCCGGGGCTGGCAGCGCAGATACTGCGGCGCTGCCTTGACGCTTGCGCCCAGATGCGCGGCGGCGTGCCAGGGCCAGCGTGGGTCGTAAAGCACCGTCCGCCCCAGCGCGACCAGATCGGCGTCGCCGGTGGCGACGATGGCCTCGGCCTGATCGTAGCCGGTGATCAGCCCGACCGCGACCACCGGGATGCCGACTGCCTGTTTCACCGCGCGTGCCAGCGGCACCTGGTAATTCGGCCCGACCGGGATCTGCTGGCGCGGGTCCAGCCCGCCGCTGGACACATGGATCGCGGCGCAGCCCCTTGCCTCAAGCGCCTTGGCAAAGGCGATGGTCTGGGCGATGTCCCAGCCGCCCTCGACCCAGTCGGTTCCCGATACGCGGACTGAAACCGGGCGGTCGGCCGGAAAGGCGGCGCGGACGGCTTCGAACACTTCGAGCGGAAAGCGCATCCGGTTTTCCAGGCTGCCGCCATATGCGTCGTCGCGGCGGTTCGACAGCGGCGACAGGAATTCATGCAGCAGATAGCCATGCGCGGCGTGGATCTGCACCGCGTCCAGCCCCAGCCGCCCGGCGCGCGTGGCGGCGTCGGCAAAGGCGGTGCGCACCCGCTCCAGCCCGGCGCGATCCAGCGCGTGGGGCGGGGTCTCGCCGGTCTGGAACGCAGCCGCGCCGGGGGCGACCGTCTGCCAGCCGTTCGGATGATCGGGCGCGATTTGCCTGCCGCCCAGCCATGGCAGGTCGGTCGAGGCCTTGCGCCCGGCATGGGCAAGCTGGATGGCGAGGGGCATGTCGGACCAGCGGCGCACGCCGTCCAGCGTGCGGGCCAGCGCCGTTTCAGTCGGGTCGTCCCACAGCCCGATGTCGGCGTAAGAGATGCGGCCCTCGGGCAGGACGGCGGTGGCTTCGATGGTCAGCACCGCCGCGCCCGACTGCGCCAGCTGCCCCAGATGGATCAGATGCCAGTCGGTAGTGCAGCCGTCCTCGGCGGAATACTGGCACATCGGCGCGATCACGATGCGGTTGGAAAGCCGCAGATCGCCAACCGCGAGCGGGGTGAACAGGCGGGGGGACATGGGCTCTCCTTCTGAATGGCCGGGCAGGGGGATGCAG
>JAZIHR010000186.1:0-4417 GCA_036678445.1 Alphaproteobacteria bacterium
ACTCGGGGCGGGGGCGGGAACCGGCGTGGTGGCGGCGCAGACACAGGCGCAGACACAGGCGCAGACACAGGCACAGGCACAGGCACAGGTCATCGACCTTGCCCGGATGGCGGTGCAGCCCAACCCTCGTCTGGGCCTGTCCTTCCCGGGGTCGCAGGTCCGCTATTATCCTTACATGGCCGACGCCGGCATCGGCGTCGCCCGCATCGCCGTCACCTGGAACCTGATCGAGCCGGAACCCGGCCGCTACAACTGGCGCGGGCTGGACGAACGGGTGGGCACCCTGCTGCGGCTGGGGATCCAGCCATTCCTGACCTTTGAATCGCAATCTGATTGGGGCACGCGCCCCGAGACCCGCGCGGTAAAGAATGGCGCCCCGATCGACCTGGACGACTGGCGCCGCTTTGTCGGCCGGGTGGTCGAGCGCTACGACGGCGACGGACAGGACGACATGCCGGGGCTGGCCGGCCGCGTCCGCTATTACCAGGCCGCAAACGAATGGGAGAGCCCCGAGAACCCCTCGGGCGGGTGGATCGGTTCGGGCAAGGAGCTGATCGCCCTGATCGACGCGACCCATGACGCGATCAAGGCCGCCGATCCGCGGGCGGTGCATGTGCTGGGGGGCATCGCCTCGTTCAACATGGACGTGCTGCTGGTGGCGCTGGACCGCGCGGATTTCCCGGTCCAGCAACGGTGGAGCGCACGCTCTGCCACGGTGTTCGACCGCAGGCGGATCAAAAGCCCCGAGATCGCCGCCCTGATCCGCGAACGTGTCCTGCCGGTGCTGCGCGATGCGCGCTACGACATGGCGGACGCGCATCTTTACGGTCCCGAAAGCCGCGACCCCGCGCGGCTGGCGCTGCTGGCGGAACTGGCCGGCCGGCCGGTGCTGTCGGCGGAATGCGGCGGGCCGTCGCGCGACTATGGCGGCGAATACACCCCCGAATCGCATTTCATCGCCGCCGTGCACCGCAACCTTGGCGTGCTGTCGGCCGGCGGGGCCTTCTGCCTGTGGTTCCGGCTGGGCGAGGACCACAAGACCACCTGGGGCAACCGCTTCACCGCGCTTTACACCAACGACGCGCGCCCCAAGCCCGGGGTCTGGGCGTTCCGGATGCTGGCGCGGCTGCTGCGGCCGGGGGTCGGGGCGCACCCTCTGGGCCGCGACGGGTTTGAGCTGCGCGGCGGCGATACCGCCTCGCTGCGCCTTGGCTGGGATGCGGGCGCGGACGGGGTGCTGGGCTGGGCGGCGCAAAACGGCGTTCCCGCCTGGTGCCTGGCCGATGCCGTCTCGGGGCGGCTTTCCCCGGCGTCGGACGGCTGCGCCCCCGGCGCCTTTGTCATTGCCGGGCGCGATGTCGCCCGCCTGCTTTCACCTGATCCATGATGGGCGTGACCAGATGCTGAGACATTTTCTGGACCTGCTGCGGGCCAACCATCGCATGATCCTTACCAGCGCCGCCGCCGCCGCGGGGCTTGCGCTGGTGCTCAGCGTCCTGCTGCTGAACGCCAGGCCGCTTTACGAGGCCAGCGTCACCGTCTCGATGGAGCCGTCCGAGGAAGAGCTGCGCTTCAACCGCAGCTTCATGGGGGTCAGCCAGTTCAACCCCGCGACCATCATCGCGCAGTCCCATATCGAGCGGCTGCTCAGCCGGCCGGTGGCGGAACGCGCGCTGGCGCTGCTGACCGAAGAACTGGGGCAGCTTCCGGCCAGGCCGCCCTCGGCGCTGTCTGCCATCACCACAAGGGCCTGGCAGGTCTGGAACACGCTGAACTACGGCTATTCGGTCCAGCTTGACGACCACGAACAGATGCTGGCCGACCTTCAGGACGCCATTTCGGTCGAGATCGTCGAGGGCTCTTACATCCTGAACATCGCGATCACCTATGACGACGCGGCGATTGCGGCGGCGGCGGCCAATGCCCTTGCGCAAGCCTATGTGGACGAGGCCCGCGACGGCTTCCGGCGCGATGCGACCGAAATCGCCGCGACCATCGCCGCCGCCGAGGACGAGGCCCGGAACCGGCTTGCCGGAATGCGGCAGGACCGGCAGGCCCTGTCCGCGCAGCTGGGCGTCACCGATCCGGCCGCCGAGCGGACGATCCTGCTGCAAGCGCGCGAGGATGCCCGCACCGCCCTGCGCGCGGCCGAGGCCGATCTGTCCGGCGAGCAGCTTCGGCTTGAAACGCTGCGGCAGTCGCTGGCGACGCAGGCCGACAGCACCATCGCGCGCGGCATCCGCGCCTCGCTGGCGACAGGGCAGGCGGATCTGGAGCGGCTGACCGAACTGCGCCGGCAGCGCCGGCAGGGGCTGGCCGAGATCGGCGAAACGCTGGCCGGGCTGGACACGGCGCAGACCCGACTCAGCGCGCTGGACGAACGGATCGCCGCGGTCGAAACCGACCTGGCGCAGTTGCAGGCGCTGAGGGTGGCGTCAGAGCTGTCGTCGCGGGCACGGCTGTCGCAGGTGATGGTCGTCAACCCGGCGGCGGTGCCGCTGTATCCGAAATTTCCCAAGGTCGCGCTGAACACCGCCATCGCGGCGATGGTGGGGGCGATCCTTGCGCTGGTGCCGGTGCTGGCGCGCGATGCGCTTGGTTCGCAACTGCGCACGGCGCTGGACGTGGAACAGGTCGGCGGCGCCCGCGCCCTGCCCTCGCTGACCCGCGGCCGGATCGCGCGCGGGCAGCGGCCGGGGCCGGATTATATCGACCGGCTGGTCCGGCGCATCGCCACCGATCGCGGCGGCTGGAAGGACCGGGCGCTGCTGGTGACGGGCTTCCTGCCGCAGGAACAGCTGCACCAGCTGGCGCGGGTGATGGATGGCGCCACCGGCCGGGACGGCATCCCGGTCAGGGCCACCGCCCTGCTGCCGCTGACCGGGATCGAGGACTGGACCCCGCTGCGCGACCAGGTGGTCGTCGTCGCCCTGCGTTCCGGAGAGCTTGCGCGCAGCGAACTGGCCGCGATGCAGCGCAGCACCGCAAAGGCGCTGATCGACCCTTATTACCTGGTAATCCTGTGACCGCGCGCGGCGACAGGCGGCAGATGCGGCGGCGCAGCCTGCTGCGTCTTGCCGCCTGCGCCGCGCTGGCCGTGATCCTGCCGTGGGCGGCAGCGGTCGGCCATGGCTCCGTGCTGGCGGCGCTGCCGGTTTCGGTGCTGGCCCTGTGGTGGGGGGACCGCGGGATGCGGCGACCCGGCGCGGTGCCGGTCATCACCTATCACAGCGTCGCGCCGGATGCAGGCTGGCTGCCCTGGGCCGACAGCACCAGCATCCGCCCCGAAATCTTTCGCCGCCACATGCAGGCGCTGCGGGACGCCGGGCGGATCGTGGTGCCCAGCGCCCACCTGACCGCGGCGCTGCGCGCGGGCGTGGCCCCCGACCCGCGCTGGGTGGTGCTGCATTTCGACGACGGCTATCTGGACAACCTGCTGCACGCCTGGCCGGTGCTGCGCGATTTCGGCTATCCGGCGACGATCTTCGTCTCGGCGGATTTCATCGACCCCAGCCAAGGGGTGCGCGACCACGGCATCGGCTATCTGAACCGGGACGAGCTGCGGGCGCTGGATGCCGACCCGCTGGTCGAGATTGCCTGCCACGGGCTGGACCACGGCCGGATCCCGGTGTCCGGGCGGGTGGTGGCGCGGCTGGATGCCGGGAACTGGCGCCGCCACGCCCCGCAGATCTGGGCGCTGGTCCCCGGTCCCAAGGCGCGCTGGTTCGAGGCCGACACCCCCGCGCCGCTGCGCCTTGGCGACCCGATCCGCGAAAGCGATTCCAGGCTCTGCGGGTGCTGGTGGCATGAGGATGGACCCGAGGACGACGCCACCCGCGACCGCCGGGTCGAATCCGAACTGCGCCGGGCCCGCGCCGTGCTGGAAGAACTGCTGGGCCGCGAGGTGCGGTTCCTGTGCTGGCCCTTCGACCGCTGGACCCCCGCATCGCGCCGCGCGGCCGAGGCCGCTGGCTTCGACCGTTTCACCGGCGGCCGGGGCGAGAACCGCTTGGGCGAGGATCCGGCGGTTCTCAGCCGGGTGCATGTCCACGACCACGCCTTTGGCGGCGGGCCGGCCTGGCTTGAAACGCTGGGCTTCCGCGCCCGGCTGGGGACGATGAGCGGCAATCTTTACTGGGCGCCGGTGATGATGGCGGCCTCGCTGATCCGGCGGCGGCGCTACCCGGCACCGGGGGTGCATGAATGACCGGGGCACGGCGGCATCTGGGGCAGGGGTTGGCGGTCGCCGGGGCCGCGATGGCAGCGGCGCTGTCGACGCTGGCGATGGCGGTGGCGGTATCTCCGGTTCTGGCGCTGGGGGTGCCGCTGGCGCTGATCGGCGCGGTGGTGCTGCTGGCGCAGCCGTTCCTGGGGGCCGCGGCGCTGGTGTTCCTTGGCCACCTGGACAGCCTTGACA
>JAZIHR010000187.1:0-4417 GCA_036678445.1 Alphaproteobacteria bacterium
CGACGGCGCGCTGGTGCTGAACACCGGCGCCGAGGCCGCGACCACCGGCGACCTGCGGGTGGGCGGCGGCGTCTCGAACGCCGGCAGGCTGAACGTCGCGGCGGGCCACAGCCTCAACGGCGGGCTAAGCACCGAGGGCGGCGGTGAAACCATCCTCGACGGCCGGCTGGACGGTGATCTTGCCGTCGCGACGGGCGGCACCGGCCGTATCGCAGGCGAGGTCGCGGGCGACGTCACCGGCGATGCGGGGTCCTCCATCGCGCTGACCGGCAGCGTCGGGGGCGATCTGGAAACCGGCGGGGCGCTGGACGCGCGGGGCAGCATCGACGGCGCGCTGGTGCTGAACACCGGCGCCGAGGCCGCGACCACCGGCGACCTGCGGGTGGGCGGCGGCGTCTCGAACGCCGGCAGGCTGAACGTCGCGGCGGGCCACAGCCTCAACGGCGGGCTGAGCACCGAGGGCGGCGGTGAAACCATCCTCGACGGCCGGCTGGACGGTGATCTTGCCGTCGCGACGGGCGGCACCGGCCGCATCGCCGGCGAGGTTGCGGGCGACGTCACTGGTGCCGCGGGGTCCTCCATCGCGCTGACCGGCAGCGTCGGGGGCGATCTGACCAATGGCGGCAACCTGTCGCTGCAAGGCAGCATCGCGGGGAATTACGTCAACGCCGCCGGGGCGGATGCGACCGTGATCGGCAATGCCAGTGCCGGATCGACCCGCAACGCCGGGGCGCTGACCATCGCGGCTGGGGCGGAACTGGCCGGCGGCGCGCCGGTCGAGAACGCGGCGGGCGCCACGCTTGTTGTGGAAGGCACGCTGACAGGGACGCTGGCAAATGAGGGCAGCGCCGGAATCGCGGGCGGCACGCTTGACGGCAGCCTGAGCAATACCGGCCTTGCCATGCTTGACGGCCGGATCACCGGCGACCTGATCCAGTCGGGCGGCACGGTGTCGTTCGGCGCGCTGAGGGTCGACGGCACCGTCGAGGCCGGGACGGACATGGCGATCGGCAGCGGCCAGAGCGTGGCCGCAGGAACATACCGGACCGGCGCCGGCACCACCACGACGGTGGCCGGCCTGCTGGAAACCGCGGGCGGGCTGGCAAACGGCGGCAGCCTTGCCCTGGGCGATGGCGGGCGGGTGACCGGCGGCGTCACGGGCGGCCGGATCCTTGCGACCGGCAGCACCGCGATCGCCGGGGCGGTCAGCGACGTCTCTTTCGTTGCGCTGGGGGGCGGCGGCGATGTGCTGGCCATGGACAGCATTTCCGGGCTGGGCACCGCCACGCTTGGCTTCGGCATCGAGCTGAGCGCGGCCTCGGCTGCCAGCGCCGTCAGCCTGCTGGAGGTCGCGGGCGCGATCAACGGGACGTTCCGGATCGCCTTTGATGACCGGACCGACCACGGCACCGTCACCCGCCAGACCGGCGACCTGGTGCTGATCCGCGCCGGCAACCTGTCCGGCTTTACCCTTGCCGGCGTGGACGGGCTGGTCGATTCCAGCCTGCGCTATTCACATTCGCTGTTGCAGAACAGCGCCGCGGGCGAATTGCTGATCCGCACCGAACTGGACCCGGCCATCGCCGGCGTGGCGGGCAGCGTGTCGCTGTCGCAAAGCCTGATCGGTGCCATCGTGAACCGGCCGACCAGCCCCTATACCGTAGGCCGCGCCATTCCCGACGAAAGCCGGAACTGCGCGCCGGGCACCTGGGCGCGGGCGACCGGCGGGCGCTCGGATCTGAGCGGCCAGACCAGCAGCGATGACGGCAGCGGCTCGCCCCGCACCCACCGCAGCGACATCGAGGTGAAATACGCCGGACTTCAGGTCGGGACGGATCTGTCGTGCTTCAACGGCTCGGTCGGGGGCTGGGACATGGCCTTCGGGGTCATCGCCGGGGCCAACCACGGCAAGGGCACGCAGGATTTGGGCGACCTGGGCACCGAGGTGATCGCGACCACCCGGTCTGCCTCGACGGCCAACAGCTTCGACCAGGCCTATTTCGGCGCCTATGCCACCGCCAGCCGCGGCCGGCTGGTCGCCGACCTGCAACTGCGCGGCGAAAAGACCGATTTCAACCTGACCAACCGCAGCATCGGGCTTGAGGACGCCGGGCTGTCCGTAAAGGCCGCCACGCTGAGCGGCGCACTGACCGCGAGCATCCCCCTTGGCGACGACGGCTGGAGCGTGCTGCCCACCGGCGGCTTCATGGTCTCGCACGCCAGATCGGGCGACCTGAGGTTCAACACCGGCGACATACTGACGATCGAGGATCACACCACCAGGCTGGGCTTTGTCGGCGCGGCCCTGTCGCGGCTGCGCGTCGCCGAAAGCGGCGACAGCGCCATGAGCTACTTTGTCACCGGCACCTATTATCACGATTTTTCCGACCACATGCAGTCGCGCTACAGCATCGTCGGCGAGCCGTCGCCCTTTCTGCTGGATAGCTCGGTGCTGGGCTCTTACGGAGAGATCAGCCTGGGGGTGAACTACCTGAAAGTGCTTGAAACCAACGCGAAAGGCACGACCGCGCGGCAGTTCAACGCCGCCCTGCGGCTGGACGGCAGGTTCAGCGGCGATCTCGACGGAATCGCGATCACGGGGCAGGTGCGCTGGCAGTTCTAGCCGGGCCGCCGGTGCGGGGCGCGCCTTGACCTCGGCCGCGACGGGCGGCACAGTTTCCCGGCTGCGCCCCGGTGGCGGCGCGGCCATTTTTCAAGAATTCTGGATTGCATAATCAATGTCTTTGTTCAGCAAGGTGGCATGGCGCGAGGGCTTGTTTCTTCAGCAGCAGCACCTGCAACAGGCGGACCGTTATCTTGAGCACCTGCTGGATGCCCGGCTGCGCGACCTGACCCCCTGGCCCTGGGGCATCGCCGAAATGGCGCTGGACCGCGATCTGGCGCAGCAGGGCAAGATCGGCCTGCGCAGCATCAGCGGCATCATGCCCGACGGCCTGCCCTTCGATGCCCCGGCCACCAGCGCGCTGCCGCTGCCGGTCCCCTGCCCCGACGATGCCGCGGGCCAGGGCGTCTGGCTGACCCTGCCCGAGGCCGCGCCCAACGGCCGCGACATCGGCCCCGATGCCGGGGACGCGGTGACGCGCTGGCGGCTGACCACCGCATCCGTGACCGACAACGCCGCCGAGGGCCGCCAGGAAGAGCTGATCGAAGTGGCCGAGCCGCGGCTGGAGCTGGTGGTGCGCAAGACGCCGCGCCCGGGCTATCAGTCGATCTGCATCGCCCGCATCCACGAAATGCGCAACGGCATCATCGCCTTTGACGATTCGACGCCTCCGCCCAGCCTGGTGACGCGGGCGCATCCGGCGCTGAGCGGCTATCTCGACCGCGTGACCGGCTGGATCGAGGCGCGGCTGGAAACGCTGGCGCGCTACGCGGCCGACCCGTCCTCGGGCGGGGGGTTGCAGGCGACCGATTACCTGCAACTGATGCTGCTGAACCGTGAAATCGCGGTGCTGCGCCATATGGCGCAACTGCCGGCGCTGCACCCCGAGGATCTGTATCGCCGGCTTCTGGCCATTGCCGGGGAACTGGCCACCTTCAACGACGGCAGCCGCCTGGCGCCGGTCTATCAGCCCTATGACCACCACGACCCAAAGGCCAGCTTCACGCCGGTGGTGCAGGATATCCAGCGCGCGCTGTCGCGCGACGTGGGCCGCGCGGTGCGGCTGGAGCTGCGCAAGGTGCGGCAGAACTCCTACCTGACCGAGGTCGCCGACCGCAGCCTGTTCCGCGACGCGACCTTTGTCGTCGAGGTGGAAAGCACCCGGCCGCTGGCGCAGGTGATGATGCAGTTCCCGCAGCTGTGCAAGGTCGGGCCGAACACCCGCATGAACGAGATCGTCAAGAACAACCTGCCCGGCATCGGCCTTGTGCATCTGCCCAATCCGCCCCGGCAGATCAGGGTCGTGGCCTCGAACGTCTATTTCCTGCTCGATCGCAACACGCCGCTTTGGCAGGAATTTTCCGTGGCGCCGGCGATCGGCATGCATTTTGCCGGCGACTGGCCGGACCTGAAGATGGAATTCTGGGCGATCCCGGAAAAAGGCTGAACGCAAGGCCGGCCCCCGCGGGCCGCGGCGAACAGCGCGCCGACAAGGAGCTTGCCGGATGGCGCAAGGCGACGACAGCGACAGGACGATGATCGGCGGGCCGCTGCCCCAGGCGCCACGGCCCGATCCCGGCGCGGCGGCGGGCAGCGCCTTTGGCTGGCCGCCCCCCTTGCCTGCGGGGGGCGAGGGCGACCGCACCGTGGTGGGCGGGGCACTGCCGCCTGCCGGGTCCCCGCCCGGCTATCCGCCGCAGGGCCATGGCGGCTATCCGCCGTTGCAGCCGCCGCTGCCCGGCGCGCCGGTCCTGCCGGAAAACCCCTGGAGCGAGGCCCTGCCGCCGCAGCAAC
>JAZIHR010000188.1:0-4334 GCA_036678445.1 Alphaproteobacteria bacterium
ATGCGGGACAGGAGAGCGGGGGTGGGTGAGGATTGCAAGAGCGAGAGGGGGGGCAAGTGCCGCCTTCCCGCGTCAGATTTGCATGTATCGACTGCTGAGCGCAACCATTCTGCTGAATGGCTACAGTTTTATGAAATTCGTCCCTTACGTTGTCACAGGGTTATTTGCTGGCTCGAGGCTTGCCTGCGTCAGAGCGCTTGGCACGCCATCTTCCATCTTGGTTTCGTGAGCGAACCTCGCCTCTTGTTGGTCCGGTTCTGACTAGAGGGCCTTTGGGGCGGCTCGGAACTTTGCTGGATGCCTTGCCTGATGCTTTGAACATATTGATGACAAATTTAATCATTACAGCTCCTTGTATCTTCAGGGAACTTTGAAGCAGAAGCGTTGCTTGGTCAATCCTCCCAAAAGTGCACTCGTGCCGCATTTTTGGGTGCGAAGCCGTTGCCAAGCCGAGGTGTCCAGCTTGGTCGAGCGCCATCAGGATCGTCCGGCTTCGGCGAGGGCTCAGCCCCCCGCGCCGCCCAGCCGCTGCCATTCCGCAATCGCAAAGCGGTCGGTCATGCCGGCGACGTAGTCCAGCACCACGCGGGCGCGGGCGGTGCGGTCGGGGGCGGTCAGCGCCTCAATCCGCCAGTCCTCGGGCATCAGCGTGGGGTCGTCCAGCATGGCGGGGAAGATCACGTTCAGCATCGCGGTGACCTGGGCGCGTTCCTCCATCACCGGAGGGGCGCGATACATGCGGGTGAACAGGAATTGCCGGATTTCCTTGAGCTCGGCGAACAGCGGGTCGGAAAAGCGGATCACCGGGCGGTCCATGGCGCGGATGTCCTCGGCCGAGCGGGGGTCGGTTTCCGCCAGCCGGGCGCGGGCAAGGGCGATCACATCCTCGACCATGGTGCCGAAGATCCGCCGCAGCGCCTCGTGTTCGCGGCGCGAGGGGTCGAGCCCGGGGTGCAGCCGGTCCACCTGCGCAAACGCCGGGCCGATCAGCGGCAGCTGCATCAGGTCGGCGGCGGTGAACAGCCCCGAGCGCAGCCCGTCGTGCAGGTCGTGGTGGTTGTAGGCCACGTCGTCGGCGACGGCGGCCACCTGTGCCTCGGCGCTGGCGTGGGAGGAGAGGCGCAGGTCCCAGTCGGCATTTACCTGCGCCAGCGCCCAGGGCCATGGTGGTGCGACCGGGCCGTTGTGCTTGGCGATGCCCTCCAGCGTTTCCCAGGTCAGGTTCAGCCCGTCGAAGCCGGCGTAGTGGCGTTCCAGCCGCGTCACGATCCGCAGCGCCTGCGCGTTGTGGTCAAAGCCGCCATGCGGGGCCATCAGCGCGGCCAGCGCATCTTCGCCCGTGTGGCCGAAGGGCGGGTGGCCAAGGTCATGAGCCAGCGCCACGGCCTCGGCCAGGTCGGTGTTCAGCCCCAGCGCGCCGGCGATGGTGCGCGCGACCTGCGCCACCTCGATGGTATGGGTCAGGCGGGTGCGGAAATAGTCGCCGCGATAGGCGTCGCCTTCCTGTTCCACGAACACCTGCGTCTTGTGCTTGAGCCGGCGGAACGCGCTGGAGTGGATGATCCGGTCGCGGTCGCGCTGCCACGGGCTGCGAAAGGTGGACAGTTCCTCGGCGTGCAGCCGGCCAAGGCTTTCGCCGGGCTGGCAGGCGTAGGGGGCAGGCGATTGCGTCATGCGGCGGTTTCCTTGCGGCAGGGCGTCTGCGACCCTATAGTCTGGGCATTGTCCATGAAACGGGAACGCCCCATGAACCTGCCCCCCACGGTCACGTCCCGCGCCTTTGCGCGCCTGGCCGAGATCAATGCAGGCGGGCCGGGACCGGCGTTGCGCGTCGCCGTTCTGGGCGGCGGTTGTTCCGGCTTCCAGTACGACATCCGCATGGACGAACCCGCCGCCGACGACCTGGTGCTTGAGGCCGGGGGCCAGCGCGTCGTCGTCGATCCGGTGTCGCTGCCGTTCCTGGCCGGCGCCACCATCGACTGGTCGGACGAGCTGATCGGCGCCCGGTTCACCATCGACAACCCGAACGCCAGCTCGTCCTGCGGCTGCGGCACCTCGTTCTCGATGTGATCGGGCGATGTTCCTGGAAATCCTGCTGATCGTTGCCCTGACCGTGGTGAACGGGCTGCTGGCCATGTCGGAACTGGCGGTGGTCTCGGCCCGCCCGGCACGGCTGGCCACCATGGCCGAAAAGGGCGACCGCGGCGCGCAGGCGGCGCTGGCGCTGCTGGAACAGCCCGGCAAGTTCCTGTCGGCGGTGCAGATCGGCATCACGCTGGTCGGCGTGCTGCTGGGCGCGGTTTCGGGGGCGACGCTGGGTCTGCGGGCCGGGGCGGCGCTGGTGGCGGCCGGGGTGCCCTACGGGCTGGCGCAGACGCTGGGGGTGTTTCTGGTGGTGGCCGCGATCACCGCGCTGTCGGTTATCGTGGGCGAACTGGTGCCCAAGCAGGTCGCCATGTCCAACCCCGAACGGATCGCCGCGCGGGTGGCGCCTTCGATGGCGCTGCTGGGGCGGATCGGGACGCCGCTGGTCTGGCTGCTGGACAATGCCGCGCGACTGGCGCTGCGGCTGATCGGCATTCGCGACAGTTCCGACCGCGCCATCACCGACGAAGAGGTGCGCATGACCATCGCCGAGGCCACCCAGGCCGGCGTGCTGATGGAGGGCGAGCGCGGCATGATCGCCGGGGTGATGCGGGTGGCTGACCGCTCGGCCGCCGCGATGATGACGCCCCGCCGCGATGTCGAGATGATCGACATTTCCGACCCGCCCGAGGTGGTGATGGCCAAGATCCGCGCCGCGCGGTTTTCGCGGCTGCCGGTGACGGATGGCTCGGACGACGACATCCTGGGCGTGGTGGCGCTGCGCGACCTGATCGGGGTGGACGAACCCGACCTGCGCACCCTGATCCGCGAGGCGCCGACCGTGCTGGATGCGGCCGACGCGCTGTCGGTGATCGAGGTGATGCGGGCCACGCCCTCGCGCATGGTGCTGGTCTATGACGAATACGGGCATTTCCAGGGCATCATCACCGCGATGGACCTGCTCGAAGCGATCGCCGGCGACTTTGCCGACGCCGAGGGCGACGAACCCGACATGGTGCGCCGCGCCGACGGGTCGTGGCTGGTCGCCGGCAGCGAAAGTGCTGATGAATTCGCCGGCGAGACCGGCTTCCCCCTGCCCGAGGGCGACTTCAACACCGTCGCCGGGATGGTGCTGGCGATCCTGAACCGGATTCCGCGCACCGGCGATGTGTTCACCCACCATGGCTGGACGGTCGAGGTCGCCGACATGGACGCCATGCGCATCGACCGCCTGATCGTGACCGCGCCGCCGACCGAATAGGCGCCGCCCCCCCCCACACACCCTGCATGGGCGCGCCGGTGCTTGCCCCGGTACCGGCCGCGCCCTAGGGTCGCGGCCATGAAGATCGCCAGTTTCAACATCAACGGCATCAAGGCGCGGCTGCATCAGCTGACCGCCTGGCTGGCCGAAGCGCAGCCCGATGTCGTGGTGCTGCAAGAGATCAAGACCGTCGACGAAGGCTTCCCCACCGAGATCGTCGAGGACCTGGGCTGGAAGGTCTGGACCCACGGGCAGAAAAGCTGGAACGGCGTCGCGGTGCTGTCGCGCCTGCCGGTCGAGGACATCCGCCGCGGCCTGCCGGGCGACGACGACGACGAACAGGCCCGCTGGATCGAGGCGGTGGTGATGGGCCAGCACCACGCCGTCACCGTGGCGGGGCTGTATCTGCCCAACGGCAACCCGGCACCGGGGCCGAAATACGACTACAAGCTGGCCTGGATGGAACGGATGCGCCTGCGCGCGGCCAAGCTGCTGGCGACCGAGGCGCCGGTGGTGATGCTGGGCGACTACAACATCATCCCCGAGCCTCGCGACGCGGCGCGCCCCGAGAACTGGGCCGACGACGCGCTGTTCCTGCCGCAGTCGCGGGCGGCGTTCCGGCGCGTCCTGTATCAGGGCTGGACCGACGCGATCCGCATCTCCGACCCCCATGGCAGCCGCGGCCCGTTTACCTATTGGGACTACCAGCGCCAGTCCTGGGAACGCGACAACGGCATCCGCATCGACCACCTGCTGCTGTCGCCGCAAGCCGCCGACCTGCTGCACGGCGCCGGCGTGGACCGCGACCAGCGCAGCCGGGAAAAGCCCAGCGACCATGTGCCGGTCTGGGTCCAGCTGGCCGCCTGACATCCCCGCCGCATGCGGGGTTTTCCACCGCCCGCCCCTCCTCCGAGGATCTTTGCGCAAGACAGGGCGCCCGGCCTGTTTTCCTTCTTCATCGCACAAATATCCTCGGGGGGAGCCGCCG
>JAZIHR010000189.1:0-4330 GCA_036678445.1 Alphaproteobacteria bacterium
GGACGGGGATCATGCGCGCGGCACCCGCGGGATGCCGCTGCCCGCGGGCTGCATCTGCGCCAGCAGGTCGATGCGTTCCTGCGTCGAGGGGTGGGTGGCGAACAGCCGGTCCATCCGCATCGCGCCCAGCGGGTTGATGATGAACAGCGCGGCCGAGGCCGGGTTGCGTTCCGCCGGGATGTTCACCGTGCGCCCCGCCGCGTTGGCGATCTTGGCCAGCGCCGAGGCCAGCGCCATCGGGTCGCCGCCGATTTCCGCCCCCGAGCGGTCGGCGACATATTCCCGCGACCGCGAGATCGCCAGCTGCACCAGCGTCGCGGCCAGCGGCGCAAGGATCATCGCGACAAGCGCCCCCAGCACGCCGCCCTGCCGTTCGCGGTTGCCCATGAACAGCATCATGTTGCCCAGCATGGCGATGGCGCCGGCCATGGTTGCCGTCACCGTCATGGTCAGCGTGTCGCGATGCCGGATATGGGCCAGCTCATGCGCGATCACGCCCGCAAGCTCGTCGCGGTTCAGGATGCGCAGCAACCCCTGGGTCACCGCCACCGCGGCATGTTCGGGGTTGCGGCCGGTGGCAAAGGCATTGGGCTGGTCGGTGGCCAGCACATAGACGGCGGGCATCGGCAGCCCGGCACGGCCCGCCAACTGGCGGACCAGCCCGACCAGTTCCGGGGCCTGCGCCTCGGTCACCGGGGTGGCGCCGTGCTGGCGCAGCACTGCCTTGTCGCTGTTCCACCACGCCCACAGGTTGCCCACGCCGGCGACCAGCAGCGCAAGGATCGCACCGCCCTGCCCGCCGATCAGCCAGCCCATCCCCATCAGCAGCGCCGTCATCGCCGCCATCAGCAGGAACGTCCGCAGATTGCCCGTCATCTTGCCGCCCCCAAGCCTGCCTATTCCTTCGGTGCCAGAGACCGCAGCGCCGCGCGGATCAACGCCGAGGCGGTCACGCCGGGTTCCCGCGCCGCCGCCTGCGCCACCGCGGCGGCGGCCTCGGACGCAGCATAACCCAGATTCGTCAGCGCCGACAGCGCATCCGCCATGACCGCCGCCGATGCGACCGGCGTTACCGCGGGGGGCGCGGCCGGGGTGGCCGCGGCGGCGGGGGCGGGCTCGATGCCCGGCCCGGTCGCAACCTCCACCCCGCCACCGGCACCCGCATCGACGGTCAGCACACCGCCCATGGCGATGATGCCGGGGGCCTTGTCCTTCAGTTCCAGCACCACCCGCTGCGCCAGTTTCGGGCCGACGCCGGGGGATTTGCGCACCGCCGCCCAGTCACCCAGCGCAATGGCGCGGCCCAGCCCCTCGGGGCCCAGCGTGCCCAGGATCGCCAGCGAGACCTTGGCCCCGATCCCCTGCACACTGGTCAGCAGCCGGTGCCATTCCTTTTCCAGCAGCGAGGAAAACCCGAACAGCTGCAACAGATCCTCGCGCACCAGCAGCTCGGTATACAGCGCCGCCGCTTGGCCCACCGAGGGCAGCGCCGCAGCCGTGCGTTCGTTGACATGGACGATATAGCCCACCCCGCGCACGTCGATCAGCACATGGTCGGGGGCGCGGTGCAGGATCACCCCGGCAATGCGCCCGATCATGCCACCACCTTGATGCGCAGGCTGCGGCCTTGCAGGTGGCGGGCGTGGCAGATGGCGATGGCCAGCGCATCGGCGGCATCGGGGCCGGCGATCTCGACCCCCGGCAACTGAAAGCGCACCATGTGCTCGACCTGTCCTTTCTGCGCGTGGCCGACCCCGACCACGGTCTTTTTCACCGCGTTGGGGGCGTATTCCCCGACCTCGAGCCCCGCCTGCGCCGGGGCCAGCAGCGCCACCCCGCGCGCCTGCCCCAGTTTCAGCGTGCCCGCGGCGTCCTTGTTGACAAAGGTCTGTTCCACCGCTGCCGCGTCGGGCGCGTGCGCGGCGATCACCGCGACCAGCCCGGCGTGCAGGTCGCACAGCCGCGCCGCAAGGCTATCCGCGCGAGACCGGATGATCCCGTTCGCGACATGCCGCAACCGCGAGCCGTCGGCCACGATCACCCCCCAGCCCATGTTGACCAGCCCGGGGTCGATGCCCAGAATCCTCATGCACCCCATGTCTTCAATGTGCCCCGTGCCCTTGTGCCTGCCGCGTTCATCTTGTGCCGCGTTTTTCCAAGCCGCTAGCACGAAACGCGAACATCGGCCAGCATTTTCCCCCGCTTGCTTGACATTCCCCTTACAGGTCTGTGACTCAGGCTCGAAACGGGGGAACAATGACGCCAGCCTTGATCGTCGCGCTGCCGTTTCTTGGCGCGCTGCTGCCGGGCCTGATGGTCCGATCCGGCCGCAATGCGGCTGCCATCGCCTGCGGCATCTTCACCGCGCTGGCGCTGCTGGGGCTGGTCGTCGACATCCCCGCCGTGCTGGCCGGAGAGGTGGTCACCACCCGCATCCCGTGGATGTCCCAGATCGGGCTGGACGCGGATTTCATGCTGGACGGGCTGGGGCTGCTGTTCGGGATCCTGATCCTGGGGATCGGGCTGCTGATCATCCTCTATGCGCGGTTCTACCTGTCGCAACAGGACGCGGCGGGGCCGTTCTTCACCTATCTGATGCTGTTTCAGGGCGCGATGACCGGCATCGTGCTGTCCGACAACATCCTGATGATGCTGGTGTTCTGGGAACTGACCTCGCTGTCGTCATTCCTGCTGATCGGATTCTGGAAGCACCTGCCCGAGGGGCGGCAAGGCGCGCGCATGGCGCTGAACGTGACCGCGATGGGCGGGCTGGCGATGATTGCGGGCTGCCTGATGCTGGGGCAGGTCGCGGGCAGCTATCGCCTGTCCGACATCATCGCGCAGCGCGAGGCGATCCAGTCGTCCGGCCTTTACCTGCCGGCCTTGCTGCTGATCCTGCTGGGCGCCTTCACCAAGTCGGCGCAGTTCCCGTTCCATTTCTGGCTGCCGCGCGCCATGGCCGCGCCGACGCCGGTCAGCGCCTATCTGCATTCCGCCACCATGGTCAAAGCCGGGATCTTCCTGATGGCGCGGCTGTGGCCGGTGCTGGCGGGGACGCCCGAATGGTTCGGCATCGTCGCCACGGTCGGCCTTGCCACCATGCTGATCGGCGGCGCGATCGCGCTGTTCCAGGACGACCTGAAAGGGCTGCTGGCCTACTCCACGGTCAGCCATCTTGGCCTGATCACCATGCTGCTGGGCTTTGGCACCCAGGCCGCGGCCACCGCCGCCATGTTCCACATCGTCGCCCACGCCAGCTTCAAGGCGGCGCTGTTCATGGGCGCGGGCCTCATCGACCACGCCGCGCATACGCGATCCATCCAGCGGCTGGGAGGCTTGCGCACGCTGATGCCTCTGACCTTCGGGCTGGTGCTGATCGGCTCGCTGTCGATGGCAGGGATCCCGCCCTTCAACGGCTTCCTGTCCAAGGAAATGATGCTGGAACAGGCCGCCGGCGCCCCCGGGCTGTTCGGAGCGGTGGCGACGCTGGCCTCGGTGTTCTCGGTCGCCTATTCGCTGCGGCTGATCGTGCATGTGTTTCTGGGGCCGGTGCGCCACGACTATCCGGCCGCGCCGCATGATCCCTGCGCGGGGCTGTGGCTGGGACCGGCGCTGCTGGTCGCGGTGGTGGTGGCCAGCGGGCTGTTCCCGAACGCGATGCTGGGCTGGATCGTCACGGCGGCGGCCTCGGCCGTCACCGGGCAGGCGCTGCACCCGCATTTCGCGCTGTGGCACGGTGCAAGCCCGGCGCTGCTGATGTCGGCGCTGGCCATCGCCGGGGGCGCGGCGCTGCTGGCGCTGTGGCGGCCGGCCGATGCGCTGCGCCAACGGCTGCCCCGCATCGACGCCAAGGCGATCTTCGACGCCATCGTCGGCGGGGCCGAGCGCATCGCCGGCGCGTTCTCGGACGGGTTCACCAACGGCTCGATGTCGCGGGCGCTGGCGGCGCAGTTGCTGGTGGCGCTGGCCTGCGGCTTTGCCGCCTGGCACAGCGGGCTGGCCGGGCCGGCCACGCGCCCGATGCTGCCCATCACCCCGGTGGCGCTGGTCGGCTGGGTGATGGTGCTGGTCGGCACCGGCACGATAGTCGCCCTGCACCGCCGCCGCATCCTGGCGCTGGTGCTGATGGGCATCGTGGGGCTGACCGTTTCGGTCACCTTCATCTATTTCTCGGCCCCCGACCTGGCGCTGACCCAGATCACGGTCGAGGTGGTCACGGTCATCCTGCTGCTGCTGGCGCTGAACTTTCTGCCCAAGCGGACGGTGCTGGACACCTCGAACCTCAAGCGCGGCAGCGACGCCTTTGTCGCGGCGCTGGCGGGGCTGGGGG
>JAZIHR010000190.1:0-4307 GCA_036678445.1 Alphaproteobacteria bacterium
GGCTGCCGCAGGCACGAGAGATCGCCTGGCCGATCCCGGTCGAGCCGCTGGTCCGGCTGGGCCGGCGCACCGACCCCGACCGCCGCGCCGACGGCCCCGCCGTGGCCGAGGCGATGGCGGCGATGGAGGTGACCCACCTGCGCGACCGCCCCGCCACCGAGCTGTCGGGCGGAGAGCTGGCCCGCGTTCTGATCGCCCGGCTGCTGGCGCAGCGCACGCCGCTGATCCTCGCGGACGAACCCGTGGCCGGGCTGGACCCCGCGCATCAGTTCGCGGTGATGGCGCTGTTTGCGCGTCTGGCGGGCGAAGGGCGCACCGTCATCGCCTCGATCCACGACCTGACGCTGGCGGCGCGGTTCTGCGAACGGCTGGTGCTGATGGGTGCGGGCGGGCGCATCGTGGCGGACGGGCCGCCGGCGCAGGTGCTGACGCCCGAACGGTTGCAGCAGGTGTTCGGGGTGGGCGGCAGCTTCCTGCCCACCCCCTCGGGGCCGGTGTTCGTTACCCTGCCGCCACCCCCATCGTCGCCCGCGCCCGCGCCACCAGATCCTTGAGATCCTTGAGGCTCTGGTCGCCGAACACGCCTTCGTCGCCGGCGACCAGGGTCGGAGTGCCGATCAGGCTCATGTGATCGGCCAGCATGAACGAACGCGCGATATGGTCGTTGACCCGGTCGGAATCCATGTCGCGGCGCAGCTTCGCCTCGTCCAGCCCCAGCTTGCGCACCACCCTCATCGCCGACGGCTCGGCCGCGCGGTCGCGCAGCCCCATCAGCCCGGCATGGACCTGCCAGTATTTCCCCTGGTCCAGCGAGGCCAGCGCCACCCGCGCAGCGAATTCCGAATCCGCGCCGAACACCGGCCATTCCCGGAACACCACCCGCAATTGCGGGTCCGCCGAGATCAGCTGCTGCATCTTGGGCAGGATCTTCTTGCAGAACGGGCAGTTGTAATCAAAGAACTCGACCAGCGTGATGTTGCCCTTGGGGTTGCCCAGCACGATGCCGTTCTTGTCGCGCTCCAGCGCGGTGCGCAGCTCGTCCGGCATGGGGTTGGGGCGGTCGGGCGCTTGCGCAAGCGCCGGCGATGCCGCAACCGCAGCGATCAGGGCGAAGGTCTGGCGGCGCGTGATCATGGCAGTTCCTTTGGTCAACAATGCGTCTTGAACACGCTAGGGATCGCGGCAAAGATAGTGAAATCACGATATGTCCATTGCGCGTTTCGCCGCAGGACCGACCACATGCGAGGAGGAATACCATGTCCAGACCCCTGATCGGCCTGCCCGCCGCCGCAGTCGTCGCAGTCGCCGCGGCCCTTTTTTCCGGCGCCGCGCTGGCTCAGGACGGCGCCACCGCCGCCGCTCCGTCCGAAGCCACCCGCGTCGGCATCACCAAGGACATGGCGCAGGCCACCTACACCACCCCCGAGGGCGAATTCACCGTCCAGCGCGACCAGACCCCCGGCGCGAAACTGGAAGGGGACTGGGCGCTGACCGGCCCGGACTGCCCGCCCTTCTGCATCCAGCCGATGACCCCGGCCGAAGGCGTCACCACCATCGGAGAGCTGGAACTGATCGAGGCGATGCAGGCCGGCGACAGCATCCTGGTCGATGGCCGCACCCCCGACTGGTTCGAAAGCGGCACCATCCCCGGCGCCATCAACATCCCCTACACCGAATCCATCGAGCGGCTGGCCGAGCTGGGCTGCGAACCCGATTTCGACGGCAAGTTCGACTGCACCAACGCCAGCAAGGTCATCATGTTCTGCAATGGCACCTGGTGCGGCCAGTCCCCGACCGCCATCCGTGAAATGGTCTCGGCCGGCTATCCCGCCGAGCGGATCAGCTACTACCGCGGCGGGATGCTGGACTGGCGGCTGCTGGGCTTCAACGTGCGCGGCGGCAAGGCCGAATAAGGCCCGGCTGCGGCTGCGGCCCCCGGCGGGCGCGCCGCCCTTCCCTCGCCCGCATCTGGCGCTTTGCGTTCGCCCGCGGCTTCGTTATATGCGCGGGAATGAGCCAGAACCCGCCCCTGCTGCGCCCCGATCTTGCCCGCGCCACCGTGGTGCGCGAGGCCGCGCGCCCCGGCCAGCCGACCATCGGCATGGTCTCGCTTGGCTGTCCCAAGGCGCTGGTGGACAGCGAACGTATCCTCACCCGCCTGCGGGCCGAGGGCTATGCGATTTCCCCCGAATACCACGGCGCCGATGCGGTGATCGTGAACACCTGCGGGTTCCTGGACAGCGCCAAGGCCGAAAGCCTGGATGCCATCGGCGAGGCGCTGACCGAAAACGGCCGGGTGATCGTGACCGGCTGCCTTGGCGCCGAGCCCGACTATATCACCGGCGCGCATCCCAGGGTGCTGGCGGTGACCGGCCCGCATCAATACGAACAGGTGCTGGATGCAGTGCACGCCGCGGTGCCGCCCAGCCCCGACCCGTTCATCGACCTGCTGCCCGCATCCGAGGTGCGGCTGACGCCCCGCCACTATGCCTATCTGAAGATTTCCGAGGGCTGCAACCACCACTGCCGCTTCTGCATCATTCCCGACATGCGCGGCCGGCTGGTCAGCCGCCCCGCCCATGCGGTGCTGCGCGAGGCTGAAAAGCTGGTCGCAAACGGGGTGCGGGAACTGCTGGTGATTTCGCAGGACACCTCGGCCTACGGGGTGGACCTGCGCCACGCCAGCGACCGCGGCCACCGCGCCCATATCACCGATCTGGCCCGCGATCTGGGCGGGCTGGGGGCATGGGTGCGGCTGCACTACGTCTATCCCTATCCGCATGTGCGCGACCTGATCCCGCTGATGGCCGACACCGCGGCCCACGGCAGCGGAGTGCTGCCCTATCTCGACATCCCGTTCCAGCACGCGCACCCGGAGGTGCTGAAACGCATGGCCCGCCCCGCCGCCAGCGCCCGCACGCTGGATGAAATCGCCGCCTGGCGCGACGCCTGCCCGGCGATCACCCTGCGCTCGACCTTCATCGTCGGCTACCCGGGCGAGACCGAGGCCGAGTTCCAGTATCTGCTGGACTGGATGGATCAGGCGCAGCTCGACCGTGTCGGCTGTTTCCAATACGAAAACGTGCGCGGCGCGCGGGCCAACGACCTGCCCGACCATGTGCCGGACGAGGTGAAGCAGGACCGCTGGAACCGTTTCATGGAAAAGGCGCAGGCGATCTCGGCTGCGAAACTGGCGGCCAGGGTCGGCACCCGCCAGCAGGTCATCGTGGACAGCGTGGACGAGGACGGCGCCACCTGCCGCAGCATGGCCGACGCCCCCGAGATTGACGGCAACCTGTTCATCGACCAAGGGTTCAAGGCGCTTTCGCCCGGCGACATCGTGACGGTGACGGTGGACGAGGCATCCGAGTATGACCTGTGGGGGACGTTGTGACCGAACTGCCCAAATGGGATCCCGAGGGCCGCCCGAAAAAGCCCCAGATCGTGGGCATCGGCGCCCAGAAGGCGGGGACCACCTGGCTGGCGCAGATGCTTGGCCAGCATCCGCAGGTCTGGCTGCCTCCGTTCAAGGAAGTGCAGTTCTTCAACCATCGCTTCGTTCCCGAACACCGGCAATGGCTGCCCTGGCATTTCCGCCGCGCCCGGCAGAACCAGGAAAAACGCTATGCCGCGCGCGGGCTGCCTTTCCCGCCGGAACTGGACGCCTGGCTGACACGGATCACGCGGGGCGAGATGTTCACCAACCACTGGTACAAGCAGGTCTTTGCCCCCACCCCCGAGGGTGTGCAGCCCTGCGACATCACTCCGGAATATTCCACCCTGCCCGACGAGGGCGTGCAGTTCGTGGCTGATTTCCTGCCGCGCGCCAAGTTCATCTATATCATCCGCCACCCCGTCGATCGCGTGGTCAGCCAGTTGAAGATGAACCTGACCCGCAAGAAGCGCAAACCTCGCGGGATTGATGCCTGGATGAAGGAAATCGACGATCCAGTGCTGTATGACCGCGGCGATTACGCGACCTATGTGCCGCGCTGGACCGCGCGTTTCGACCCCGACCGGCTGCTGATCCTGCCTTTCGGCGCCATCGCCGCCAACCCCGGCGCCTTGATGCGCCGGGTCGAGGCCCATTGCGGGCTGGAGCCTTACAGCTACCAGAATCTTTCGACCAAGGTCTTTGCCGGCAATGCCGAGCTCAGCGTCCCGGCCGAGGCCCGCACCGTGCTGCGCGAACGGCTGGAACCGCAGTTCTCCTTTATCGAGGAAACCTTCGGCAAGGATTTCGCCGCGCAGATCCGCTAGGCGCGCGGGCCGGGCACCGCCCTTTGTTCTGCCCCCCCGTCCCGCAC
>JAZIHR010000191.1:0-4227 GCA_036678445.1 Alphaproteobacteria bacterium
GTCAAGGCCAGCGCCGCCGGGCGGGTTGCGGCTGCCGCACAGGGGGCCGGGCGCGCGCTGTGGGGCGGGCGCGACACCGGCGGGCTGACGCGATCCGGGTTCGTGGGCAACCCGGTGGGGTTCCGGGCGGTCAAGCTGATCGCGGAAGCCGCGGCGGCGGTTCCTCTGGTCTGTCAGGACGCCGAGCGGCGCTATGAGGTTCATCCGGTTCTGGACCTGATGCGGCGGCCGAACCCGGGCCAGGGGCGGGCCGAGCTGTTCGAGGCGCTGTTCGGGCAGATCCTGCTGACCGGCAACGGCTATCTTGAGGCGGTGGACGTGACCGGGTCGGGCCTGCCCGCAGAGCTGCATGTGCTGCGATCCGACCGGATGAGCGTGGTTCCGGGGGCGGATGGCTGGCCCGTCGCCTATGAATATGCGGTGGGCGGGCGCAAGCATCGCTTTGACATGAGCGGCAGTCCCGACCCGATCTGCCATATCCGCAGCTTCCACCCCTCGGACGACCATTACGGGATGTCGCCGATGCAGGCGGCGCAGGTGGCGGTCGAGGTGCACAACTCGGCCAGCGGCTGGTCGCGGGCACTGCTGGACAATGCGGCGCGGCCCTCGGGTGCGATCATCTACAAGGGGTCGGACGGGCAGGGGGTTCTGTCGCCCGACCAGTATGACCGGCTGGTGTCCGAGATGGAAAGCCATCACCAGGGCGCGCGCAACGCCGGGCGGCCGATGCTGCTGGAGGGGGGCCTCGACTGGAAGCCGATGGGATTTTCGCCCTCGGACATGGAGTTTCACCAGACCAAGCTGGCGGCGGCGCGCGAGATCGCGATGGCGTTCGGGGTGCCTCCGATGCTGATCGGGATCCCCGGCGAGGCGACCTATGCCAATTACGCCGAGGCGCACCGGGCGTTCTATCGCCTGACCGTTCTGCCGCTGGCCACGCGGGTCGCGGCAGGCATCGGCTGGTGGCTGGGCGAGCATCTGGGCGCCGAGATCGACCTGCGCCCCGACCTGGACCAGATCCCGGCGCTGGCCGAGGAACGCGACCAGCACTGGCGGCGCGTGGGCGCGGCGGGGTTCCTGACCGAGGCCGAGAAACGCGCGGCGCTGGGGCTGCCGCCGCTGGCGGAGGGCTAGGATGGAGGGGTCGAAGTTCATCGACCGGCCCTCGGTCTGGCATGAGCAGAAGCTTGAGGCGCAAGAGCGGATCATGGCGCTGCAATTCGGACAGGTGGACCGGCGGCTGGAACGGATCGAGGCGCTGATCGAGGGGCTGGAGCGGCGGCTGTGGATGACGGTCTATGGCGTGGTCGCCGTGATCCTGACCCAGGCGGTGCAGTCGATCCTGCAATTCGCGCCGAAGGGATAAGGGGACGGGAATGGGTGATCTGGGGCTTGAACTGAAATTCGCGGGCGCGCTGCCGTTGCAGGCCGAGACCGGCGCGGGCGGTTGCGTGATCGAGGGCTATGCCAGCCTGTTCGGCATCGCCGACCAGGGCGGCGACGTGATCGCTGCGGGGGCCTATGCGGCCAGCCTTGCGCGGATCGCGGCGCGGGGCGACCGGGTGAGGATGCTGTGGCAGCACGACCCCGCCCATCCCATCGGCGTGTGGGAGGAGATCCGCGAGGACGGCCAGGGGCTGTGGGTTCGCGGGCGGCTGTTGCCCGAGGTGGCGCGGGCCCGTGAGGCGGCGGCGCTGGTCGCCGCGGGCGCCATCGACGGGCTGTCGATCGGCTATCGCACCCTGCGGGCCGAGCGCGACGGCAAGGGGCGGCGGGTGCTGACCGAGATCGAGCTGTGGGAGGTTTCGCTGGTGACGTTCCCGATGCTGCGCGAGGCGAAGATTGGGCGCAATCACGCGCGGAAATCCTCGGGGCCCGAGGCGATCGGGGATCTGGCGGCGGTGCTGCGGGCGGCGGTCGAGGTTCTGCGCGCGGGGCGGTGAGGGCGGCGGTGAGGGGGCTTTGCCCCCCGCCCCTTCGGGGCTCCCCCCAGGATATTTGCGGACAGAAGATGTGTCCCGAGGGGAGGCCGGGTTTGGCGGCGTGGCCGGTGGCCCGCGGGCCGGAGAGAGTGCGGCGGGGCGTCAGCCCGGCCGACGGCAGGCGGCGGTCCACCGGGGCGGCCGCCTTTTTTCAGACGAGGAGAGACGGCGATGACCGAGGTTAAGGCCGCAGGGGCCGGGGCCGCTGCCGGGGCCATGTCGGCCGGCGGCGTGGAGGATGCGATGGCCGAGTTCGTCAGCGAACTGCGCGGCTTTCGCGAGACGATCGAACAGAAACTGCAAGCACAGGACAGACGCATGACCATGCTGGACCGCAAGACCGCCTATCGGGGCCGCTCGCCGCTTTCGCAGGCCGCCGAGACCGAGGCGCCGCATCAGAAAGCCTTTGCCGCCTATCTGCGCCGTGGCGACGACGCCGGGTTGCGCGGGCTGGCGGTCGAGGAAAAGGCCATGGCCTCGGGCACCGACGGGGGCTATCTGGCCGCGCCGGTGATTTCCGACACGGTGCAGGCGGCGCTGCGGGGCGCGGGTTCGCTGCGGGCGCTGGCGACGGTGGTGCAGGTGGAATCGGCGGCCTACGAGGTTCTGGCCGACCGTTCCGACATCGGGGCGGGCTGGGCCAGCGAGACGGTGGCCACCGCCGAGACCGACACTCCGCAGGTCGAGCGCATCTCGATCCCGCTGCACGAGCTGGCGGCGATGCCCAAGGCCACGCAGCGGCTGCTGGACGATGCCTCGTTCGACCTGGAAAACTGGCTGGCCGAGCGCATCGCCGAGAAATTCGCGCGCGCGGAATCGGCGGCGTTCATCAACGGCAACGGCATGGACAAGCCGCGCGGGCTGCTGAACTATCCCACCGCGCCGAACGCCACTGTTGCTGATGGCAATATCGGGCTGATCAACACCGGCGCCGCGGGGGATTTCGCCGGCACCGCGCCGGCGAATGCGCTGATCGACCTGGTCTATGCGCTGGGCGCGGGCTACCGGGCCAATGCCTCGTTCCTGATGAACAGCCGCGTGGCCGGGATGATCCGGCGGATGCGCGACGGCGACGGGCGCTATCTGTGGTCGGACGGGCTGGCCGCGGGCGAGCCGGCGCGGCTGCTGGGGTATCCGGTGCTGATCTGCGAGGACATGCCCAACCCCTCGGCCGGCTCCAAGGCGGTGGCGTTCGGCGATTTCCGCCGCGCCTATACCGTGGCCGAGCGTCCCGAGCTGCGCATCCTGCGTGACCCGTATTCGGCCAAGCCGCATGTGCTGTTCTATGCGACCCGGCGCGTCGGTGGCGGCGTGGTCGATACCCGTGCCGTCAAGCTGCTGAACTTCGCCGCCTGATCGTGGCGAGGAGGGGTCGCGGTGCTGGCCGCCGGAGACGGTGGCTGAACCACTGTCCGCGCGCGCCGTGGCCGGCGGACACGCCGCGGCCCCGTTGTCTTTTACCAGCGGCTGCTTTCGGAACGGGAGGTTTCAGGAATGTTGCTCGTCGAGGAAACCGCTCCGGCACAGGCGGCGCTGCCGGTTGCCGGATTGCGCAATCACCTGCGGATGGGATCGGGGTTCGAACTGGTCGAGGATGCGGCCGAGGATGCGGCGCTGGCGGGGTTTCTGCGCGCCGCCATCGCCACCGTCGAGGCGCGCACCGGCAAGGTGCTGCTGACGCGGGTGTTCCGGCTGCGGCTGGAGGACTGGCGCGACCCCATGGGCCAGCCCCTGCCGCTGGCCCCGGCGCTGTCGGTCGAGTCGGTCGAGCTGACCGATCGTGCAGGCGCGGTGACGCCGGTTCCGCCCGCGCGCTGGCGGCTGGTGCCGGACAACCAGCGCCCGGTGCTGGCGCCGGTGGCGGGCAGCCTGCCCTCGGTTCCCGTGGGGGGGCATGTCACCGTGCGCTTCACCGCCGGGTTCGGGACGGGGTGGGAATCGGTGCCCGCCGACCTGGCGCAGGCGGTGATGATGCTGGCGGCGCGCTATTACGAGGACCGCGGCTTTGACGGCAGCCAGTTGGCGCTGCCGCATGGGGTCAGCGCGCTGATCGACCGTTGGCGCGCGGTGCGCACCCTGGCCGGGCGCGGCGGTTTCGGGAGGCGGGCATGAGCAGCGCCCCCCGGACGCTGCACCCGCTGGTGCTGGAAACGCCCGAGCGGGTGGCCGACGGCATGGGCGGCTATCGGATGGTCTGGCACAAGCTGGGGATCGTTCACGCCCGGATGCGGGCTGGGGCGGGGGC
>JAZIHR010000192.1:0-4209 GCA_036678445.1 Alphaproteobacteria bacterium
GTGCTTGTCCATGCCCCGACATCAACCCGCAAATCGCCAGCCGCGCAAGCGGTTCGCGCCACCGGCGCCGCAGGCCATTCCCTGCCGCTGAGCCCATCGTGATCGCTGCCCCGGTTGCCCGGTCGCGGCGGCTGCGGCAAGATCGGGGCAATAACCACGGGACAGACCATGAAACTCTCGCTCAGACTGCCGATCGCGGCGATGCTGCTGGCGCTGGCGGCCTCTTGCGCGCCCAGCAAGTTCAAGACCTATGACGGCCCCCCGGTCACGCAGATCGTGGTGAACAAGTCGCAGCGACAGATGCTGTTCTTCAGCGGCTCGAACGTGATCGCAGCCTATGATGTCGGGCTGGGGAACGCCCCCACGGGCCACAAGCAATTCTCGGGCGACGGCAAGACCCCCGAGGGGCTGTATTACATCGACCGCCGCAACCCCGACAGCAGCTATCACCTGTCGCTGGGAATTTCCTATCCCAATCCGCAGGATACCGGGTTCGCGCTGGCACAGGGGCAAAGCCCCGGCGGCGATATCTTCATCCACGGCTGGGGCCCCGAGGGCCGGGCGATGGCGCCGCGCAAGCGCGACTGGACCGCCGGCTGCATCGCGGTGAATGACCGCGAGATCGAGGATATCTATGCCATGGTCCGCGACGGCACCCCGGTGCTGATCAATCCCTAACCGACCGCGGGCCGGGGCCCTTGCCCCGCGCCCGCCCTTTCCGCTTCCCTCACCCTGTCCCAGAGGCGGCCATGAATGCGGCCCCGGGCCGTGCGGGCGGACAAAAATATCCCGGGGGCCGGGGCAGAGCCCCGGTCCCGCACCCGAAGCTTCCCCGTCGTTCCCAATGAAAAAACCCCCGCCGCAGCGGGGGTTTCCTGTCTCTGGTCCCGACCGGCCTCAGTCGATCAGGGGCAGCAGCGCGTCGATGGACTTCTTCGCGTCGCCGTAGAACATCCGCGTATTTTCCTTGTAGAACAGCGGGTTCTCGATGCCGGAATAGCCGGTGCCCTGGCCGCGTTTCGACACGAACACCTGTTTTGCCTTCCAGACCTCAAGCACCGGCATCCCGGCGATGGGGCTGTTGGGATCTTCCTGCGCCGCCGGGTTCACGATGTCGTTCGAGCCGATCACGATCACCACGTCGGTCGAGGGGAAGTCCTCGTTGATCTCGTCCATTTCCAGAACGATGTCATAGGGAACCTTGGCCTCGGCCAGCAGCACGTTCATGTGGCCCGGCAGACGCCCGGCGACCGGGTGGATGGCAAAGCGCACCTCTTTCCCCGCCGCGCGCAGCTTGCGGGTCAGTTCGCTGACCGACTGCTGCGCTTGTGCCACCGCCATGCCGTAGCCCGGCACGATGATGACGCTGTCGGCGTCGTTCAGCGCCGCGGCCACGCCGTCGGCGTCGATGGCGATCTGTTCGCCCTCGATTTCCATCGCCGGGCCGGCCTCGCCGCCGAACCCGCCCAGGATCACGCTGATGAACGAACGGTTCATCGCCTTGCACATGATATAGGACAGGATCGCACCCGAGGACCCGACCAGCGCCCCGGTCACGATCAGCAGGTCGTTGGACAGGGTAAAGCCGATCATCGCCGCCGCCCAGCCGGAGTAGCTGTTCAGCATCGACACCACCACCGGCATGTCGGCGCCGCCGATGCCCATGATCAGGTGCCAGCCGATGAAGCCGGCGATCACCGCCAGCACCAGCAGCCACAGCACCGCCGGACCCCAGCCGGTGACATAGAGGATGGTCAGCAGCAGCGACAGCAGCGCCGCCGACAGGTTCAGCATGTGCCCGCCGGGCAGTTTGCGCGGCTTGCCGTCGATCTTGCCGGCCAGCTTGCCATAGGCCACGACCGATCCGGTAAAGGTGACCGCACCGATGAAGATGCCCAGCGCCACCTCGATCTTGAGCATGGCGATCTCGGCCGGGGTCTTTTGCGCCAGCATCGCGGCAAAGCCCTTGAGATGCCCCAGCGCGCCCTGCAACCGCTCGACCGCGGCGGGGTCGGTGGACAGGCGCTCCATCAGGGCCTCGGGCTGTAGCTGTTCGCGCAGCCGCGTCAGCCAGCCCAGTGCCAGCTGCGCGTTCAGCCCGATGAACACGGCGGCAAGCCCGACCAGGCTGTGCATCGCGGCGATCAGCTGCGGCATTTCGGTCATCTGCACGCGGGTGGCCAGCACCCAGCCGCCGGCACCGCCGATGGCCAGCATGATCAGCGTCAGCCACCAGTTGGCCGAGGCCGGGCCGAACAGCGTCGCCAGCACTGCCAGCGCCATGCCGACGATGCCGTACCAGACCGCGCGCTTGGCGCTTTCCTGGCCGGACAGCCCGCCCAGCGACAGGATGAACAGGACCGCGGCGACGACATAGGCCGCGGTGGTGAAGCCATAGGCCGGCAGAACGCCCAGCGCGGCGGGTGCGGTGGTGATCACGGTATTCTCCATCATCGACCCTTACGACTTCTGGAACATGGCGAGCATCCGGCGCGTGACCAGGAAGCCCCCGAAGATGTTGACGGCGGTCATCAGCACCGACAGCGCCGCCAGGATCACGACCCAGGCCGAGCCCGACCCGATCTGCAACAGCGCCCCCAGGATCACGATGGACGAGATCGCGTTGGTGACGGCCATCAGCGGCGTGTGCAGCGAATGCGCGACGTTCCAGATCACCTGGAAGCCGATGAACACCGCCAGCACGAACACGATGAAGTGCTGCAGGAACGACGCCGGTGCGAACAGCCCGGCCAGCGCCATCACCGCGCCGCCGGCGACCAGCAGCGTCACCTGGTTGCGGGTCTGCTGGCGGAAGGCGGCCTGTTCCGCGGCCTTGCGTTCCTCGGGGGTCAGTTCCTTGGGCTTTTCGCGCGGCTTCTGCACCGCGATCGCCTGCACCTTGGGCGGCGGCGGTGGCCAGGTGATGTCGTGTTCGCGGGTGACGGTGGCCCCGCGGATCACGTCGTCCTCCATGTCGTGGACCAGCGTGCCGTCCTTGGCCGGCGTCAGGTCGGACATCATGTGGCGCACGTTGTTGCCGTAAAGCTCGGACGCCTGCGCCCCCATGCGCGAGGGGAAGTCGGTGTAGCCGATGACGGTGACGCCGTTCTCGGTCACGATACGCTCGTCCGGGACGGTCAGGTCGCAGTTGCCGCCGCGTTCGGCGGCAAGGTCAACGATGACGCTGCCCGGCTTCATCGCCGCCACCATGTCGGCGGTCCACAGCTTGGGCGCCGGGCGGCCGGGGATCAGCGCCGTGGTGATCACGATGTCCATCTCGGGCGCCAGCTCGCGGAATTTCTCCAGCTGCTTGGCCAGGAATTCCGGGGACGAGGGCGCCGCATAGCCGCCCGAAGTCGCGCCGTCCTGCACCTGATCGGCAAAGTCGAGGAACACGAACTCCGCGCCCATCGATTCGATCTGCTCGGCCACCTCGGGGCGCACGTCAAAGGCGTAGACCTGCGCGCCAAGGCTGGTCGCGGCGCCGATCGCGGCCAGCCCGGCCACGCCTGCGCCCACCACCAGCACCTTGGCCGGCGGCACCTTGCCCGCCGCCGTCACCTGCCCGGTGAAGAAACGGCCAAAGTTGTTCGCGGCCTCGATCACCGAGCGGTAACCGGCGATGTTGGCCATGGACGACAGCGCGTCCATTTTCTGCGCGCGGCTGATGCGGGGCACCATGTCCATGGCGATGGCGTTGACGCCACGCCCGCGCGCCTGTTCCAGCAGTTCCGGGTTCTGGCCGGGATAGAAGAACGAGATGAGCGTCTGCCCCTCGCGCATCATCGCCAGTTCGTCCTCGGACGGCGGGCGCACCTTGGCCACCACGTCCACCGCGGCCAGCAGGGCGGCGGCGGTCGGGTGGACGGTCACCCCGGCGCGTTCGTAAGCCGCGTCCGAAAAGCCCGACCGGGCCCCGGCCCCGGATTCGACGTGCACCTCATGCCCGAGCTTCTGCAAATGCCCGGCCGAGGACGGAGTGATCGCGACCCGCGCCTCTCCGTCGAAAGTTTCCTTCAACGCGCCAATTCTCACCGGGCCCGCCTCCCTATGTCCGTTTGCTGCAATGGCATTAACATCGCGCCTCGGGCTTTCACAAGCCAGAGAGCGGGCCGGAAAGCAGGCCTGCCCTTGTGTCTGCGCGCGCGCAGCGGGGCGGGCATGGGAACAGGCGGGAAACAGCCGGGGGAAATGCAGGACAACGCGGGC
>JAZIHR010000193.1:0-4138 GCA_036678445.1 Alphaproteobacteria bacterium
GTCCCGCTTGCGTCCCGCTTGCGTCCCGCTTGCGTCCCGCTTGCGTCCCGCTTGCGTCCCGCTTGCGTCCCGCTTGCGTCCCGCTTGCGTCCCGCTTGCGTCCCGCTTGCGTCCCGCTTGCGTCCCGCTTGCGTCCCGCTTGCGTCCCGTCCGGGCTCGCGACCGCCGAGGGCGCTCGCCCGGACAGAAGCCCCGAGAAACTGCGCAAGGGTCTTGGCACATAATATGCCCGGTAAGTGCCGAATCGGGGGCAGGACAAGCGCCGGGGCACAGACATCGCCGCCGACCAGGGGAACGAAAGCCGAGGGCTGGTGACCGGATATTTCTGTGGTCCCCCCTCTGTTGGTTCCTGAAGAAGCATTTCCCGGACAGATTCGGTTTGCCGGACGGTTTTTTCTTGCCGTGTTCCGCGGCCCGGCCCCTCGGCCCCCGGAACCAGCCTTGCCCCGCACGATCAAGCATGGCTGCCCCCCCCTGTTGTTTTCCGGGGCTGGACCTGTGTCTGCGAATGGGCACAATCAGCGTCAGGCAGCCCCGCTTCGCCGGGGCAGGAACAGCACAACCACAACGGAGATTTCGGCCAACGTGACCGCATTGACGCAGTTCCAGCGGCTCGAAGCGGCGGGGGTATGGCGCCCCGGACCGGACGGGCGGCTGCATGACGTGATCGTGTCCTTCGGGGATGCCACGCTGATCCTGCGCGATCCACGCTCGGAAGAGCCGCTGTCGCACTGGTCGCTGCCGGCGGTGACCCGGCTCAATCCCGGCCAGATGCCCGCGATCTTCGCCCCCGGCGACGCTGCGCAGGACGAGGTCGTGGAAATCGACGACCGGCTGATGGTGCAGGCAATCGAGCGCGTCCATTCCGCCATTGCCGCCAGCCGCCCGCACAAGGGTCGCCTGCGCAGCGCGCTGGTCTGGTCGGCAGCCGCAGTGGCGGCGCTGGCCGCAGTCATCTGGCTGCCCGGCGCGGTGATCGCCCATGCCGCGCGGGTCGCACCACCGGCGCAGCGCACCGCGATCGGGCTTGCCATGCTTGCCGACATGCGACAATCGGCCGGCACCCCCTGCGACCGGCCAGCGGGGGCGGCGGTGCTGGACCGGCTGTCGGCACGGCTGCTGGGCCCCGAGGGCAGGATCGTGGTGCTTCCGGCCACGATGCAGGGTGCGCGGGCGCTGCCCGGACGGATCGTGGTGATCGGCGACGACATGATCGCTGGCGAACCGGGGCCGGCGGTCGCGGCGGGCCATGTGCTTGCCGCCGATACCGCGGCCGCCGAGGCCGACCCCCTGGCCGCGATGCTGCGCACTGCCGGGATCGGCGCGGCACTGAAAATGCTGACCTCGGGCGAGCTGGCGGCGACCGCCATTGCCGGGCAGGGCGTAGCGCTGCTTTTGCGCCCGGCGCCCCGCCCCGACGACGAAGCCCTGCTGGCAAGGATGCAGGAGGCCGGAGTTTCCAGCCAGCCCTATGCGCGCTCGCTCGACGCTTCGGGGGAAACGGTCCTGACCCTGATCGAGGCCGACCCCTGGCATGCCTCTGCCCCCCCCGAGCCCCTGATGACCGAGGGCGAGTGGCTGCAATTGCAGCAAATCTGCTCTCGCTGAACGATGCCAAGACTGCGGGGCCGCACCCGCCTGCCGGGGTTGGCGCCGGCCCAAGGAATGTGTCGCGGGCAAGCTGCGCCCTCATCGCGCCACGAGCCGGGCAAAGCCCGCCTTGCGCAGCCGGTCGGCCATGCGCACGATCGCTTCCCTGTCCTCCAGCGGCCCGACCATGACTGCGATCGCCGCCCCCTCGCGCGGTTTCGAGCGCACCACCGGCAAACCCATTGCAGCCAGTTGCCGCGCCACGGCCAGCGCCTGATCCGGGTCCTTGAAGGTGCCGACCTCGACATATCGCATGCCCGGCCGGATCAGCATCGAGTTGTCCGCCCCTGCCCCTGCGCCCGCCGCCGGGCGTGAGGCCGCCGGCGCGACAACGGCCGCCTTGGATGCAGATGCAGCGGTGGAGGCAGTGGCGGGTAATGCAGCGGCGGATGGCCTGGCCCGAGGAGCCGCCGGCGCGGCGACAGGGGTTGCTGGCCCGGGCAAAGAACCCGGCACTGCCGTCGCGACCCTGGCCGAGGCAGGCTCTGACCCGCTTGCCCGAGGCGCGACAAGCGCCGCCCCCTCATCCGCGGGGCCGCACAACCCCAGGGCGTCACCTGCACCGATCAGCCCGCACAGCCGCTGGGCATGGCCGGTTCCGACCAGTTGCCGGCGCAGGTCCGGGGCGCTGGCCACCATCTGGCCAAGCCCCAGCGGATCGGGGGCAGGGTCGAGAGCATCGCCGGTCGCGCGGCCGGACGCCTGCGCGGCAAGTTCTGAAAGCGGCGGTGGCGTTTCGTCCGGCCTTTCGGCCAGTTCACCGGATTGCAGGTTGGGGATGATGGCCTCGGCCAGGGTCTGTTCGATCTGCGAGGCGCGCGACCCGGCCCCTGAGGCGGGCGAAACACCCTGGGTCCCGCGCGCGGACAAGGTCGGCGGCCAGCCGCAGATCGCAGAACCGTCGCGGGCCAGCCGCGCACGCCAGCCGGATTCGGTCCGCAGGAACACGCAGCCCGCCGAGTCGATATATTGCAGGCCGGGAAAATCAGGCGGCGGCGTTTCGGCGGGCCGGTGCGGGTCGGCCGAATCCGCGACCGGCCCGTCCACGCGGCGCGGGGCAGCAGTTTCCGCCGCCTGGACCGGCAGGGCCAGCCCGAAAATCACGTTCAACAACAGCGCGACAACCCGCAGCCACATCGCCGGCCCTTCCGATTCCGGGTCCCCGATTCGGGACCCTGGGCCGACCCATATCGCAGCAGGCGCTAACCGCCGGTTAACGCGCGATCATTTTGTGCCGAACATCCGGTCGCCCGCATCGCCCAGCCCGGGCACGATATAGCCGTTTTCATCCAGTCGCTTATCCAGCGCCGCGGTATGGATCGGCACGTCTGGATGGGCCTCGGCCATCCGGCGCACGCCTTCGGGCGCGGCAAGCAGGCACAGGAAACGGATGTCCCGGGCGCCTTTTCCCTTCAGCAGGTCGATTGCCGCGACCGAGCTGTTTCCCGTCGCCAGCATCGGATCGACCACGATCACCCGGCGCGCGCCCAGCTCTCCGGGCACCTTGTCGTAATATTGCACCGGGCGCAGGGTCTCGGGGTCGCGGTAAAGCCCGATAAACCCGACCCGCGCCGAGGGCACCAGTTCCAGAATCCCGTCGAGCAGCCCGTTCCCTGCCCGCAGAATCGAGATCAGCGCCAGTTTCTTGCCCGCGAGCAGCGGAGCCTCGGTCTCGCACATCGGGGTGCGGATGCGGGTGGTGCGCAATGGCAGGTCGCGCGTCACCTCATAGGCCAGCAGCAGGCTGATTTCCCGCAAAAGCCGGCGAAACGTGGCGGTCGAGGCGGCTTCGTCGCGTATCAGCGTCAGCTTGTGCTGGACCAGCGGGTGATCGACGATGGTCAGGCTTGGGTGCAGGGTCATCGGATTTCCTTGTCGGGCGGGCGCCTGTCAATCTTTTGTCAAGGTTTTCATGCGTAATCTGGCGAAAGCGGGCGAATCGAAAGGACCAGGACCCATGTAGCAACCACCGTCGGCACGGCACCCCTATCCGCCCAGATGGCTGGCCTCGAAACGGCCGGGCAGCAATTCGCCCACGGTGGTGGTCACGGACTTGCCGTCCAGCGTGGCCAGCAGCACCGGCGTGTCGCTGCGTGCGAACTCGGCCAGTTTCTGGCGACAGCCCCCGCAAGGCGGCGCGGGCTGGGCGCTTGCAGAGATGACGCAGACCTCGACGATCACCGTCTCGCCGGCCGCGACCATGCGCGCGATGGCACCGGCCTCGGCACAGGTGCCTTCGGGGTAGGCGACATTCTCGACATTGCAGCCGGCATAGACCGCGCCCGAAGCGGCGCGCACGGCCGCACCGACCTTGAAGCCGGAATAAGGGGCATAAGCGGCCTCTCGGACCTGCCGGGCGGCGTCAATCAGGGACATGGCTCACCTTCGGTTCCCGCCCATCATTCCCGGGCCGGCCCCCACGCGCAAGGCCTGGAATGGGGGCTGGCCCGTGGAACCCTGGGCCATGAAACCGCGGGAGGGGTGACGG
>JAZIHR010000194.1:0-4073 GCA_036678445.1 Alphaproteobacteria bacterium
GGGCGGTGGTGGACCTGCCGCCGCCGGGCCCGTTTGCGGCCCTTCTGTGGAATGTGCGCTATGTGCGCGGCCGCCACCCCTTCCGCCGCCCGGTGGGGTAAAAACCCTGACCTTCCACGGCGCGCCGCCGCTGGTGCGCCGTGGATGTCCTTTCCCCTGCAAGGATATTCCGGGGTCCGGTGCAGCGCCCGGTTCCACAAGCCCCGCCCCCACCACAAGGCTTGCGCATTCCTGCCCGACGGTTATCACTCGGCCCGGAATGATCACTCTGCCCACACCGGACACACTGCATCTTCAAGCGCCCGGCGCCGGCCCGGCGCCGCAGTGGCTGCTGACCCCGGGGCTGATGCCGCACCCTCCCGCCGTCGCCTGGATGGAACAGCGCGTCGCGGCGATTCTGGCCGGCCGGGCGCCCGAAACCATCTGGCTGGTGGAACACCCGCCGCTTTATACCGCCGGCACCTCGGCGCAGCCCGAGGACCTGACCGACCCGCATCGTTTCCCGGTCCATCCGACCGGCCGCGGCGGGCAGTACACCTATCACGGGCCGGGGCAACGGGTGGTCTATGTCATGCTCGACCTCAATCGCCGGGGCCGCGACGTGCGACAGTTTGTCCGGGCGCTGGAAGGCTGGGTGATCGCAACACTGGCCGAATTCGGACTGCGCGGCGAGATCCGCGACGGCCGCGTCGGCGTCTGGATCGCGCGCCCCGACAAGCCCCCCCTGCCCGACGGCACCGCGCGCGAGGACAAGATCGCCGCCATTGGCATCAAGCTGCGCCGCTGGGTCAGCTTTCACGGGCTGGCGATCAACGTCGAGCCCGACCTGTCGCATTACACCGGCATCGTGCCCTGCGGAATCAGCGGGCACGGGGTCACCAGCCTGGTCGACCTGGGCCTGCCGGTGACCATGGCCGACCTGGATCACGCGTTGATGAACGGATTTGTGCGTGCGATGGGACAGGGAACCGGTCCCGCATGACTTTTGTAGTGTCGTGCGGGGCGTCGGGATGATATGCCCTACAAAAGAGGGGGGTTACCTCTCGCAGGGATGCAACCGCTGAGGAAGGACGGAAGACGAATGAAAATCAGCCTCTACGCCATGCTCGCCACGCTTGCTCTGGCAGTACCGGCCGTTGCCGGGGACGGCGATGCCGAAAAGGGCGAGAAGGAGTTCAACAAGTGCAAGGCCTGCCACATGGTCCAGGCCCCGGATGGCACCGACATCGTCAAGGGCGGCAAGACCGGCCCCAACCTCTATGGTGTCGTCGGCCGTCACCCTGCCTCAGAGGACGGGTTCAAATACGGCGAGGGCATCCTTGAGCTGGCCGAAAAGAACCCCGACATGGTCTGGGATCAGGATTCGCTGGCCGAATACATGACCGATCCCGGTGCCTACCTGAAAGAGCACACCGGCGATTCGGCTGCCAAGACCAAGATGACCTTCAAGATGAACAAGCATCAGGCCGACGTGGCCGCGTTCCTGGCCCAGCACTCCCCCGAAGCGGGCGACGCCGCCGCCAGCGGCGACGAGGGCTGATCATTTCGCCCCGGCACCGGTCATCCGGTGCCCGGCGGCCCCCGGGTCCGCCCATGCCTGCCCCCGACCGCCTGCCGGCCGGGGGCAGCTTCTTATGCCCTCTGCCGCCACCCCGCCGGCGGCCCCGGTTTCCCGGCCCCGCCGGGGGATGATGCCTGGCGCCCCGCCCGGCCGCCCTCATCCTTTCGGCCTTTTTGTCGCAGTTGGCGGGCGCGACACATTGCCCCAGCCAGAATCCTGATCTACAGTTTCGGTTGAGTCCCACCGGCCCCGCCGGTCCGGCACGATTCTGAGGAGAGCATTCGCATGGCAGACGCCGCCGTTCCCGGCCACGGTGCGCAACATGATACCCGCGGGTTCTTCACCCGCTGGTTCATGTCCACCAACCACAAGGATATCGGGATCCTTTACCTGTTCACCGCCGGGATAGTGGGGCTGATCTCGGTCTGCTTCACCGTCTACATGCGGATGGAGCTACAGCACCCCGGTGTGCAGTACATGTGCCTTGAGGGCGCGCGTTTCATCGCCGACGCCAGCGCCGAATGCACCCCGAACGGGCATCTGTGGAACGTGATGATCACCTATCACGGCGTCCTGATGATGTTCTTCGTGGTGATCCCGGCCCTGTTCGGCGGCTTTGGCAACTACTTCATGCCGCTGCACATCGGCGCGCCGGACATGGCGTTCCCGCGGCTGAACAACCTGTCCTACTGGATGTATGTCTGCGGTGTCGCGCTGGGGATCGCCTCTCTGCTGGCGCCGGGTGGCAGCGACCAGATGGGCTCGGGCGTGGGCTGGGTGCTCTACCCGCCGCTGTCCACCTCCGAGGCCGGCTATTCGATGGACCTGGCGATCTTTGCGGTGCACGTCTCGGGCGCCTCGTCGATCCTGGGGGCGATCAACATCATCACCACCTTCCTGAACATGCGCGCGCCGGGGATGACCCTGTTCAAGGTGCCGCTGTTCGCCTGGTCGGTGTTCATCACCGCCTGGATGATCCTGCTGTCGCTGCCGGTGCTGGCGGGCGGCATCACCATGCTGCTGATGGACCGCAACTTCGGCACCAACTTCTTCAACCCCGCCGGCGGCGGCGACCCGGTGCTGTACCAGCATATCCTGTGGTTCTTCGGCCACCCCGAGGTCTACATGATCATCCTGCCCGGCTTCGGGATCATCAGCCACGTCATCGCCACCTTCGCGCGCAAGCCGATCTTCGGCTACCTGCCGATGGTGCTGGCCATGGCCGCGATCGCGATCCTGGGCTTCGTGGTCTGGGCGCACCACATGTACACCGCCGGCATGTCGCTGACCCAGCAGGCGTATTTCATGCTGGCCACCATGACCATCGCGGTGCCGACCGGCATCAAGGTGTTCTCGTGGATCGCGACGATGTGGGGCGGCTCGATCGAGTTCAAGACGCCCATGCTGTGGGCCTTCGGCTTCCTGTTCCTGTTCACCGTCGGCGGCGTGACCGGCGTGGTGATCAGCCAGGCGCCGCTGGACCGGGTCTATCACGACACCTACTACATCGTGGCACACTTCCACTATGTGATGTCGCTGGGCGCCGTGTTCGCCATCTTTGCCGGCACCTATTTCTGGATCGGCAAGATGAGCGGCCGCCAGTATCCCGAATGGGCCGGCAAGCTGCATTTCTGGATGATGTTCATCGGCTCGAACCTCATCTTCTTCCCGCAGCACTTCCTGGGCCAGCAGGGGATGCCGCGCCGCTACATCGACTACCCCGAGGCGTTCGCCTACTGGAACAACGTCTCGTCGATCGGCGCCTATATCTCGTTCGCCTCGTTCCTGCTGTTCATCGGCATCGTGTTCTACACGCTGTTCGCCGGCAAGCGCGTGACCGAGAACAACTACTGGAACGAATACGCCGACACGCTGGAATGGACCCTGCCCTCGCCCCCGCCCGAACATACGTTCGAGCAACTGCCCAAGCGCGAGGACTGGGATCGCCGCTATTCGCACTGATCGCGTCCCGATCTTCTTGCGGCCCCGGAGCAATCCGGGGCCGTTTTCCGTGACATCTTCCGGACCCGCCCCCCGCGATGCCCTATGCTTGGCAGCCTGACACCCAAGACGGCACCCGCCGGCTGCTGATCTGGCGCCACCGCTCGCTGACCGTCCGCGGCTTCGTCTGGTTCATCGGCGCCACTGCGCTGCTGCTGGTGCTGCCGCTGCTTGCCATGACCGGCTCGGCGGCGATGTGGGGGCTGCTGCCCTTTGCGCTGGCGGCGCTGGCCGGGCTGTGGTGGGCGATGCAGCACCAGTGGCGCGGCGGCGGCAGTTACGAGGAACTGGCCCTGTCGCCCGACACGCTGCTGGTCAGCCGCCACGACCCCGGCCGCACGCCGCGCCACTGGCAGGCCAACCCCTATTGGGTGCGGCTGACCCTGCGCCGCGACGGCCCGGTCGAGGATTACCTGACCCTGACCGACGGCCAGCGCGAAATCGAACTGGGCGCCTTTCTGTCCCCGGAAGAACGCCGCCGGTTGCGCGACGATCTTGCCCGCGCCCTGGG
>JAZIHR010000195.1:0-3978 GCA_036678445.1 Alphaproteobacteria bacterium
GCGGCGCACTTCGCGCAGATGCGACAGATGGGCGGCATCCGGGCCGGGCGGCGGCAGGTCCAGCACGGCGCGGCGCAGCGCCTCGATCCCTTCGTCCGAACGGGCGGGCAGCGTGGCGGGGTCGATCTGGCGGCCGATGGTGATGCGGTAGGTGTGGCCGGCCTTGTTCAGCACCTCGTGGAACAGTGTCACGTCGCGCAGGGACGGGTGGATCGCGTCCAGCAGGTAGAACAGCGCCGAGTTGCGCGCCCGGATACGCAGCGGAATGACGGGCGCGCCGAACTTGCGCGCGATCATCGCGGCGCTGGCCATCCACGGCCGTTCGTGCAGCGTCAGCCCGCGACGCTTGGCCAGCCGCCCCGAGGGAAAGATCAGCCCGATCCGCCCCTGTCCCAGCGCCGCGCGGGTATAGTCCATCGTGTGCTTGGTCTTGGCGTGGCTGCGCTTTTCCAGCCGCCATTCCACCGGGGCGATCAGTTCCTCGGTCTGGGGCAGCACCCGGATCATGTCGTGGTTGGCATAGATGAACAGGTCGTCGCGCACCGCCGAGACCACCGCGTGCAGCACGATCCCGTCGGCGATGCCGGTCGGGTGGTTGGCCACGATCAGCGCCGGGCCGGTGGCGGGGATATGTTCCAGCCCGTCCACCCGCAAGTCGCGCAGGATCAGCCCCGAGATGCGGCGCATGATCTCGGCCGTGGGCAGGTCGCGGAACTCGGCCGCCAGCTCGATCGAGCGGGGGTATTGCAGCAACTGCATCATCAGCAGCCGCGCCGCGGTATGGTGCGGCCGCCCCGAATAAAGCCAGGGCGCGCGCTCGGCGATCAGCGGGTCCAGCCGCTGCTGCATCTCGGTCCGGGCTGGCAGGCGGCCTGCCGGGTCAGGCGAATCTTTCGGCGGCATCTGGCTCATCTGTCCGTGTTCCCCGATGGTTGCCCCTGGGTATTGACGCGGACAAGCCCCGTCGGGTTCCCTCAGCCCCCGGCGGCAAGAATGCGCCGGACCATCTCGGCGCTGTTGACCGACAGCGCCGGCATCGCGGCGATCCGTTCCAGCGCGGCGCGGGCAGCGGCGCGGCGGGTGGCATTGTGGCGCGGCCAAGTTTCAAAGGCGGTCATCATCCGCGCCGCGGTCTGCGGGTTCGCCGGGTCCAGCCGCATCAGCCACTCGGCCACGAAATCATAGCCCGAGCCGTCGGCGGCGTGGAACGCGGCCGGGTTCGCCGTCACCGCCCCGATCAGCGCGCGAAAGCGGTTGGGGTTCTTCCAGTCGAAATCGGGGCGCGCCGCCAGGTCGCGGGCAATGGCGACCGCGCGCCGGGGCGGGGCGGCCATCGGCTGGATGGTGAAGAACTTGTCCATCACCAGCCGGTTGGTGCCGAACTGCGATTCCATCTGCGCCAGCGCCGGGCCGGCGCGGTCCAGCCGCACCAGCGCCGCCAGTGCGCCCATGCGCTGGGTCATGTCGGGCGCCGCGTCCCACAGCGCCTGCGCCAGCACCCCGCCGTCAAGCCGCGACAGCAGCCCCATCGCCGCCAGCCGCAGCGAGCGCCGCCCGGCGGACCCGGCATCGGGCGAATAGGGGCCGGCCGGGTTCATCCGCTCATACAGCGCTGTCAGCACCGGGCGGTGGTCGCGGGCGATGGTTTCGGCCAGCGATTCGCGCGCTTCGTGGATACGGTCGGGGTCGGGCACCGCGCCGCGGGCCGCGATCTCGGCCGCGATCCCGTCTTCCGAGGGCAGGCGCAGCACCAGCGCGACAAAGGCGGGGTCCAGCGTGTCATCCCTCAGAACGCCTGCCAGCGCCTGCGAATATGCCGGGTCGGGCTCGCCCCCCTGCGCCGCCGCGACCAGCGCGTCCAGCGCCAGGTCATGCCCGGCCTGCCAGCGCGCAAAGGCGTCGCTGTCATGGGCCAGCAGCAGGGCGCGGTCGGCGGCGCTCAGCGTCCGGTCAACCGTGACCGGGGCCGAGAACCCGCGCAGCAGCGAGACGACGGGCCGCGCGCCCAGGCCGTCAAAGCTGAACTCCTGCTCGGCCGCGGTCATCTCCAGCACCTGCGTGGGCAGCACCTCGTCGCCGTTGGGCGAGATCAGCCCCAGCGCGATCGGGATCACCCGCGGCGGCTTGTCCGGCTGGCCGGGAGTGGGGGCGGTCGCCTGCGCGAAACGCAGGGTCAGGCGGCCGGCGTCCGCATCCCAGTCCTCGGCCATGGTCAGTCGCGGGGTGCCGGCATCGGTATACCAGCGCTTGAACTGCGCCAGGTCGCGGCCGGTGGCATCCTGAAACACGCGCAGCCAGTCCTCGATGGTGCAGGCCTGCCCGTCGTGGCGGTCGAAATACAGGTCCATCCCGGCGCGCCAGCCATCCTCGCCCACCAGCCGGCGCAGCATCCCGATCACCTCGGCGCCTTTTTCATAGACGGTGGCGGTGTAGAAATTGTTGATTTCTTCATAGCGGTCGGGTCGGGGCGGGTGCGCCAGCGGCCCCGCATCCTCGCGGAACTGGCGGGCGCGCAGCGCCACCACATCCTCGATCCGCTTGACCGCGGCCGAGCGCATGTCCGAGGTGAACTGCTGGTCGCGATAGACGGTCAGCCCCTCTTTCAGGCACAGCTGGAACCAGTCGCGGCAGGTGATGCGGTTGCCGGTCCAGTTGTGGAAATATTCATGCGCGATCACCGATTCGATGCGTTCGTAATCGGCGTCGGTGGCGGTGTCGGGGCTGGCCAGAACCAGTTTCGAGTTGAAGACGTTCAACCCCTTGTTTTCCATGGCACCCATGTTGAAGTCATCGACCGCGACGATGTTGAACACATCCAGGTCGTATTCGCGGCCGTAAGCCTGTTCGTCCCACGCCATCGAGGCTTTCAGCGCCTGCATCGCGAAGCCGGCGCGGTCCAGGTCGCCCGGCCGCACCCAGACGTTCAGCGCCACCTCGCGCCCCGACATGGTGGTGAAGCGGTCGGCATGCGCGCGCAGATCGCCCGCCACCAGCGCGAACAGATAGGCGGGTTTCGGCCAGGGGTCGTCCCATTCGGCCCAGCCCTCGCCCTGCGCCACCGGGTTGCCGTTCGACAGCAGCACCGGCAGGTCCGACCGCACCGTGACCCGGAACGGCGCCATCACGTCGGGGCGGTCGGGATACCAGGTGATGTGGCGGAACCCCTCGGCCTCGCACTGGGTGCAGAAAATGCCGCCGGACAGATACAGCCCCTCAAGCGCGGTGTTGTCGGCGGGGTCGATCTCGACCTCGGCGGCAAAGACAAAGGGGCGGTCGGGCAGGGCGGCCTCGGCGATGGTCAGCGTTTCCGCCGCGATGGCGAGATGCGCCGGGTCGACAGGCCGGCCGTCGATGGTGACCGCGCGCGTGCGCAGCCCCGCGCCGCCGTCCAGGACCAGCGGCCCCGGCGCGGTGCGTTCCAGCGCGATGTCCGAGCGCACCACCGTGCCGTGCGGGGCCAGCGTCACGTCCAGCCGAGTCCGGGTGATGCGGAACGGCCAGGGGCGATAATCGTCAAGCAAGCGGGTTTCCGCCATTCGAGCCTCCGCTGGGGAAATATGTTCCGACCGGGGAACTTGTGTCGAAGCAGAGTGTTAAGCGCAGGATTGCGGGGTCGCAACCCGGGCTGTCCTTGTCTATGACGGCGTGGCAGACCCGGTCCCGGAATACCGAACAGCTTCAAGGAGTCACGCACATGGCCAACTACGACCCCAACGATCCGCGCCGCACCGATGCCACCGATCCGCACCGTTCCGTCGATCCGGCCGGGCGTCCCACGGCCGTGAACGAAACCTATGTCGAGCCGGTCGAGAAAAAAGCCTCGCCGCTGCCGCTGATCATCGGGATCCTGCTGGCCCTTGCGCTGGCGTGGTGGCTGCTGTCGAACTTCATGGGCAAGGACACCGACACGGCGGGGGATACCGCGACGACCGTGACCACGCCCGCGCCCACCCCCAGCACCGCGCCCGAGACCACCAC
>JAZIHR010000196.1:0-3956 GCA_036678445.1 Alphaproteobacteria bacterium
CCCCCCCCCCCCCCCCCCCCCCCCCCCCCCCCCCCCCCCCCCCCCCCCCCCCCCCCCCCCCCCCCCCCCCCCCCGCGACCGGGGGTTTTCCACCCCCGGACCCCCGGAGGGTATTTTCACCAGAAAGAAACCCCGGCTTAGTGTGCCGCGCCGTGGCTGCTGTGGTCGTCGCCGCTGTGGTCGTCCTGGCCGCCGGTGGGGGTGAATTCGTTGTCCACCCGCACCGCCACCGGCACCGTGCCGCATTCGCCGAAATCCAGCGTCAGTTCGAATTCGTCGCCCTGCGTCATCGGCGCCTTGGTGGCCATGAACATGACGTGATCGCCGCCCCGTTCCAGCGCATGGGTCGCGCCGGCGGGAATAGTGATGCTGTCCACCTGCACCATCGACATCACGCCGTTTTCCTCGACATGGGTGTGCAGTTCGGCGCGGTCGGTGACCTCGGGGGCGCTGGCCGCGACCAGCACGCAGTCGGTGGCGCCGCTGTTGGCGATCGACATGAAGGCGGCGCCGACCGTGGGGTTGGTCGAGCGGGCATAGGCGTCGGTCACGGTCAGGCTGCCGGCGTCAGCGGCCTCGGCCTGGTTGTCCTGCGCCAGCGCGGCCACGGGCAGAAGGGCCGCCAGCGCGGCGGCAAGCATGGAAGTGCGGTTCATGGAAATCTCTCGTTCTTGATGTGATGGAAGGGTCGTCCAGGCCTAGCCCAGCGCCGTCGGCGGCGGGCCCCGAGCCTGGGGAGCAGGACGATCCGCCATGGCGGGAACGAAGATTTCCGCAAGCATCGCCCCTTGCGGCGGGCCAACGGGACGACGAGGCAGGACGGGCGGCAGGTCAAGCGCAGCGATCAGCGCGGTCGCCATGTCCGGGCAGTAATGGGCGTGCCCCCCGGTCCCGGCCTCCCCCGGCTGCCCGTCCGGGGCGACCACCACCACGGCATTGCCGGTGCACAGCACAAGCTCAGGCCCGTTGCGCAACTGCCCGCGCGCCATGCCCAGCGCGACGCTGGTCAGCAGCATGAGCAGGACAAGTGACAGGCGCAGCAACGGCATCATCGCCGGCAGTCTATACTGCCGGGCAGCGGCGACCAAGGGGGTGCGGCCAGCCGGGCGGCGGAACGGCAAAAGCCCCGCCGCAGGGGCGGGGGCTTTCAGGATCTTGTGCTTGCGGCAGGGCGGAGTGCTGCGGATCGGCCGGAACATGGCGCCGCGACCGCCCCTTGCGGCGGTCAGGCCTTGGCCAGGTCGCGCTTGATCTTCAGCGCGCGGGGCGACAGCTCGTCATCCTTGGCCTTGGCCAGGAACGCATCCAGTCCGCCCCGGTGGTCGACCGAACGCAGCGCCGCGGCCGAGATGCGCAGCGAATAGGACTGCCCCAGCTTGTCCGACATCAGCGTGACATCGTTCAGGTTCGGCAGGAACCGGCGACGGTTCTTGTTATTGGCATGGCTGATGGTGTTGCCGGACATCGGCCCCTTGCCGGTCAGTTCGCAGACGCGCGACATGATCTTGATCCTTCGTTGCAGCGACCGGCCCCGCTGCGGCCGGTGCCGGAAATTGGGTGCCGGAAATTGAAAGGGCGCTTGCCAAGGCAGCGCCCGGAAATCCGTTGTGCGTGGATAGGGTCGCCCGCAGCCTGCGTCAACCCCGAATCGGCGCGCCTTGCGGACCGGCCCGCAGGTGCTTGGCAACCGCGGCCCCGACCAATACCACCCGATACCACGTCCACCACCTGATACCACGTCGTGAACCGCCAGCCAGAGGGACCGCCGATGCCTGACACTCTTGCCGCCGCCAGTGACCCTGCCGCCGATCCCGCGGCCCATCCTGCCCATGATCTTGCGACCCGCGTGGCTGCCGGCGAACGCCGGGCGCTGGCCCGCGCGATCACGCTGATCGAAAGCACCCGCGCCGATCACCGCGCGCAGGCGGTGGCGCTGCTGGCCGCCCTGCCCCGGCGGCAGGCGTTGCGCATCGGGCTGTCGGGCACGCCGGGGGTGGGCAAGTCCACCTTTATCGAGGCGTTCGGGCTGATGCTGACCGGGCTGGGGCTGCGGGTGGCGGTGCTGGCGGTCGATCCCTCGTCGGCGCGCTCGGGCGGCTCGATCCTGGGCGACAAGACAAGGATGGAACAGCTGTCGCGCGATCCGAACGCCTATATCCGTCCCTCGCCCTCGCGCGCGGAGCTGGGTGGCGTCGCCCGCCGCACCCGCGAAACCGTGCAGCTGTGCGAGGCGGCGGGTTTCGACGTGGTGCTGATCGAGACGGTCGGCGTCGGCCAGTCGGAAACGCTGGTGGCCGAGATGAGCGACCTGTTCATCCTGCTGCTGGCCCCCGCCGGCGGCGACGAGTTGCAGGGCGTCAAGCGCGGCATCATGGAAATGGCCGACCTGATCCTGGTCAACAAGGCGGACGGAGAGCTGAAAGCCACCGCCAACCGCACCGTCTCGGACTATGCCGGCGCCCTGCGGCTGCTGCGCAAGCGCCCGCAGGACCCCGAGGGTTTCCCCAAGGCGCTGCCGGTCTCGGCCGTCGAGGGCGACGGCCTGTCCCGGGCATGGGACGAAATGCAGGCCCTGACCGACTGGCGGCGCCAGACCGGGCATTTTGACCGCTGCCGCGCCGCGCAGGCGGAAAGCTGGTTCCTGTCCGAGGTCCGCGCCGGGCTGCTGGCGCGGCTGGAACGCGAACCTGCCGCCTCGCATCTGGCGGCGCTGGGGGCCGCTGTCGCGGCAGGTCGCGCCGACCCCGTGGTCGCGGCGGCGGAAATGCTTGAATTCCTTGGATGACCCTTGCTCTGGCCGCGCGAAATAAACGCCTGTTTCCCGGCTGCGCCCGGCCGCGAATCGGGTAAGCTGGTTTCATGGACACGCTGCCCCTCGCCCCCGATTCCGCCGCGCTTTACGACGCGCTGATCCGCCGCGACCCGACTTACGAGGGGCGCGCCTGGGTCGGCGTCACCACCACAGGCATCTTCTGCCGCCTGACCTGCCCGGCGCGCAAACCTCGCCCCGAAAACTGCCGCTGGTTCCTCAGCCCGGCCGAGGCGCTGGCCGCCGGGTTCCGCCCCTGCCGGCGCTGCCACCCGCTGGGTGCCGAGGCCGAGGGCGACCAGGTGCTGCGCCGGATGCTTGCCGCGCTGGACGCGGACCCCGCCCGCCGCTGGACCGAGGCCGACGTGGCCGCGACCGGGCTGGACCCCTCGACCGTGCGGCGCGCCTTCAAGCGCCATTACGGGATGAGCTTTCTGGAACTCGCCCGGCAGATGCGGCTACGCGAGGGCGCGCGGGCGCTGGCCGGGGGCGCGCCGGTGATCGCGGCGCAGCTGGATGCGGGATTCGACAGCGCCAGCGGGTTCCGCGATGCCTTTGCGCGGTTGTTCGGCCACCCGCCGGCCGCCATGGCGGGTCAGGCGGACGGGCTGGTCGCCGACTGGCTTGACACGCCGCTGGGGGGGATGATCGCGGTCGCGGACGACCGCCGCCTGCATTTGCTGGAATTCACCGACCGCAAGGGGCTGGCGGCCGAATTGCAGCGGCTGTCCCGGGCGCAGGGCGGCCGGATCGGTCTGGGCCGCAGCGCCGTCACCGACGCGGCCAAGGCGCAATTGCGGCGCTATTTCGCCGCCGAAAGCGGGGTTTTTACCCTGGAGCTGGCCCTGCACGGCACCGCCTTTCAGCGCGAGGTCTGGGAAGAGCTGCGCCGCATCCCCCCCGGCGCGACCATCAGCTATGGCGAGCTTGCCACCCGCATCGGGCGGCCCCGGGCGGTGCGGGCGGTGGCGCGGGCGGTCGGCTCGAACCAGATCGCCGTCGTCATTCCCTGCCACCGGGTGATCGGCGCGGACGGCAGCCTGACCGGCTATGCCGGCGGGCTGTGGCGCAAGCAGGCGCTGATCGCGATCGAGCGCAAGCTGGCGGCCGGGGGCTGAGCCAGCGCTGCGGCCGAGGTTTTCTACCC
>JAZIHR010000197.1:0-3855 GCA_036678445.1 Alphaproteobacteria bacterium
GCCCCCCACCCCCGAGGACCTTGCCGCCGCCGGGCGCATCGCCGCCGGCACCGGCGATCCCGACGCGGCCCTGGTGCTGACCGGCGACAAGTCGGTGATGTTTTCAGGCGATCGCCGCGCCTTCGTGATGTTCGCGCCCTCGGGGGGAACCTGGCTGGCCTATGGCGGCCCGGTGGGCGCGCCCGACGCGGCGCGCGAGGTCGCCTATGATTTCACCGAGGCCGCCCGCAACGCCGGCATGGCCCCGGTGTTCTACGAGATCGGCCCCGACGACGTGACCCTGATGCTGGCGCTGGGGATGACGCTGCACAAGATGGGCGAGGCCGCCGAGATCGACCTGCCCGCGTTCTCGCTGGACGGGCCGGGGCGCAAGCGGCTGCGGGCCTCCCACGCCCGGGCGCTGCGCGAAGGGCTGAGCCTTGAAATCGTCGTGCCTCCCCATGACCCGGCCCTGGTCGCGACGCTGCGGGAAATCTCGGACGACTGGCTGGCGGCGCGCCATGCGCGGGAAAAGGGGTTCTCGGTCGGGCGCTTCGACCCCGCGTGGCTGGACCGCTGGCCGGTGGCGCTGGTGCGCTGGCAGGGACAGGTTGTCGCCTTTGCGAACGTGCTGTCCACCGGGGACGGCCAGGCGGCGACCATCGACCTGATGCGCCACTGCCACGATTCCCCGCCCGCCACCATGGAGTTCCTGTTCACCGCGCTGATGCTGGCGCTGAAGGATCGGGGCTGCCGGCTGTTTTCGCTGGGCATGGCGCCGCTATCGGGGCTGCAACCGGAACGCAGCCGCCGCCTGTGGGACCGCTTCGGCGCGCTGATCTATCGCCACGGCGGCAGCTTCTACAACTTTGCCGGGTTGCGGGCGTTCAAGGAAAAATTCGACCCGCGCTGGAGCCCGCATTACCTTGCCGCCCCCAGCCGCCTGCCGCCGCTGCGCCCGCTGGCCGACGCCGCCAGGCTGATCGCCGGAAAGCCGCCCGGGCAGGGAAACCAGCCGCGGGAAACCGGCCCGAGGAACTAGCCCGCGAAATGGCAGCGGACCTGCCGGCCGTCCGGCAGCGCGCGCAATTCCGGCATCGCCTGCGTGCACGGCGGCTGTTCGGCAAAGCAGCGACCGGCAAGGCGGCATTTCGTGGCGCAGGGGTTGACGGGGCTCTGCGGCTCTCCGTCCAGCCTGATGCGCTGGCCCTTGCCGCGCAGGGTCGGGATCGCCGACAGCAGCGCCTGCGTATAAGGGTGGCGGGGGGCGCGATAGATGTCGCCCGCCGGCCCGGTCTCGACGATCTGGCCCAGATACATCACCGCGACGCGCTGGCACAGCAGCCGCACCACGTTCAGGTCGTGGCTGACGAACAGCAGCGCGATGCCGCGTTCGCGCCGCAGCCGGTCCAGCAGTTGCAGCACCGTCGCCTGCACCGAGACATCCAGCGCCGAGGTCGGTTCGTCCAGCACCAGCAATTGCGGGTCCACCACCAGCGCGCGGGCGATGCCCACCCGCGCCTTCTGCCCGCCCGAAAGCTGGTGCGGATAGCGGTCCAGCAGCGCCAGCGGCAGGTTCACCGCGCCGGCCGCATCCTCGACCCGCTGCCGCAGCGCCGCGCGCGGCATCGGCGCCAGCAGCCTGCCCACCGGGTCGGCGATCAGCTGGAACACCGTCAGCAGCGGGTTCAGGCTTTCGGCCGGGTCCTGGAACACCATCTGGATCGCCCGCCGCCGGTCCGAGCGGGCAAAGCGGGACACGGATTCGCGGCTGATCTCGTCGCCGTGCAGGAACAGCTGCCCCCCGGTCGGGTCCAGCAGCCGCGCCAGCAGCCGCGCCAGCGTGGACTTGCCGCAGCCCGATTCACCGACCAGCCCGACCGCCTCGCCCACGCCGATCGCAAGGTCCACCCCGTCAACCGCGTGCAGAACCGCCGCCCGGCCGAACAGGGTTTCCCGCTTGAGCCGGAAATGCCGGCTCAGGTTGCGGGCCTCCAGCAGCGCGGTCATGGCGGGTTCCTGCAAGCGGCGAAATGCCCGGGCGCGCGTTCCTCAAGCACCAGCGGCCCCGGCGCGTCGCATCGCGGCAGGCGGCGCGGGCATCTTTCGGCAAAGCGGCAGGGCGGCAGGTCAGGCCGCCGCAGGTCGGGCAGGCTGCCCGCGACCGCCTGCAACTGCCCGACCGTTTCGGCAAGCGACGGGACCGAGCGCAGAAGCCCCTTTGTATAAGGGTGGCGCGGCCGGGCGATGATCGCGGCCGCGGGCGCCACCTCGACCACATGGCCCGCGTGCATGACCACCAGCCGGTCGCAGTTCTCGGCCGCCAGCGCAAGGTCGTGGGTAATCAGCGCCACCGCCGTGCCGTTTTCCCGGGCAAGATTGCGGATCAGGTCCATGATCGCGGCCTGGGTGGTGACATCCAGCCCGGTCGTCGGTTCGTCCGCGACCAGCAGCCGCGGGGAACAGGCCAGCGCCATGGCGATGCCGATGCGCTGGCACAGCCCTCCTGAAAGCTCGAACGGATAGGCGCCGGCCCGCCGCCGGGGGTCGGGAACGCGGACATGGCGCAGCAGTTCCTGCACACGCAGGCGGATGCCGCGGCGGGACAGGTTGCCGTGACGGGCAACCACGTCGGCGATCTGGTCGCCGACCGCTCGGATCGGGTTCAGCGCCGTGCGCGGGTTCTGAAAGATGATCGCGGCCCCCCGCCCGCGCCAGCCGTCGCGGGCGCGCGGCGTCATCGCCAGCAGGTTTTCGCCCTGAAACAGGATGTCGCCCCCAGAGACACGGGCGGCGCGGTCCAGAATCCCCAGCACCGCATAGGCGGTCACCGACTTGCCCGACCCGGATTCGCCGGTGATTCCGACGATTTCGCCCGGCGCGATGTCGAAGGACACGTTGTCCAGCGCATGAACGGTGCCGTGGCGCGTGCCGAATTCGACGGACAGCCCGCGGATGGACAGCAGCGGCGTCATGTGCGCAGCCTCGGGTCCAGGATGTCGCGCAGCGCATCGCCCAGCAGGTTGAAGGCCAGCACCGCCACCATCAGCGCCAACCCCGGAAAGGTCACGATCCACCACTGCCCCGAGGCGATGAACCGCGCCCCCTCGGCCACCATGATCCCCCATTCGGGGGTCGGCGCGCGCACCCCCAGCCCCAAAAACGACAGCGCCGCCGCGTTCAGCACCGCCCAGCCCAGGTTGACCGACGCCTGGATCACCAGCGGCGCCGCGATGTTGGGGATCAGGTGCCGCAGCAGGATGCGCCAGTCGCCCGAGCCGCCCACCCGCGCGGCCTCGACATAGCCCAGCCTGCGGCGCGGGCGCACCTCGCTGCGGGCCAGCCGGATGTAGAAGGGCAGGTTCACGATAGCGGTCGCATAGACCACGTTGATGACCGAGTTGCCCAGCGCCACGACCAGCGCCATTGCCAGCACGAACAGCGGAAACGCCATCAGCACATCGACCAGCCGCGACACCACCGCATCCAGCGCGCCGCCCCAATAGCCGATGACGGCCCCCAGCAGCGACCCGGCCACCATCGACAGCGCCACCGCCCCCAGCGCGATCAGCAGGTCCAGCCGCGTCGCCACCACCACCCGCGAAAACAGGTCGCGGCCGACCTGGTCGGTGCCGAACCAGTGCCGGGCCGAGGGCGGCTGCAACGCCGCCGCCGCATCGGTCGCCAGCGGGTTATGCGGGACCAGCGCCGGTCCGAACACCGCCGCCAGGAACAACAGCGCGAACAGCCCGAGCGCGAACAGGTTCAGCGGATTTCCCCGCAGCGCACGGCGGACCCCGCCCGACCGGAAGGGCCAGCGCGGAACAGGCCAGCGCGGAACGGGCCGGCGCGGAGCGGGCGGGCGCGGAACGGGCG
>JAZIHR010000198.1:0-3847 GCA_036678445.1 Alphaproteobacteria bacterium
GCCTCGGGGCGCTGGTAGCGGCCGACCGGGGGCGCTGGTCGCTTGCCAGCGCCGCGCCCACGCCCTAGCACCAAAACAGACATCAGTTCCCAGCAGGAGGACACCATGGATCTGTCGAATGCCCGCGCCATCGTTACCGGCGGCGCCTCGGGGCTTGGCGCCGCCACTGCCGAGCATTTCCGCCAGCGCGGCGCTCAGGTCACGGTGCTGGACCGTGACGAGGCCGGCCAGGCCGCGGCCGACGCCATCGGCGCGCATTTCGCCCGCACCGACGTGACGGACGAAGCCTCGGTCGCCGCCGCCATCGCGCTGGCGGTGGAACGTATGGGCGGCATCGACATCTGCGTGAACTGCGCCGGCATCGTCACCGCTGGCAGGACGCTGGGCCGCGAAGGGCCGCTGGCGCTGGCCGATTTCCGCCGCACCATCGAGATCAACCTGATTGGCAGCTTCAACGTGCTGCGGCTGGCCGCCGCCGAAATGGCAAAGAACGGCCGCGAGGAAAACGGGGTGATCGTCAACACCGCCTCGGTCGCGGCCTTCGACGGACAGTCCGGCCAGGCGGCCTATGCGGCCTCGAAAGCCGCCATCGCCGGGATGAGCCTGCCCATCGCCCGCGACCTTTCCCGCAGCAACATCCGCATCTGCGCCATCGCGCCGGGGATCTTCGGCACGCCGATGCTGCGCAGCCTGCCGCAAGATGTGCAGGACAGCCTGGCGGCCGAGGTCACCAACCCCAAGCGCCTGGGCGACCCGGCCGAATTCGCCCGGCTGGCGGCGTTCATCGTGGAAAACGCCTATATGAACGGGGAAACGATCCGTATCGACGGCGCGTTGCGGATGCGCTGACCATAGCTCCCCTCCCCGCCCCTCCCCCGAAAGGAGCCCGCAAGATGCCAGACGCCACCGCAGACCCGCTTGACTGCCTGATCGTCGGCGGCGGCCCGGCCGGGCTGACGGCGGCGCTGTATCTGGCGCGCTTCCACCGCCGCGTGATGGTGGTGGACAAGGGCGAGGGGCGGCTGAAAATGATCCCGCGGTCGCACAACCTGGCCGGCTATCCGCAAGGGATCCGCGGGGTCGACCTGCTGGCCGAGATGCGCGACCAGGCCACCCGCTACGGCGCGGCGCTGCTCGGGGCCGAGGTGACGGCGCTGCGCCACGCCGACGGGATGATCGAGGCCGAGATCGAGGCCGCCCCCGGCAGCGTCCCGGTCCGTTCCCCGATCCGCGCCCGCACGGTGCTGCTGGCGACCGGAGTGGTGAACCAGCGCCCCCCGCTGGACAAGGCCACTCACGACCGCGCCGTCGCCGCGGGGCTGCTGCGCTACTGCCCGATCTGCGATGGCTACGAACAGGGCGGCCAGCGTATCGCAGTGCTGGGCGGCGACCGCCACGGGCTGGCCGAGGCGATGTTCCTGCGCAGCTACAGCCGCGACATCACGCTGGTCTCGCTGACCGGGCTGACGCTGGACCGCGACGAACTGGCCGCCGCCGAGCGCGCCGGCATCACGCTGGCGACCGCGCCGGTGTCGCATCTCGGGTTCGAAAGCCACGAGGTGCGGCTGACGCTGGCCGACGGAACGCAGCTGGTGTTCGATACGCTTTATGTCGCGCTTGGCACTCACACCCGCAACCGGCTGGGCCAGATGCTGGGCACGCGGCTGGTCGATGGCGAATGTTTCGTCACCGATGCCCACCAGCGCACCACCGCGGCCGGAGTCTATGCGGCGGGCGATGCGGTGGACGCGCTGGACCAGATCGGGGTCGCCATCGGCACCGGCGCCCGCGCCGCCGTCGCCATCCACAACGACCTGCGCGCCCGCGACGACGACCTGCGCGCCCGCGACGACGAACTGCCGGCGCCCTAGCCCAGCAGCCCCTGCGCCACCGCCGCCGACAGCCGGTCCACCGCCGCGGCCAGCCGCAGGTCGATCTCGGCCAGATAGCGGGTCCAGTCCATGAACCCCGACAGCGGCTCGGCCCCGTCCGAAATGCCCCGCAACCCGATCATCGGGATCCCGAACCCCAGGCAGGCGCGGCAGACCGCGTGGGTTTCCATGTCCACCATGTCGGCGTCGATCGCATCGTAATCACTGCCCGATACGATCGCCGCGCCCGAGGACAGCCGCGCCAGCGGAATGCCGGGGACATGCGGCCCCAGCGCCAGCTCGGCCGGCAGGTCCAGCCCCGGGGTCAGCCCACGCGGAAACCCCAGCGCCGACACATCCATATCGCGGTAGCTGACCGAGCGCGCCTGATAGACCCCGCCCTGTTCCAGATGCCGCGAACCCGCGCTGCCCAGCGACACCACCGCCCGGGGCAAAGCCCCTGCCGTCTCAAGCCGGGTCAGCGCCGCGGTGACGGCGACGGCGGCCTCGACCGGGCCGATCCCGGTCATCAGCGGCGTGATCCGCGCCCGCAGCGCCGGGCCGTATTCCTCGGGCGCGGCCATGGCGAACAGCACCGGCCGCCCCGCGACCAGATCCACCTCTGGCATCCCCGCGCCGATCCGGGGCGGGCGCAACCCGCCGAACGCACCCTTGTCCATGTTCTCACCGCCCATCGCGCCTTGTCCTTCCCCGCCGTTTCCCGTCGCCGCCACCTTTCGGTCCCTGAACGCGGCCAGGCCATCTTCTGTCCTGAAAATATCCCTGCCAGAGGCACGCCGCGCCAGCGGCGTTCAGACTTGCCCCGCGACCAACCCGCCGCTAGCGTCCATGACCAAACGTCCAACCCGGAGTCCAGCCCGTGTCCATCCTGCGCACCACCGCCATGGCGCTTGTCCTTGCCGTGCCGAGCCTGACCCCCCTTTCGACCCCCGCCCTTGCCGCCGACCCCGAGCTGACCGTCTTTGACTGGGCCGGGTTCGAGGAACCGGTGATCTACCAGAAATACATCGACAAATACGGGCAGGGCCCCAGCTTCGCCTTTTACGGCGACGACGACGAGGCGTTCCAGAAACTCGCCTCGGGGTTCCGGGCCGACGTGGCGCATCCCTGTAGCCAGATGGTCTCGAAATACCGCGATGCCGGGCTGATCGAGCCGTGGGATCCCGCCCGCATCCCGGCCGTGGCCGACATCGACCCGCGCTTCCTTGATTCCAAGGTGTTCCGCGACGATCAGGGGCTGTGGTATATCCCCACCGATTTCGGTTCGAGCGCGGTCGCCTACAACACCGATACGGTGCCGGCCGAGGATATCTCGACGCTCCAGATCTTCGTGAACCCGGCCTATCAGGGCCGCACCTCGTTGCCCGATTCGGCCGATGACGTGTGGGCGCTGGCCTATCTGGCCACCGGGGTGACCGACTGGACCGATGTCAGCGACGAACAGTTCCAGGCCGCCGCCGACTGGCTGCGCAAGGCCCACCAGAACGTCGCCGTCTACTGGGCCGACCCCGCCGAAGAGGCGCAGCTGATGGCCTCGGGCGCGGTGGATGTGGCGTGGTCGTGGAACGACGTGCTGCCGCTGCTTGAGGCCGAGGGCTACCCGATCGGGTTCCAGCGCACCGCGACCGAGGGTTCATCAACCTTCTTCTGCGGCTTCGTCAACCTGAAGAACGGCCCGGGCAGCGAGGACAAGGCCTATGACTTCATCAACGCCTGGCTGGACCCCGGTTCGGCACAGGGGCTGCTGGATACCATCGGCTACGGGCTGACCAACAACCGCGGGCTGGAGCTGGTCGCCGACGACCCGCGCGTCATCCACGGCCTGGCCGAGATCGACGCCCCGGTGCTGGCGCAGGTCCCCAACGACCCCGAGCAGCGCGAGCGTCAGCTGGTCGAGTTCGAGCGGATCAAGGCCGGCTACTGACTCGCCGCCGACCCCGCCCCCACCGCTGACC
>JAZIHR010000199.1:0-3811 GCA_036678445.1 Alphaproteobacteria bacterium
GGCAGGTGGGGCAGGTGTTCCAGCAGCAGATGCAGCCGCGTGCCGGCCAGCAGCGCCGCGTCGCGGTCGCCGGGCGCTTGCAGCCCGTGATCCGCCCCCGCACCGCCCGCCGCGGGGGCCAGCACCTTGTCGCCCCCCAGCGCGGTCGCGGCGACGGGGCCGGGGGCGCGTGGATACCGGGGCGCCGGCGTGGCCAGCCAGTCGGGCAGTTCCTTGGCGGGCGCGGGCGGGGCGGCGGCGATTGCGGGCGCCGCCACCGGCCAGTCGCCAAAGCTCAGCCGGCGGATGGGCTGCTCGCTCCACCCGCAGGCCAGATGCGTTTCGGCCAGCCCGTGGTCGCGGTCGCAGCCGGCAGCGACCATCGCGTGCCAGCTGTCCAGCCCCTCGCCGGTGTCGCCTGCCGCGGCCACGACCAGCCAGCTTTCGGCGCGGGTCATGGCGACGTAAAGCAGGCGGCGGCGTTCCTCGTCCTGCCGCTGGCGGTCGCGTTCGACCCATTCGGCCAGTTGCGGGGTCTGCTGCGGCTTGGGCGGACGCCAATGCGCGGGCGGGCCGTCGTCGGGCAGGATGGTGGCGCGGGGCCGCCCCGGCCCCTTGCGGGCGGCGCAGTCAGGCAGGATCACCATCGGGCTTTCCAGCCCCTTGGCGCCGTGCACGGTCATCACCCGGATCAGCCCGTCGCCGTCGCCGGCGCTGCCGGGCTGGCGGCGCACCTCGGCGGTGTCGTCGGCCAGCCACACCAGGAACCCGGTCAGCGAGGGCGTCTCGGTGGTTTCATAGGTCAGGGCCTGCGACAGCAGCTCGTCGATGCCGTCCTCGGCCTCGGGGCCCAGCCGTCCGACCAGCCGCGCCCGCCCGCCGTGGCGCACCAGCAGCCGCGAGATCAGGTCGTAGGGGCGCAGGAAATCCGCCTGCGCCTGCAAATCCTCGATGATGGTCTTGATCCCTTCATGCCCGGATTTGCGCAGCGCCTCGATCAGATAGCCCTTGCGCCCCGCCGCCAGCCGGTAAAGCGCCCCCTCGTCCAGCCCGAACAGGGGCGAGCGCAGGGCCGCGGCCAGCGACAGGTCGTCCTCGGGCAGGGCCAGCACCGACAGCAGCGCGCGGATGTCCTTGACCGCCAACTCGCCCCCCAGCCGCAGCCGGTCGGCGCCGGCGACGGGCAGCGCGGCCTGTTTCAGCGCCCGGATCACGTCGTGGAAGATTTCATTGCGGCGCTGGACGAGGATCAGGATATCGCCCGGCCGCACCCTGCGGGTCTGGCCGCCCCGCAGGGTGATCGGGGTACCGATCGCGTCGGCCGCCGCCTGCGCCACCTGCTGCGCCAGCACCTTTGACGCGGCGTTGGCGGCCACGCTGTCCACCGGCGCGTGCCATGGCGCGGGGTCCGGCTTGTCGGGTTCCGGGACCGGAGGCCACAGATCCACCCGCCCCGGTAAGGCCGCGTGAAAGGCGATATGCGTCGGCGCGTCGCCCAGGCCCTGCGCGGCGTCGCCGGAAAACACCGCGTCGGTCAGCCGCAGGATCGCGGGGGACGAGCGGAAGGAATGGCGCAACGCCGCGTCCTGCATCGGCGCGCCGGCGGCGTCGAAGTCCTCGGCGAAACGGGCGTGGCGGTCCTCGAACACCGCGATATCGGCGCCCTGAAAGGAATAGATCGACTGTTTCGGGTCGCCCACCACGAACAGCGTGCGCGGCCGGTCGGCGGCCCCGGCGCCGGCGGTGAATTCATCGGTCAGCCGCCGGATCACCTGCCATTGCAGGGGCGAGGTGTCCTGCGCCTCGTCCACCAGGATATGGTCGATGCCCCCGTCCAGCCGGAACAGCACCCATTGCGCCATGGACGAGCTGTCCAGCAACCGCGCGGTCCGCGCGATCAGGTCGTCGAAATCCAGCCAGCCTCCGGCCAGCTTTGCCGCCGAATAGCGGGCGCAGAAGCCGTGGCCGAACCGCTGCAAGGCCAGCGTGCGCCGGGCCTGCGCCAGACCCAGCCGCAGCGGGCGGGCGGCCTCGACCCGGCTCATCAACTCGTCCAGATCGTCCATCAGCGCGGCGCAGGGGCCGGTCCGCAGCGCCTTGGTGGGGAAACTGCCCAGCTTGGCGGAAAACGGCTCTTTCGCGGTGGCCCCGTTCAGCAGCACGGATTCGAGGGTTTCAAGCTCGTCCACCCCCGCCTGCGCCCAGTTGCCGCGTTTCAGCTTTGCCGCGGCGCCCTGATCGGTCTTGCCGCCCTGTTCCAGCAGCGGGATCAGTGCCGGAATCAGCGTGGTTTCGCCGCCGTCGAAGCAATCGCCCAGCAGCGCGGCATCGTCGAAACCGGGCGGCAGGCCGCAGCCTGCCCACAGCGCCGCGGCATCGGGGGGCGCGTCGTGGCCGGTCAGCGAGGACAGGAATTCGTCCAGCCCGTGGTCCGAGCGCAGCGACAGCAGGTCCGCCATCTCGGGGGTATTCTCGCGCGCCATCCGGTCCAGCACCTCGGCCCGCAGAATGGCGGCGCTGCGGTCGTCGAGTTCCGCGAACCCGTGCGGGACGCCGGCCTCAAGCGGAAAGCGGCGCAGCACGCCGGCGCAGAAACTGTGGATGGTCTGGACCTTGAGGCCGCCCGGCGCCTCGATCGCCTGCGCGAACAGGCGGCGCGCGGCGGGCAGGTCGGCGCCTGCCGCAATCCCCATCCGCGCCAGCCGCGCGGTCAGCGCCGCGTCGTCCAGCATCGCCCATTCGCCCAGCCGCCCCAGCAGGCGGTTCTGCATCTCGGTCGCGGCGGCCTTGGTGTAGGTCAGGCACAGGATGCGTTCCGGCCGCGTGCCCCCCAGCAGCAGCCGCGCCACCCGGTCGGTCAGCACGCTGGTCTTGCCGGACCCCGCATTCGCCGTCAGCCAGGTCGAGCGATCCGGGTCGGCGGCGACATGCTGCGCGCGGGTGGCGTCGTCGGGGCGGGGGATCGCGTCAGCCATGGTCCACCTCTTGCGGCTGCGGAGGATCGGCCTCGGACCATTCGCCGTGGCGCGACAGGTGGTCGTAGTCGGAACCGTGGGTCACTCGCTCCATCGCGCGGCGGGCGGTAAAGCCGTATTCGCCACGCAGATAGGCCGAGATCAGCGCGACGAACTGGTCCCAGGTCGCGCGCATTTCGTCGTCCCAGCCGTGGCTGCGGGTCTCGCCCTCGCCGCCCAGGCGGATGTGGCGCAGATCGGCGACCGGCATCGGTTCGCCAAAGACACCGCGTTCGGCCATGGCGGCGGTCAGCGGCAGTTGCTTGTCGAATTGCAGGATCTGCGCGCGGGTCGAGGGGGTGCCTGATTTGTAATCATAGATCACCGCCGCCCCGTCGTGCAGCCGGTCGATGCGGTCGGGTTTCGCGGTCAGGGTAAAGTCCATCCCCGCCACCGCCAGCCGGTGCCGGGTTTCCACCGCCAGCGGCGCGCCCTGTTGCAGCCGCGCGTGTTCGTCGCGGCACAGCTGCGCGGCAATGCCGCCGATGCGGGCGCGCCAGAACAGGCGGCTGGTGGGCCATGGCACCTGCGCGGCCAGCACCTCGTCGGCCGCGGCCAGCAGCCGGTCCTGCAACGTCTGCGGCGGATCCTGCGGCGACGGCGGAGGGGTCAGGAACCGCTGGATGATCGCGTGCAGCACGTTGCCGCGTTCGGCCGCGTCGGGTTCGGGGCGCAGCGGGTCCAGCGGCGACAGCCCCAGCACCTGCCGCGCATAGATCGCGTAAGGGTCGCGGATCAGCGTCTGCACCGCCGTCACCGACAGTTCGCGCAGCGCCGGCGCCGGCGGGCGGGGCGAGGGGCGCGGCGCGGGCGGGGCA
>JAZIHR010000200.1:0-3796 GCA_036678445.1 Alphaproteobacteria bacterium
GTCCGCCAGCCCCGGCCGCAACCGCATCGCCCCCAGCAGCAGCACCAGCCCCACCACCGGCCCCGGCAAGGGCAGGCCAAGCGTGCGCGAGATCGCCTCGCCCGCCAGTTGGAACGCCAGAATCGTGAACAGCACCGGAACCATGTCCGCATCCTGCCGGGCGCGGCGACGCGGCGGAACCCCCTCCGCCGCAGTTTTGCGCAGACCGGAAACCGGCGACAACTTGTGGATAACCGCCGATCAGCCACCAGATATTGCGGCGTTTTCTTGACTCGGGGGCGGGTCGCAAGCGAAAACGGACAAAACCGCCCCGGAACCAGACCGTGCAGTTCGACCGCCTCCGCCTTAACGGCTTCAAAAGCTTCGTGGACCCGACCGAGCTGGTCATCCGCCGGGGGCTGACCGGCGTAGTCGGCCCGAACGGCTGCGGCAAGTCGAACCTGCTGGAGGCCCTGCGCTGGGTGATGGGCGAAAACCGCCCTACCGCCATGCGCGGCGACGGGATGGAGGACGTGATCTTCGCCGGCACCACCCGCCGCCCGGCCCGCGGCCACGCCGAGGTCGGGCTGGCCATCGACAACAGCGCGCGGCGGGCGCCCGTGGGTTTCAACGACAGCGACGCGCTGGAAATCACGCGCCGGATCACCCGCGACGCCGGCTCCGCCTATCGCATCAACGGGCGCGAGGTGCGGGCGCGCGACGTGCAGATGCTGTTCGCGGATGCCTCGACCGGCTCGCAATCGCCGGCGCTGGTGCGGCAGGGACAGATTTCCGAACTGATCAACGCCAAGCCGAAATCCCGCCGCCGCGTGCTGGAGGAAGCCGCGGGCATCGGCGGGCTGTATCAGCGCCGGCACGAGGCCGGGCTGAAGCTGGACGCGGCCGAGCAGAACCTTGGCCGTGTGGACGACACGCTGGATCAGCTTTCTACGCAGGCCGCGGCGCTGGCACGGCAGGCCCGCACCGCCGCGCGCTACCGCGAGATCGGGGCGGCGCTGCGGGTAGCGGAAAGCGCACTGCTGTATCGCCGCTGGGCGGATGCGCGGGCGGCGCTGGACCAGGCGCAGGTGACGCTGGCCGCCGACGCCCGCGCCGCGCTGGCGGCCGAGGCTGCCGCCGGGGACGCCACCGCCGCCCGCGCCGACGCCGAATCGGCGCTGCCCCCCCTGCGCGAGGAAGACGCCATCGCCGCCGCGATCCGCACCCGCGCCATCGCCGAAACCGAATCGCTGGACGACGCCGACACCCGCGCCCGCGACGCCATCGCCACGCTGTCGGCGCGGCTGGCGCAGCTGGACCGCGACATCGAGCGTGAGGCCGCGCTGAACCACGACGCGGGCGAGGTCCTGGCACGGCTCGACTGGGAACGGACCGCGCTTGAAAAGGCCCATGCCGGTCACGACGACCGGCTGGCCATGGCCGAGGCCGCCGCGACCGAGGCCGCCGCCGCCCTGCGCCAGCTCGAATCGCGGCTGGGCGAACTGACCGACGAATCCGCCCGCGCCGCCGCCCGCCACCAATCGGCAGAACGGCTGGTCCATGATCTGCGCACCATGCGCGACCGCGCAGGCCGCGCGCAGGCCGAAGCGGCCGAGTCGGTGCAGCGCGCCGAAACCGCCGGGCAGCAGGCAGCAGTGGCCCTGCAACAGGCGCAGGCGGCGCAGCAGGGTGCCGCCGACACCGCCACCACCGCCGAAACCCGGCTTGCCGCCGCCGAATCTGCCCGCGCCACCGCCGCCGACGCCGAAACCGCCGCCCGCACCAGCCGCGCCACCGCCGAGGGCGAATCCGCTGCGCTGCAAGCCGAATGCGCGGCGCTGTCGCGGCTGGTCGCGCGCGGCCGGGCCGAGGGCGGGGCAGTGCTGGACGATATCTCGGTCGCGCCGGGGTTCGAGGCCGCCCTGGGCGCCGCGCTTGGCGACGAGCTGCGGCTGCCCGCGACCGACAAAGGCGCCGGCTGGCGCAACCTGCCCGCCACCGCCGGCGACCCCGCGCTGCCCAAGGACGCGACGCCGCTGGCCGCACAGGTGCAGGCGCCGGCGGCCTTGGCCCGGCGGCTGGCACAGATCGGCATCGCCCCGGACGCCGCCAGCGCCGCGCGGATGCAGCCGCATCTGCACCCGGGGCAGCGGCTGGTCACCGCCGCGGGCGATCTGTTCCGCTGGGACGGGCTGGTGCTGCCGGCGGGCGAGGCAGGCTCCGCCGCGGCGCTGCATCTGCAACAGGTCAACCGGCTCAAGGACGCCACCGCGCAGGCCGAGGCCGCGCGCAGCCGCGCCGCGACCGCCATCGCCGCGCATGAGGCCGCCCGCACCGCGCTGAAGGACGCGACCGCCGCGGAAACCTCTGCCCGCGATGCCAGCCGCGCCGCCGAACGCACGCTGTCGGATGTCTCGCGCGCCGCCACCCGCGCCGAATCGGAGCTGTCGCTGGCGCAGGGCCGCACCGAATCCGCCCGCGCCGAGGCCGCCCGTCACGAAAGCGACCAGGCCGACGCCGCCCGCCGCCTGGCCGAGGCCGAATCGGCGCTGGCCGCCCTGCCCGACCGCGCCGAGGCCGCCGCCGCCGTCGAGCAGGCCAAGACCGCGGTCGAGGCCGCCCGCATCGCCACTCTGACCCGCCGCGGCGCGCTGGACGAATTGCGCCGCGAAGGCGCCGCGCGGGTCAAGCGGCTGCAAGAAATCTCGCGCGAGGATTCCGGCTGGCGGCTGCGGCTGGAACAGGCCGGCACCCGCGCCGCCGAGCTGTCGGCGCGCCGCTCTGCCACCGCCGCCGAACTGGCCGAGGCCGAGGCTCTGCCCGAATCGCTTGCTGCCCAGCGGCAGGCGCTGTCACAGCGCATGGCCGAGGCCGACGCCCGCCTGACCCGCGCCCGCGCCGCGCTGGCCGCCGCCGATGCCGCGCTGCTTTCCGCCACGGCTGCCGAGCGTGACGCCGAACGCGCCGCCGCCGATGCCCGCGAAACCCGCGCCCGCAGCGAGGCCCGCACCGACGCCGCGCGCGAGGCCGAGGCGCAGGCCGGCGCCCGCATTGCCGAGGAACTCGACACCTCTCCCGAGGCGCTGGCGGAAACCCTGGACTCTGCCGCCCTGCCCGGCCCCGCACAGCTTGAAACCGACATCGCCCGGCTGCGCAGCCAGCGCGATTCGCTGGGGCCGGTCAACCTGCGCGCCGACGCGGACAAAAGCGAACTGGAAACCGAAAGGGATCGGCTGTCGGCGGAAAAGCACGACCTGACCGAGGCGATCCGCAAGCTGCGCGGCGGCATCGGCAGCCTGAACCGCGAGGGGCGCGAGCGGCTGCTGGCGGCCTTTGACACGGTGAACGGCAATTTCACCACCCTGTTCACCCATCTGTTCGGCGGCGGAGAGGCGCGGCTGGTGCTGGTCGAATCCGACGACCCGCTGGAGGCCGGGCTGGAAATCCTCGCCCAGCCGCCGGGCAAGAAACTGTCCACGTTAAGCCTGCTGTCGGGGGGCGAGCAGACGCTGACCGCGCTGGCGCTGATCTTTGCGGTGTTCCTGGCCACCCCCGCCCCGATCTGCGTGCTGGACGAGGTCGACGCGCCGCTGGACGATGCCAACGTCGCCCGGTTCTGCGACCTGCTGGACGAGATGACCCGGCGCACCGACACGCGGTTCCTGATCATCACCCACCATGCCGTCACCATGTCGCGCATGGACCGGCTGTTCGGGGTGACGATGGTTGAACAGGGGGTCAGCCAGCTGGTCAGCGTGGACCTGAAACGCGCCGAGGCGCTGGTGGCGTAAGGGGGGCGCTGCCCCCCACGGCGCAC
>JAZIHR010000201.1:0-3745 GCA_036678445.1 Alphaproteobacteria bacterium
GCCCGGCACCCTGGGGGCCCGGCGCCTTGCTGCCGGGCTTGAAGCCGCCCCGGAATCCAGCGCCCTTGCCCTCTGCCCCCTTGTCCGTTCTTTTGTCGGTTCCCTTGTATCCGGCCCCCTTGGGCCCGGCGCCCCGGTATTCGGATCCCCGGTGCTCAGCCCCCCGATGCTCGGCCCCGCGGGGGGTGCCGGCTCTGGCCCGATCGCCCCAGGGTTTCCCGCCCCGGGCGGCTTCACCCCGAGGGTTTTCGCTGCGGGTTCCTTCATTCCGGGGCCCTTCGCGCCGCGGCCCGCCATCACGAGGGCCAAAGCTCTTGCCCCCGCCGGGCCGGTGATCGGAACGGTCGGAACGGTCGGGGCGATCCGCCCGGTCGGGACGGGGGCGGGAACCGCGCGGGCCCGTTCCCGCAAAACCCTTGCCTTCCGGCCTTGCCGGCCTGTCGCCCGGCCCGGCAGCCCGGTCGGGGCGATCCCCCTCGGGGCGGCGGACAAAGGGGCGACGCTCATCGCCCTCGCGCGCGAAGCGGGGCTTGCGATCGGGGCCGCCCTCGCGGTTTTCACGGAAGGGACGCGCGGCGCGGTCGCCTTCGGAGGAATCCTTGCGCATCCGCGGCTTGCGCGCCGGGCGTTCGCCCTCGGGTGCATCGCCCCGGGGCGCGCGGTCCGGACGCAGGCCCATGTCGCGCGCCGCCCCCGAGGCGCGGGGCCGGCGCGGGGTGTCGCCTTCGCCCTCGGTTTCGCCGGTATACAGCCCGCCCAGCTGGTCGCGCAGGATGCGGCGCTTGACCTCGCGCACCTCGTTCACCTCAAGCCCGGCCAGCTTGAACGGGCCGTAGCCGATGCGGATCAGCCGGTTCACCTGCAACCCGACATGGGCCATGGCACGGCGGATCTCGCGGTTGCGGCCCTCGCGGATGCCGACGCTCAGCCAGGCGTTGGCGCCCTGCTGGCTGTCCAGCTTGATCTCCATCGGGGCGAAATCCTCGCCGTCGATGGTGGCGCCGCGGCGCAGCGGGTCAAAGGTCAGCTCGGTCGGGTTGCCGTTCACCCGCACGCGATAGCGGCGCAGCCAGGCGGTGGCGGGCAGTTCCAGCCGCCGTTTCAGCTCACCGTCGTTGGTCAGCAGCAGCAGCCCTTCGGAATTGAGGTCAAGCCGCCCCACGCTCATCACCCGCGGCAGGTCGCGCGGCAGCGCATCGAACACGGTCTGCCGGCCCTTTTCGTCGGATTCCGAGGTCACCAGCCCGACCGGCTTGTAATACAGCCACAGTCGGGTTTCCTGCGGCGCCTCCATCGGCTTGCCGTCGATGCGCACCTGATCCGAGGGCAGGATGTCCAGCGCCGGGCTGTCGATCTTGCGGCCGTTCACGGTGACCCGGCCTTCCAGGATCATGCGCTCGGCCTCGCGGCGGCTGGCGACGCCGGCGCGGGCCATCATCTTGGCGATGCGTTCGCCGGAAGGCGCGGGAGGGGCGGGCGCGGGCGTGCTGCCGGCATCGTCGCCGGTCGGCCCGGTCAGCGCGGGCGCCTGCGCCGGCTCGGGCGCCGGGGGCGTTTCGGTTGGCTCGGTCGCCGGGGGCGTTTCGGGAAGCTGGTCGTTGTTGTCGGGGGTGGGCTGGTCGGTCATGGCGATCTCCTGCGCATCGCTGCGGTGGTCAAGTGGCCCAGAGTATCGCCAAGCGCGCCCGACGAAAAGCCGTCGAAAAGCCATCCTTGCATGGGCCGGTCGTCCGGGGCATCCGGGGGCATGTTTCACAGCCAGATGGACGCCGCACTCTCCGAAGCCCGCGCCGCCGCCGCCCGCGGCGAGGTGCCGGTGGGCGCGGTGCTGACCGACCCTGCCGGGCGCGTGGTCGCCCGCGCCGGCAACCGCACCCGGGAACTGTCGGACCCGACCGCGCATGCGGAAATCCTGGCGATCCGCGCCGCCTGCGCCGCCGCCGGGTCGGAACGCCTGCCCGGTTACCGGCTGTGGGTCACGCTGGAACCCTGCCCGATGTGCGCCGCCGCCATCTCGGCCGCGCGGATCGCGGTGCTGTATTACGGCGCGCCCGACCCGCGCATGGGGGGTGTGGCACATGGGGCACGGGTGTTCGACCACCCGCAATGCCACCACCGCCCCGAGGTCTACGAGGGCATCGGCGCCGCTGAATCGGCCGCGCTGCTGCGCGGGTTCTTCGGCACAAGGCGGCAGGGCGGCAGATAACGGCTTGCAGCCGCGCGACCCTGCTGAAAAGTTGTCCGCGACATGGCTGGAGGAGGCAAGGCGGTCGATGTTCCACAAAATCCTGGTCGCGAATCGCGGAGAAATCGCGATTCGCGTCCTGCGCGCGGCGAACGAGCTGGGCAAGCGAACGGTTGCAGTCTACGCTGAAGAGGACAAGCTTAGCCTGCACCGTTTCAAGGCCGACGAGGCGTATCGGATCGGCGCGGGGCTGGGACCGGTCGCGGCCTATCTGTCGATTCCCGAAATCATCCGGGTGGCGCGCGAATCGGGCTGTGACGCGATTCATCCGGGCTATGGGCTGCTGTCGGAAAACCCCGATTTCGTCGATGCCTGCGTGGCGGCCGGCATCGCCTTTATCGGGCCGACGGCTGACACCATGCGCGCGCTTGGCGACAAGGCCAGCGCCCGCAAGGTGGCGATCGAAGCCGGCGTGCCGGTGATTCCCGCGACCGGGGTGCTGGGCGACGACTTCGACGCGATCCGCACCGAGGCTGCCCAGGTCGGCTACCCGCTGATGCTCAAGGCCAGCTGGGGCGGCGGCGGCCGGGGGATGCGGCCCATCGCCTCGGCCGACGAGCTGGTGGAAAAGATCCGCGAAGGCCGGCGCGAGGCCGAGGCCGCCTTTGGCAACGGCGAGGGCTATCTGGAAAAGATGATCCAGCGCGCCCGCCACGTCGAGGTGCAGTTGCTGGGCGACAGCCACGGCGGGCTTTACCACCTGTATGAACGCGACTGCACCGTGCAGCGCCGCAACCAGAAGGTGGTCGAGCGCGCCCCCGCCCCCTATCTGAACGACGAACAGCGCGCCGAGGTCTGCGGGCTGGCGCTGAAGATCGGCCGCGCCGTCGGCTATCGCAACGCCGGCACCGTCGAGTTCCTGCAAGACATCGACACCGGCGCCTTTTACTTCATCGAGGTGAACCCGCGCATCCAGGTCGAGCATACCGTGACCGAAGAGGTCACCGGCATCGACATCGTGCAGGCCCAGATCCGCATCGCCGAGGGCGCGACCCTGGCGCAGGCCACCGGCATGGGGGCGCAAAGCGACATCCGCCTGTCGGGTCACGCGATCCAGTGCCGGGTGACCACCGAGGACCCGCAGAACAACTTCATCCCCGATTACGGCCGCATCACCGCCTATCGCAGCGCCACCGGCAACGGCATCCGGCTGGACGGCGGCACCGCCTATGCCGGCGCGGTCATCACCCGCTATTACGATTCGCTGCTGGTCAAGGTCACCGCCTGGGCCCAGACCCCCGAGGCCGCGATCCGCCGCATGGACCGGGCCTTGCGCGAATTCCGGGTGCGGGGCGTGTCGACCAACATCGACTTTGTCATCAACCTGCTGAAACATCCGGTGTTCCTGTCCGACCAGGCCACCACCAAGTTCATCGACACCACCCCCGAGCTGTTCGAGTTCGCGCCCCGGCAGGACCGCGCCACCCGGATCCTGACCTATCTTGCCGACATCAGCGTGAACGGGCATCCCGAAACCGCCGGCCGTCCCCGCCCCGCCCG
>JAZIHR010000202.1:0-3677 GCA_036678445.1 Alphaproteobacteria bacterium
GGAGGGGGCGGAACAACTGACGCGCAAAGTAGCGTAGCCACCCGAGAGGACGCGCGCGGGAAAGCGCGCCCGCCTGTCGCCCCGCATGGTTACGGCAGAACCTTGGCCCCGAAGATTCACCCTGAAGCCGTCGATTCGGCGGAAAAAAAAACCTGGCGCGAAAGCCGGTGCAAACGCGCGACCCTTGTCTGCCGGCCTCTTGCAGCCACGACGGGCAGCACCATCGCCGGCCCCCACGCCGGCAACTTCCAGACAGCGACGGCTGCTGCCCACTGCCCACTGCCCACTGCCCACTGCCCAAAGCAAAAAACCAGCGACGTCTGCCACGACAAGCTCTTGTGCGAAACTCTTGCACGGCGCCTCGGATCACGTCCCCAAACTGCCGGGATTGCCTGCCGCAGATGCCGGGGGCCAACTCAAAGCAGCACCGCAGGACGGTCGCCGCATGGCTTTCATCGTGCAAGGCTTTCATCGTTCGGGCACCTCATGGCCCGAATGGCAGGGCGGGCGGCCCCCTGCGCAATTATTACGGCAAATGCCTTGTAAGCCACAGGTCCGGCAGACAACCACAAGGGTGCCCGCTCGGCTCCGGGTTCAGCCTGTTCGCAACGCCGGGTTTTCTGCCACGACCCGACGAATCCCCCCGTCAGCCCTCTGCCGACCACAGAATCACGCGGATTCCGCCGGAGGCTCGGGCTCGACCGTGGCAGCGGGCGGCGATTCGGGCAGCCCTGGGCGAAACGGATCCGGGATGTCGAGGTCACCCAGCGGCAGGTCGTCCTGCACCGAGGCCCCGGTGAACGCCCCCGCGGCCTCAGCGCGGGTGGTTCCGGCCGCGGGCGTATCCGCGGCAGGCAACAGGCGCAGCGCATGGCGCCCGGCCATCTCGCCCAGCTTTCCGCGGAAAAGCACCTGGCCCATGGCGGTTTCCAGCGTCGCCGCACCCAAGACATCGGGCGGCAGCGCGATCACGTCGCCGGGCGCCAGCGCCGCCAGTTCCCGCAGCGAAATCTGGCGGCGGCACAGCACCCCCACCAGCTCGATCGGGGCATTGTGGACAGCGCCGGCCAGCGACAGGGGGATGGCGCTGTCGTCAGCCTTGCCTGTTCCTGCATCGTCGTCGGCACCGTAGCCCGGCTGCGCAGGGTCGGCCGGCCAGGCAAGCACAAGATGCCCGTTCCTCTGCCCGGCCTCGCCGGCACGCAGCCCGACGGACAGCAGGTGAAAGGTTCCCTCTTCCAACAGCAGGTCCAGCGCCCGCAGATCGTCCAGGTGGCTGGCATAGCGATAGCCGCGAATACGGTCCCGGCCGGGCCAGAACCCCGGGTCGGCGCCCAGTTCCGCCAGCGTCGCATTGATGAAATCGGCACAGATGCTGCCATCGGTCCGGGTCGGCCGGCGTGGCGGCGCCGGGCGCGAGGACACGCGCCCCGCGGTCTGCATTTCGGTCACCGCGGCCAGCAACCCGGGGCAGATCGCGACGACGCCCAGCGAATCGCCTGGCCCTTCGATCAGTGAGATCAGCGCCCCCTCGGGCAGAAGTTCGCCCAGTTCGGCCAGCGCCGCCTGGTTCCATTCGATGCGGTCGAAGAACAACGGCATCCGGTGGACCCGGTCGGCGGCCCGCCCGATTGCGCCGGCCACCGCCCGTTCGGGTGATCGCGCCGCCGCTGCCCGCCCCTGCGATGCACCGCCCGGCGGGATGGCCAAGCCGTCCTTGCGCCGGGTCGTCGCCGCCCTGACATGGCGCCACAACACCGAGCCACCGGCTGGCGCCCCGTCGGTTTCAGTCTGAGTTGCGCCCTGCATTCCCCGCCCGAATCACTGGTTACGTCCGGCGAGGATTGCAGAAAACCCTTAAGCTCTGGTTAGCGGCTCAGATCGCCAGCCCTTCGCGGCCCGCCAGGTCGGTAAAGAACTGCCAGGCGACCCGCCCCGAGCGGGCACCGCGGGTGGCCTGCCACTCGATCGCCTCGGCCCGCAGCCGGGCGGGGTCGATCTGCAACCCGTAGGCGGCGCAATAACCGTCGATCATCGCCAGATATTCGTCCTGCCCGCAGGCATGGAACCCCAGCCACAGCCCGAATCGGTCGGAAAGCGAGACTTTTTCCTCGATCGCTTCGCCGGGGTGGATGGCGGTCGCGCGTTCGTTGTCGATCATGTCGCGCGGCATCAGGTGGCGGCGGTTCGAGGTCGCATACAGCACGACATTCGTCGGCCGCCCCGCCAGCCCGCCGTCCAGCACGGCCTTGAGCGACTTGTACTGCGCGTCGTCGTTGGAAAACGACAGATCGTCGGCGAACAGGACAAAACGGCGGTCACTGTCGCCCAGGATCGCCAGCAGCCGCCCCACCGAATCAAGGTCGTCGCGGGCGATCTCGACCAGCACCAGCGGCAGGTCCAGCGCCACGGCCTTGGCGTGGACTGCCTTGACAAGGCTGGATTTCCCCATCCCCCGCGCGCCCCATAACAGCGCGTTGTTAGCGGCGTGCCCGCGCGCGAACTGCAACGTGTTGGCCAGCAACGTGTCGCGTGCGCGGTCGATGCCGACCAGCTGGTCCAGCGGCACCCGGCTGACGCGGCGGACAGGCTCCAGCCGGTCGGGGGCGGTGTGCCAGACGTAAGCCTCGGCTTCGGTGAAACTGGGCGCGGGGGCGGGCGGCGGCGACAGCCGGTCGAGTGCATCGGCGATGCGCGTCAGCGCGGGATCAGTCATCGTCAACCCATAGTCCTTCGGCGCGCAGCTCGGCCTCGCGCCGCTTTTCGATACGTTTCACCAGCTGGATGGCGATTTCGTAAAGCGAATAGATCACCGCGAACAGCACGACCTGGCTGATCACGTCAGGAGGGGTGACCATCGCGGCCAGCACCAGGATCAGCACGATCGCGTAGCGCCGCATCGAGGCCAGCCCGGCCGAGGACACCAGCCCGGCCTTGCCCATCAGGGTCAGCGCCACCGGCAACTGGAAGGACACCCCGAAGGCGAGGATGAACTTGGTGGTCAGCGACAGATATTCCGCGATCGACCCCTGGAACACGATGCCCGCCATCTTCGGCTCGGTCACCACCGGGGCGGCGGGGTCGTCGGGCAGGACCAGCGGCCCGCTTTGGAAACCAAGGAAAAAGTCGAAAGCCCAAGGCAGGATGATGAAATACGCGAAGCTGGCGCCCAGGATGAACATGACGGGCGAGGCGATCAGAAACGGCAGGAACGCCTGTTTTTCCGAACGGTAAAGCCCGGGCGCGATGAAACGCCACAGCTGATAGGCGATCACCGGAAAGGCAAGGATGAAGCCGCCGAACATGGCGATATGCATGGCTAGGAAGAAGCCTTCCTGCACCTTGAGCATGATCAGCCCGCATTCCTGCCCGCGCCGCGCCAGCGCGCCGCAGATCGGCTGGGTCAGCACGTTAAAGACCGGCTGCCAGATGAAATAGCACAGGATCGCGGCGGTCACGAAGGCCAGCACCGACCAGATCAGCCGCGAGCGCAGCTCGGCCAAGTGTTCGATCAGCGGGGCCGATGAATCGTCAATGTCGTCAGGGCGTTTGGACAAGCCTCAGCTCCGGTCGCTGCGGCGCACGGCATGTAGCCGGCGGGTCCCCGGTTCCGGGGTATCGTGAACAGGCGCGGGATCGGCAGCCGCAGGCGACGGGGTGGTGGAAGTCGCGGTCTG
>JAZIHR010000203.1:0-3663 GCA_036678445.1 Alphaproteobacteria bacterium
CCCGAGATCACCGCCACCTGCCCCGCCAGCGCATCGGGCGCGAACACCGTGCGCTGCGTGGCAAGCTGCGCGTCGGTCAAGCCAAAGGGGGTCACGGCATCAGTCACGGCATCAGTCACGGGGCATATCCTTGAGCAGATCGCCGGCGATGATCAGCTTGCGCACCTCGGTGGTGCCGGCGCCGATTTCCAGCAGCTTGGTGGAACGATACAGCCGGTTGATTTCCGATTCCCAGATATAACCGCTGCCGCCGTGGACCTGCACGGCAAGGTCCAGCACCTTGTTCACCGTATTGGCAGCGAACATCACCGAGGCCGCGGTCAGCCGGTGGATGTCGCCGCGCCCGCCCTCGCCCGCCTCGACATGCGAGGCAGCCCCGAGCACCCGCCAGACCAGCGTGCGCATCGCCTCGGTCTGGACATACATCTCGGCCAGCATCGACTGCACCATCTGGAAGCTGCCGATCGGCTTGCCGAACTGGCGGCGGGTCTTGGCATAGTCCAGCGACAGGTCCAGCGCCCGTTCCGCGATGCCCAGGCACAGCGGCGCGACCATGGCGCGCTCAAGGTCCAGCCCGCTCATCACGATGCCGACGCCGCGGTTTTCCGCGCCGACCAGGTTTTCCGCCGGCACAAGGCAGTCCTCGAACACCAGCTCGGCCGTCTGGCTGCCGCGATAGCCCATCTTGACCAGCTTCTGCGCCACCTTGAAGCCGGGGGTGTCGGTTTCCACGATAAAGGCGGAAATGCCGCGGGTGCCCTGGTCGGGCGCGGTCTTGGCATAGACCAGCACCACGTCGGCCACCGGCCCGTTGGTGATGAAGATCTTGGTCCCGTTCAGCACATAATGGTCGCCGTCGCGCCGCGCGGTGGTGCGCATCGAGCCCAGCGCGTCCGACCCCGCCCCCGGCTCGGTCAGCCCCAGCGCCCCGATCTTTTTGCCCGAACATAGGTCGGGCAGGTATTTGCGGCGCTGAGCGTCGTTGCCGTTGCGCCAGATATTGTTGGCGCACAGGTTGTCATGCGCCACCGCCGACAGCGCCATGGCGTGGTTCCAGCGCGAAAACGCCTGCACCACCAGCCCGGCGGACAGCAGGTCCATGCCGGCGCCGCCGAATTCCTCGGGGATGGTGGCGCCCAGAAACCCGGCCTCGCCGATCCGGCGCATCCCGTCCTCGGGCCACCATTCCTCGGCGTCCATCCGTTCGGACAACGGATAAAGCTCGCCCCGCGCGAAACGGTCCGCGTGATCAAGGACCGCGACACGTTCGGGGTCCAGCTCGAACAGGTCCGGGTGATTGCGGGTCATCGGGCAGCTCCTTGGCCGGGGCGCGTCGGCGCCTGTTGATGAACAATATTCATCACTACTTCGACCGAACCGGTCAAGAGTTTTGATTCATGCAAAGATGGCGATTGACAGGGCCAGTGAAGCAACCTCATTAATTACGGGATACAGGCTGAAGGAGGGGTCAGCGCCATGTCCGATCCGGTCACGATCACCCGCAGCGGCGCTACGCTGACCATCACCATCGCGCGGGAATCGCGGCGCAATGCGCTGAATGCGGATGTGGCGGCGGCGATCATCGCGGCGCTGGACCGGGCCGAAGCGGACGGCAATATCCGCGCCGTGGTGCTGACCGGCGCCGGGGACCGCGCCTTTTGCGCGGGCGGCGACCTGCAACCGGCGGCGGACGGCGCGCCCTTTGCCATCGACGCGGCCGACCCCCGCCACTATGTCGCGGCGCTGCTGCGCCGGATGAACGACTGCCGCCTGCCGCTGATCGCGCGGGTGAACGGGCACGCGCTGGCGGGGGGCTTTGGCCTGGTCTGCGCCTGCGATCTGGTGGTCGCGCGCGAGGATGCGCTGCTGGGCGTGACCGAGGTCAAGGTCGGGCTGTTTCCCATGATGATCCTGCCCTTCCTGCTGCGCAACACCCCCAACCGCCTGCTGATGGAGATGTGCCTGACCGGCGAGCCAATCACCGCCTCGGCCGCTTTGGCGCATGGTATCGTCAACTATGCCGTGCCCGCGGCGGAACTGGACGCGAAACTGGACTGGCTGCTGGCGCGGATCACCGACAAGACCCCCACCGGCATTCGGCTGGGCAAGCAGGGGCTGGCGAAGATCCGCGAGATGAGCCTGGACGCGGCGCTGGAATACGCCCCCTTCATGCTGGCCAACATGGCCCGGACCGAGGACGCCCGCGAAGGCTTTGCCGCCTTCGCTGAAAAGCGCCCTCCGAACTGGACGGGGCGCTGACCATGGACCAGAGCATCCGCATCGGCTGCGGCGGCGCCTTCTGGGGCGACAGCCCCGAGGGCGCGGCCCAGATCGTCCGGCAGGGCAATGTCGATTACCTGGTGATGGACTACCTGGCCGAGGTCACCATGGCGATCCTGTCCCGGATGAAGGCGCGCGCCCCCGACGCCGGTTTCGCCGGCGACTTCATCACCCAGGTGATGCGCCCCCTGGCGGCCGAGATCGCGGCGCGGCGCATCCGCGTGGTGGTGAACGCGGGCGGCGTGAACCTGCACGCCTGCCGCGACGCCTTGCAGGCGCTGTTCGCCGAACAGGGGCTGTCGCTGCGGGTGGCGGTGGTCGAGGGCGACGACCTGTCCCCCATCGCCGACGATCTGCGCGCCCGTGGCACCACGGAAATGTTCACCGGCGCGCCGATGCCGGAACGGCTGCTCAGCATCAACGCCTATCTGGGCGCCTTCGGCATCGCCCGGGCGCTGGGAATGGGCGCGGATGTGGTGCTGACCGGGCGGGTGGTCGATTCCGCGCTGGTGCTGGGGCCGCTGATCCACGAATTCGGCTGGTTCGAGGGCGACCACGACCTGCTGTCCGCCGGCAGCCTTGCCGGGCATCTGCTGGAATGCGGCACGCAGGTGACCGGCGGCATCTTCACCGACTGGCGCGAGACCGTCTCGGGCTGGGACGACATGGGGTTTCCCATCGCCATCTGCCACCCCGACGGCAGTTTCGAGATCACCAAGCCCGAGGGCACCGGCGGGCTGGTCTCGACCGCGACGGTGGCCGAGCAGCTGTGCTACGAGGTCGGCGACCCTGCCGCCTATCTGCTGCCCGACGTGACCTGCGACTGGTCAGGGGTGCGGCTGGAACAGGCCGGCCCGGACCTTGTGCGCGTGACCGGCGCGCGCGGCCGGGCGCCGGGCGACAGCCTCAAGGTCAGCGCCACGTGGGCCGACGGCTGGCGCGTCGCCGCCACGATGATGGTGGCGGGGCGCGAGGCCGCTGCCAAGGCGCAGGCCACCGGGCAGGCGATCCTTGCCCGCGTCGCGCGACTGCTGGCGCGGGACGGTTTCGCCCCCTTCACCGACACGCTGATCGAGCTGCTGGGCGCGGAAAGCAACTACGGCGCACAGGCCCGGGCGCAAGACACGCGCGAGGTGGTGCTGAAACTGGCCGCCAGCCACCGCGATCGCGGCGCGCTGGAAATCCTGGGCCGCGAAATCTACCCGGCGGCCTCGGCCATGGCGCAGGGGCTGACCGGGTTCGCCGGCGGCCGCCCGGCGCCGCAACCCGTGGTGCGGCTGTTTTCCTGCCTTGTTCCCAAGGCGCTGGTGCCGATGCGGGTGTCGTTCGAGGGCCGCAGCTACGATATCCCCCACGCCGAACCCGGCGCGCAGCCCCCTGCCC
>JAZIHR010000204.1:0-3585 GCA_036678445.1 Alphaproteobacteria bacterium
CCCATGGGTGGCGGGCCCAAGGGGGGCGGGCGCAAGTAACCGCCACTGCGGCGCCGGGTTCCTTGCGGGAAACCGGCGCAGGCCGCAGGCGGGCTGCGCGCGTTGGCGCGGTGATTCGGGTGCGGAACGGCGCCCCGACGCAGCGATTTTCGGGGCTGATTCTCTGTTGGGCACGGAACGGGGCGCGGATGCGCGGTAAAACGCGTCCGCTGCCGGAAAACTGCGCAAATTCTTGCCGAACAAATCTGCCGTGCGATGCGGAATTGCCACGGTCCGGGTGGCTTTCGGGCCAGCCGGAACCGGGGCGTCGCGCCGGTGTTGGCCAATATGCAACAGTGGCCGCGGACCCGCTGTCGTGGCCACCTGTGCCGCTTTTCTAGGGTTCGGCTTTATGCGACTGTCGCTGCGATGCTGTCGGGCAACCGGCAGACTTCAAAAAGAAATACGGAGCATGATCATGACCAAACTCTCTGCCGTTGCCGTTGCCCTCGGCCTGTCCGCCTCGACCGCCCTCGCCGGTGGCTACGTTGCCCCCGTCGTCGACGTCGAGCCCGTCGTTGTCGACACCAAGCCGGCCTCGACCAACGCTGGCCTCGTCATCCCGGCGCTGCTGCTGCTGGGCGTGATCGCCGCGGTGGCTGCGGACTGATCCGACAAGCCATTGTTTTTCAGTGGCATGATGAAAGGCCGGTCCTCGTGACCGGCCTTTCTTTTTGCGAAATCCGGCGACAGGGTCGGGCAGGGGCCACTGCTTGCACCCGGCAGGGCGGGTTCGACTTGGCCGGTGTGGCGTGCGACCACATGGCAGGTCAGCACCCTTTTGGTGTCAAGTTGTTTTACAGCTTCTCAATTTTTGTAACTTATGCGAGAGAATAAGGTTAATGCCGCGCAGACGGCAGGTTCCGAACGCATGAGGATCATGATCATGACCAAATTCACTGCTTTTGCCCTGGGCCTTGGCCTGTCGGCATCCACCGCGCTGGCGGGCGGCTATGTCGCCCCCATCGTCGAGGTCGAACCTGTCATCGTCGACACCAAGCCGGCCTCGACCAACGCCGGGCTGATCATTCCGGCGCTGCTGCTGCTGGGGGTGATCGCCGTCATCGCCTCGGACAACGGCAACGACAACGACAACGGCAACGACAATAACGAGCCGCCTTCCACCTGATCGCGATACTGAACAGGGACCAGCTTCCGGGCTGGTCCATTTATTTCTTTCAAATTTTTGTGACCTGTGGAAGAATTAACCTACGCTGCCGGGCGACCGACGGTGCGCAACCAGTCACATAGAGCATGATCATGACCAAATTCACTGCTTTCGCCGCTGCCCTCGGCCTGTCGGTGTCCTCTGCCTTTGCCGGTGGTTATGTTGCCCCGGTCGTGGAGGTCGAACCCGTGGTGGTCGACACCAGGCCGGCCTCGACCAACGCCGGGCTGATCATTCCGGCGCTGCTGCTGCTGGGGGTGATCGCCGTCATCGCCTCGAACAACAATGACGACAACCAGAACGACAATGGCGGAGGCGAAGGCGATGGCGGCTCCACCCCTGAGCCTTGAGTAATCGTCTCGATTCAGCTTGGGCTACATCGGACCCTTTTCCACGCAATAAAAAAACCCGCCGTTCTGGCGGGTTTTTCATTGGACGCCCGGGGCTTTTCAGTTCCGCAGCACCTGGATGGTCGCATAGCCAAGCCCCGGCCCGATCCATTGCCGCGATACCCCGGCCGAAGGCAGGTAGCTGTTCTGAAAGCTGATGCCGTGGCCGGTGCAATCCTCGACCATCACGCCGGCGTTCGGGCCGGGGCCGACGCGGCAGGCGAACTCCAACGGGCGTTCCAGCCCGTCGCCGGTGTAATAGCGCATCACCCGCCGCGCGCTGCCGGAACGCCCGGCGGCGACCAGCGCGGCCGAGCCGTCGGCCTCGGCCACTGACAGGTCGTGGCCCAGCCCGCGGGTGCCGGTCAGCATGAAGCCGCGCAGGATCAGCGCCTGTTCGGCCTTGGTCATATAGGTCCGCATCCCGCGGTTTTCGCCCATCATCGCCAGCACCTGGGTAGTGCCCTGGTTCTCGAACCCCGCCAGGATCAGCGGGCCGGGGTTGGCGGCCAGCGCCTCGGCCGCCATGGCCTGCGGGTCGGGGGCCGCGCTTGCGGTGGTGGGCGCCTTGCGCGCGGCGATGCTGTCGCGCAGCACGCTGCTGCCGATACGCAGCATCGAGGGGGTCTCGTTCCGGGTGGGGGTATCGCCCGACCCGCCCGAACATCCCGCCGCTGCCAGCAGCGCCAGTGCCGTGGCTGCCTGTCGGATATGCCTGCTCATCGCCAGAACCTCCCCCAGCCGCCATAGATATTGGTCGAATGACCGTTGCGGATGATGTGATAAAGCTGCCCGGTGCGCACCCGCTGCCCGCTGTCCCGGGTGGTGGAACTGATGCTGCCGCCCACGGTCCGTTTCGACGGGGTGCCCACTGCCCAGTTCAGCGGGATCTGCACCGAGACCCCCTTGTCGAACGTGCCCTCGCCCGAATCCTCGTCGCTGAGGTCGGTCTTGGTCACATAGGCGCTGATTGACCAGCCGCTGGCAAAGTCGCGGCGCAGGTTGAGCGTGGCGCCGGTGTCGCCGGCCAGGTATTTCCCGACATCCAGCTGCCCCATGAAGCCGTTGCCCAGCTCGTAATAGGCCGAGACATGGGCGGTGGTGGCCTCGTAATCCAGGAACTCGAAGGCGTCGCGATAGTCGCGCTTGCGGACGTGGTTGACCTCGGCCCCCAGACCCAGCCGCGAATCCGCCGGTTTCCACAGCAGTTCGGTGGAAATCCCGCCATACATGGTTTCCAGCAGCCCGACGGTGACGCGGGTGTAGATCGCGGGCGCGGGGTGGGCGTTCCAGTTCAGCGTCAGTTCGGGCACCTGCGGGCGGTCGTTGCCGGAATACATGCGGCTGTCGGAACGCACCCGGGGGATGCCGTTGTTGGCGGTGGTGATGTCGTCCCACGGGGTGGAAAGGTAGCTGTCGATCGTATAGCCGGACGGCGCGCGCTGGTCGGCGTTGCCGAACAGGCGCTGGCGCAGCGTGCCCTTGATGGTCAGCCCCGGCGTCAGCTCGTAGCTGCCGCTGAGCGCGGCGCCGACCTCGTAGCGGATCGGCTCGTCGGGGTCGAACAGGCCGATGGTGTAGGACGGGCCAAGCGTCCACTGGAACCGCGGCGCGATGCCGGGGCTTTGCACCAGCGCATCGTTGCGGGCGGCGGGGTCGGTCAGGGCGGCGACGGCGGCGATGCGGCCGGCCTCGGTGTTTTCCAGCCGCTCGACATCCGAGCGGCGGAAGGTCAGCGAGGATACCGGCATCCCGCCCTCGACCGAGGTGACCACCAGCGTTTCCACGGAAGGCGGCAGCGCCCGCGTCATCAGCCGCACGGTGCGGCCGATCGCCTCGGCCTGCTGGATGTGGCGGGTGTTGCGGATGCGGACCTCGGCCCGGGTGGCGGTCAGCGCCATGGATTCAAGGGCCTGGCCCTCTTTCGCCAGGGCCTTGCCCAGGGCGGCCTGAATGGCGGGCTGGGCGGTGGGGTCGGCGGACCAGCGG
>JAZIHR010000205.1:0-3576 GCA_036678445.1 Alphaproteobacteria bacterium
GCCCACCGGCGCCCGCGTGGTGATCGCCTGCCGCTCGGGCCTGCGGGCATGGCGGGCGGCGCGGAACCTTGCATCCACCCATCCCGATATCGTCCTGATCGCCACCGGAGGAGATTGATGAGACATCTGCTCGCCGCCGCGCTGCTTGCGCTGGCCCCCGCCTTTCCCGCCTTTGCCGCGGACAAGATGACGCTGGTTCTGGACTGGTTCGTGAACCCCGACCACGCCCCCATCGTGCTGGCCGCCGAACAGGGGTATTTCACCGACGCCGGGCTTGAGGTCCAGATCATCGCCCCCGCCGATCCCGCCGACCCGCCCAAGCTGGTCGCCGCCGGCCGCGCCGACCTGGCGATCACCTATCAGCCGCAGCTGCATTTGCAGGTGCACGAAGGCTTGCCGCTGGTCCGCGTCGGCACGCTGGTCGGCACGCCGCTGAACTGCCTGATGGTGCGCGCGGACGGGCCGGTCGCGTCGCTTGCCGACCTGCGCGGCCGCCGCATCGGCTATTCCGTGGCGGGGGTCGAACAGGCGCTGGTCTCGGCCCTGCTGGCACAGGCGGGGCTGACGCTGGACGATGTCGAGATGGTCAACGTCAACTGGGCGCTGACCCCGGCGCTGATGTCGGGACAGGTCGATGCCACCATCGGCGGCTATCGCAATTTCGAGCTGACCCAGATGCGTCTGGCCGGCGGCGATGGTCGCTGTTTCTATCTGGAGGAAGAGGGCCTGCCCGCCTATGACGAGTTGATCTATGTCGCCAACGCCGCCGCCCTTGACCGCGCCCCCGACCGGGACCGCATCAACCGCTTTCTGGGCGCGGTGGAACGGGCCACGCAGTTCATGCTCAACCACCCCGACAAGGCGCGCGAGATCTTCGCCGCCCACGCCCCCGACCTGTCGGACGAGCTGAACACCGCCGCGTGGGACGACACCTTCGGCCGCTTCGCCATTTCCCCGGCCGCGCTGGACCACGGCCGCTACGCGCGGTTCGAGGCATTCCTGCTTGAGGCCGGGCTGGTGCCGGAAACCTGGCCGGTCGCAAAATTCGCCATGGATCCGGGGGCAGCGCAATGAGCTACGGTCGCTGCTTCACCGCCTGGCGCGCCGCCGCCGGTCCGCATTGGGACAACTATACGCGGCACCGCTTCGTGCAGGGGATGGGTGACGGCACCCTGCCCCGGCAGGGGTTCCTGAACTATCTGGTGCAGGACTACCGCTTCCTGATCCACTTCACCCGCGCCTGGGGGCTGGGGATCGTCAAGGCCGACACGCTGGACGAAATGCGCGCCTGCGCCGCCACGGTGGACGCGCTGATCAATCTGGAAATGCCGCTGCATGTCCGTATCTGCGGCGCCGAAGGCATCACACCCGAGGCGCTGGAGGCCGCCGAAGAGGCCCCCGAGAACCTGGCCTATACCCGCTATGTGCTGGAATCGGGCTACAGCGGCGACTTTCTGGACCTGCTGGCGGCGGTGGCCCCCTGCGTGCTGGGTTATGGCGAAATCGGCGCCCGGCTGGCGCGCGAGGCCGCGCCGGACACGCCCTATCGCGAATGGATCGACACCTATGCCAACGAGGATTTCCAGCGTGCCTGCCACGAGGCCGGGGCGCTGATCGACCGTGCCGTCGCCGCAAGGCTGGGCGACACCCCCGAGGCGCTGCCGCGCTGGCGCGCGCTGGAACGACGCTTTGCCGCCGCCACCAGGCTTGAGGTCGCGTTCTGGGGGCTGGGGCTGGTGTGAGCGGCACGGCAGGAGCCTCCGGCGGGGATATTTGGGGACAGAAGATGTCTCCAACAGTGTCGGGCCAGGTGCCGGGGCTGTTCGGCCCGCTGGAGCTGCGGCTTGAACCGGGGCGGCTGACCTGCCTGCTGGGGGCCTCGGGCGTGGGGAAATCCACGCTGCTGCGGCTGCTGGCCGGGCTGCCGACAGGGGTCGGGTTCCTCGGCAGCGTCGCTTCACAGCCAGCGGCGCTGATGGGGCAGGATCCGGGGCTGTTTGCATGGCTGAGTGTCGCGCAGAACGTGGGCTTGGGCGCACGGCTGCGCGGCGAGGCCGTGGACGCAGCGCGCATCAAGGGGCTGGTCGCGGCGGTCGGGCTGACCGGACTGGAAGATCGCCTGCCCGCACGGCTGTCGGGCGGGCAGCGGCAGCGGGTGGCGCTGGCCCGCACCCTGGCCGAGGACCGCCCGCTGGTGCTGTTGGACGAGCCGTTCTCGGCGCTGGACGTGGCGTTGCGCCTACAGATCGGCGACATGGCGGCGCGGTTGCTGTCGGGGCGCACGGTGCTGATGGTGACCCACGATCCGGCCGAGGCCGCGCGGCTGGGCGACCGGATCCTGGTGCTGACCCCCGCCGGTCTGGCCGAGCACCCGCCTCCGTCCGGCCCGGTTCCCCGCCGCCACGACGCGCCCGAGGTGCTGGCCGCGCAGGCCGCCCTGACCGAAAGGCTGCTGGCATGAGGGCGATCCTTTCCTTCGTCGCCGGGCTGCTGCTGTGGGAAGCCGTGGTGCGGCTGACCGGGCTGCCGCCTTATCTGCTGCCCTCGCCGCTGGCAGTTGGCGCCGCGCTGTGGAGCCACCGGGCCGAGATCGCCCCGGCCGCCCTGCTGACCGGGGCCGAAACCCTGTCCGGGCTGGTGCTCGGCACCACGCTGGGGATCGGGGCGGCGGTGGCGATGACGCTGTGGCCGCGGCTGGGGCGGGCGCTGAAACCGGCGCTGATCGTCAGCCAGACCATCCCGGTCTTTGCGCTGGCGCCGATCCTGACCCTGTGGCTGGGGTTCGGGGTGGCGCCCAAGGTGGCGATGGTGGTGCTGATCACCTTTGTCCCGGTGGCGCAGGCGCTGTACGACGGGCTGATTGCGCCGCCCATGGCCCAGCTGGACGTGGCGCGGACCATGGGCGCCGGCCGCTGGGCAGAACTGCGCCACCTGCGCTTTCCGGCGGCGCTGCCGCGGCTGGCCTCGGGGCTGCGGCTGGGGGCGATCTATGCGCCGGTCGGGGCAGTGATCGGCGAATGGGTCGGGGGCGCGCGCGGCCTTGGCGCGCTGATGATCCACGCCAACGGGCGGATGAAAACCGACCTGATGTTCGCGGCGCTGTTCGTGGTGGTGGCGCTGTCGCTGACCATCTACACCGCGACGGACCGCGGCCTGTCGCGCCTGCTGCGCGCCCGCGGCTTCTAGGGGCTTCGGGCGGTCCCAAATATCCTCGGGGGGAGTTGCCGCAGGCAACGGGGGGCAGACAGCCCCCCTGCAACAGTGCGCAGGGAAACCGCCTCAGCCCTGTGAAACGCCTTCTGCCGCGGCTTCCCGCAGCGTGGCGGCGATCAGCGCGGCCACACCCGCAGCGGTGCCGATCGGCGGGGAGACCGGACCCTGCCCGCGCCAGCCCTGGGGAATATCGCCGGTGACATGGCCGCCGCCGGTGGCGAAGAACGGCAGGCAGACCGCCGGACCTTCGGGGACCACATCAGCAAGGAACGGCGGTTCCTCGATAAAGCCCACCGTCACGGCGGCAAAGCCGGCGGCGGGGGCCAGCGCCCGGGCGAAATCCTGGGTGGCGCGGGCCCCCGC
>JAZIHR010000206.1:0-3574 GCA_036678445.1 Alphaproteobacteria bacterium
CGACCTGCAAAAATTCCTGGCGGCGACGACATAAGATGGCACAGCCGGATGTGATCGTCGTCGGCGCCGGGGTCGTGGGGCTGTCCGTGGCACTGGCCTTGCAGATGCGGGGGCTGGACGTGGTGGGGCTGGACCGAGAGGGGCCGGCGGCGGGGGCCTCGGCCGGCAATGCGGGGGCGTTCGCGTTCACCGACATCCTGCCGCTGGCCTCGCCGGGGATTCTGCGCAAGGCGCCGCGCTGGCTGCTGGACCCGCTGGGACCGCTGACGGTGCCGCCGTCTTACGCGCTGAAGATCGCGCCGTGGATGTTCCGGTTCTGGCGGGCCTGCTCGCCGGCGCGGGTCGCGGCGTCCACCGCGGCGCAGACGGCGCTGATGGACCTGTCCCGGGCGGAACTGGACGGGTTCTTGCGCGCCACCGGCACCCTGCCCATGCTGCGCCGCGACGGCAATTTGCAGGTTTACGAAAGCGAGGCCGAGTTCCGCGCCTCGCTGCCCGGCTGGGAGGCCCGCACCCGCCACGGCATCGTGTTCCGCCACATGGACGCCGAAGAAATGGCCCAGCTGCAACCGGGCCTGTCGCCGCGCTTTGTCAAGGGGACCTTCACGCCCGAATGGTATTCGATCAGCGATCCTCGCGACTATACGCTGGCGCTGGCCGAGCGTTTCCGCGCGGGCGGCGGCCGGATCGAGCGGGCCGAGGTCACCGCCCTGACCCCCGGCGCCGATGGCGTCGCGCTGGACCACGGCTGGCGCGCCGGGCATATGGTGCTGGCGGCCGGGGCGCATTCCCACCGCATCGCGCGTTCGCTGGGCGAGAAAATCCCGCTGGAGACCGAACGCGGCTATAACACTACCCTGCCCGTGGGGGCCTTTGACCTGCGCACGCAGGTGACCTTCGGCGGTCACGGCTTTGTGGTGTCGCGCCTGTCCAGCAGCATTCGGGTCGGCGGGGCGGTGGAGCTGGGCGGGCTGGAACTGCCCCCGAATTTCCGCCGGGCCGAGGCGATGCTGAAAAAGGCGCAGGCCTTCCTGCCCGGGCTGGACCCGCAGGGCGGCGTGCAGTGGATGGGCTTTCGCCCCTCGCTGCCCGACAGCCTGCCGGTGATCGGGCCGTCGCGCAGCAGCCCGCGCGTCACCTATGCCTTTGGCCACGGCCATCTGGGGCTGACGCAATCGCCCGGCACCGCGCGGCTGGTCGCCGATCTGGTGACCAGCGCCGCCCCGCCCATCCCGCTGGCACCGTTTTCGTCAACAAGGTTCTGACCATGGCTAACCATATGTTTTCCTGCATCGACGGGCATACCTGCGGCAACCCGGTGCGGCTGGTCGCCGGCGGCGGGCCGCGGCTTCAGGGCGCGGACATGCTGGAAAAGCGGGCGCATTTCCTGCGCGACTATGACTGGATCCGCACCGGGCTGATGTATGAACCGCGCGGCCATGACATGATGTCGGGCAGTATCCTTTACCCGCCGACGCGGCCCGATTGCGACGTGGCGGTGCTGTTCATCGAAACCTCGGGCTGCCTGCCGATGTGCGGCCACGGCACCATCGGCACCATCACCATGGGGATCGAGAACGGGTTGATCACCCCGCGCGAACCCGGCCGGCTGTCGATCGAGACCCCCGCCGGCAAGGTCGACATCACCTATGTGCAGGACGGCCGCTTCGTCGAGGAGGTCCGCCTGACCAACGTCCCCGGCTTCCTTTACGCCGAGGGGCTGACCGCCGAGGTCCCGGGTCTGGGCGAGATTGTCGTGGACGTGGCCTATGGCGGCAATTTCTACGCCATCGTGGACCCGCAAAAGAACTTTCGCGACATTGCCGACCACACCGCCGGGCAACTGGTCGGCTGGTCGCCGCTGCTGCGCGCGGCGCTGAACGCGAAATACGAATTCACCCACCCCGAGGACGCCCGCATCAACGGGCTGTCGCATATCCTGTGGACCGGCGCCCCAACCGAAGCAGGCGCCCACGCCCGCAACGCGGTGTTTTACGGCGAAAAGGCCATCGACCGTTCGCCCTGCGGCACCGGCACCTCGGCCCGGATGGCGCAATGGGCGGCCAAGGGGCGGCTGGCAGTCGGGGACGAGTTCTGGCACGAATCCATCATCGGCTCGATCTTCAAGGGGCGGGTCGAGGCCGCGGCAACGGTGGCCGGGCGGGCGGCGATCATCCCCTCGATCGGCGGCTGGGCGCGGCAGACCGGCATCAACACCATCTTCATCGACGACCGCGACCCCTATGCGCATGGGTTCGTGGTGGAATGACCTACGCGTGCCGCATCCTGCCGGGGCTGGCCGAAGGCCCGGTGCTGGCCATGGACCAGGGGCTCAGCTTCTGGGGCGGAGTCGATCCGGCCAGCGCGCTTGTGATCGACGCGCATCACCCGACGCATGGCGCGGGGCTGGCGGGCGCGGTGGTGATGATGCCGACCAGCCGGGGGTCGTGCTCGGGGTCCGGGGTGATGCTGGACCTGATGCTGAACGACCGTGCCCCCGCCGCGCTGATCTTTTCGCAGCCCGAGGATATCCTGACCCTCGGCGCGCTGATCGGGGCCGAGATGTTCGGGCGCTCGCTGCCGGTGCTGCGGGTCTCGCCCGCCGACTTCGCCCGCCTCGCCGCCCAGCCCCGCCTGCGGATCACCGGCGACGCAATCACCGGCGACGACCTGCGCATCCCCATCGCGGACCCGCCCGAACATGCGCTGGCGCTGACCGAGGGTGACCGCGCCATTCTTGCCGGCCGCGACGGTGCGGCGGCGGCGCTGGCGATGCGGATCATCTGCGCCATGGCCCGCCAGCAGGGGGCGGCGGCGCTGACCGACATCGGGCGCGGCCATATCGACGGCTGCATCCTCGCGCATCCGGCGAACCTGATCTTCGCCGAAAAAATGGCCGAGCTGGGCGCTCATGTCCGCGTGCCCACCACGATCAATGCGATCTCGGTGGACCGCGAGCACTGGCCCGCGCAAGGGGTGGACCCGAAGTTCGGCGCCCGTGCCTCGCGCCTTGCGGATGCCTATGTCCGCATGGGCTGCCAGCCCAGCTTTACCTGCGCGCCCTACCTGCTGGCCGACCGTCCGCAGCCGGGCGAGGATATCGCCTGGGCGGAATCGAACGCGGTGGTCTATGCCAATTCGGTGCTGGGGGCGCGGACGCCGAAACACCCCGATTACCTGGATTTGTGCATGGCGGTCACCGGCCGCGCACCGCTGGCCGGAGTCTATCTGGACGAGGCCCGCCGCCCCGAAGTGGTGCTGGACGTGGACCCGCCGCCGGGCGCCGACGATGCCTTCTGGCCGCTGCTGGGCCATGTGGCCGGCTCGGCCGCGCCCGCCTCGATTCCGCTGATCCGCGGGGTAAAGGGGCTGAACCCATCGCCCGACGACCTCAAGGCGCTTTGCGCGGCATTCGGCACCACCTCGGCCGCGCCCATGCTGCATGTCGAGGGCGTGACCCCCGAGGCCACGCGCCCGCCGCTGCCCCACGCCCCCCACCCCCGCGGGCGCGCCCGCGCAATAAACAAGATAATAAAGGAGTCAAAGCATCCCATCGTATTAACTGCTAACGACC
>JAZIHR010000207.1:0-3521 GCA_036678445.1 Alphaproteobacteria bacterium
GGGTGGCAGGTGGCGCGACGGCTTCGGGATGCGCGGCCAGAAAAGCCGGATGCACCGCGCAGGCCCGCGCCACCGCGCTGATGCGCGGCAGGTGGTTGAAGCCCACGCCCCAGCGGGCCGCGTTGTAAAGCTGCGGGATCAGCGCGCAGTCGGCCAGCCCCGGCCGGTCGCCGTGACAGAACTGCCCGGTGAAGCCGGGGTGGTCCAGCAACCGCTCGACCGCCACCAGCCCGCGGCAGATATTGTCGCGGTTCCAGTCGCCGCGGGCCTCGGGGCCGGCCAGCGCTTCGACCCGCGCCAGCACCGACAGGTTCGACACCGGGTGCACCTCGCAGGCGATGGCCAGCGCGATGGCGCGGACATGGGCGCGCGCGGCGGGCTCAAGGGGCAGCAGCGGCGGGTCGGGGCGGGTTTCGTCCAGATAGCCAAGGATCGCCAGCGACTGCGCCAGCACCAGCCCGTCGATTTCCAGCACCGGCACCAACCCTTGCGGGTTGATCGCCAGATGCGCCGGCGCCCGCTGCTCGCCCGCCACCAGGTCCACCACCACCCGGTCATGGCCGATCCCCTTGAGCGCCAGCGCGATCCGCACCCGGTACGAGGCGGATGAGCGCCAGTAATCATGCAGGACCACCCGCCCCGCGCCCGTTCCCGGCGCCGCCTGTGTTGACGCGGCCCGTTGTCCCTTTGCGCCGGCCCTGCCGTCCGCCACGGCCCTGCCGCCCCGCGCGCCCGTCCCCGCCATGGTCATTCCGCCGCCGGCAGGATCCGGCCCGCGCAGGGCCCGAAGCCGATGCGGTAGCCGGGGCCGTCGGCATGGGCGTAAAGCCCGATCTCGTCCCCGTCCCGGATGAAGGTCAGCGGCTCTCCGTTCACGGTAACCGGGGTCTTGCCGCCCTGCGTCATTTCCAGCAGCGCGCCGGTCTGGTCGGGGGCGGGGCCGGAAATCGTGCCGCTGCCCAGCAGGTCGCCCACCCGCATCGGGCAGCCCGAGACGGTGTGATGCGCGATCTGCTGGGCGCTGGACCAATACATCACGTTGTAGTTCGTCCGCGCCATCTGCTGCCCGTTCATCGTCCAGCCGACGGTCAGGTCGTAGAACCCGGGGCGGGATTCGCGCAGATAGGGCAGGACCGGGTTGTCGCGCGGCGCGCCTTTGCTGCGGAACGGTTCCAGCGCGGCGGCGGTCACCACCCAGGCGCCGATGGTGGTGGCAAGCGCCTTGGCCTGGAACGGACCAAGCGGCTGGTATTCCCATGCCTGGATGTCGCGCGCCGACCAGTCGTTCAGCAGGACGTAGCCAAAGATCATCTCTTCGGCCTGATCGACGCTGACCCGCTGGCCCATGGCGCTGTCGGCGCCGATGACGGCGCCCAGTTCCAGTTCCAGGTCCAGCCGGCGGCAGGCGGTCCATTCCGGGCCGGTTTCGCCACGCACCTGCCCCATGGGCCGGCGCACCGGGGTGCCCGACACCACCACCGACGAGGCGCGGCCGTTATAGCCGATCGGCATATGCGTCCACTGCGGCGGCAGCGCGTTTTCGGGGCCGCGGAACAGCACGCCCACGTTGAAGGCGTGGTTTTTCGAGGCATAGAAATCAGTGAACTCGGTGACCCGGATCGGCAGGTGCAGCGTGGCCCCGGCCATGGGCACCAGCGGCAGGGTCGTGTCGCCGCCCTCGGCCAGCAGCCCGGTCAGCCGGGCGCGGGTGGCGGCCCAGGTCTCGCGCCCCAGCGCGATGAAATCGTTCAGCTCCGGGCGCGAGAACGTGCCGCGCGCGTCGATCAGCCCGCGTTCCTCGCACGCGGCAAGGTCCAGGATCATGTCGCCGATGGCCACCCCGCAGCGGCGCGTGTCGCCCGCCACGGAAAAGACGCCATAGGGCAGGTTCTGGATGGGAAAGTCGCAGCCCGCCGCATTGGCAGAGCGCACCCAGCTTTTCAGCGTCGCGGCCATGGTCGATCCTCGTATCTGGACTGCCCCCGCGCCGGGCAGCGGCGCGAGAGGCATATGGGGAAATGTCGGAAAGCCCCGGGAAAGGCGTTCACTTGATGCCGGGGGTGCCGTCGAATTTCTTTTCGAGCTGGTTCCAGACCTCGATGTATTCCTTTTGCATCGGGGCCTCTTTCGCGGCGAATTCGGTCAGGTGCTGCGGAAAGCGGGTCTCGAACATGAAGGACATGGTCTCGTCCAGCTTTTCCGGCCCCAGTTCGCCGTTCGAGGCGCCCTCGAAGGCGTCGCGGTCGGGGCCGTGCGGCAACATGCAGTTGTGCAGGCTCATGCCGCCGGGCGCGAACCCCTGCGGCTTGGCGTCGTAGATGCCGTAGATGTTGCCCATCAGTTCGGACATGATGTTCTTGTGATACCACGGCGGGCGAAAGCTGTGCTCGGCCACCATCCAGCGTTCGCGGAACAGCACGAAGTCGATGTTCGCGGTCCCCGGCTGTCCCGACGGCGCGGTCAGCACGGTAAAGATCGAGGGGTCCGGGTGGTCGAACAGGATCGCCCCGACCGGAGAATAGGTGCGCAGGTCGTATTTGTAGGGGCAGTAGTTGCCATGCCACGCCACCACGTCCAGCGGCGAATGGTCGATCCAGGTTTCGTGGAACTGGCCGCACCATTTGATGACCACGCGCGAGCGCACGCCGTCGCGGTCCTCGAACGCCGCGACCGGGCATTTGAAATCGCGCGGGTTCGCCATGCAGTTGGCGCCGATCGGGCCGCGGCTGGGCAGGTCGAATTTCTGTCCGTAGTTTTCGCAGACAAAGCCGCGGGCGGGGCCTTCCAGCACCTCGACGCGATAGACCAGCCCGCGCGGGAGGATGGCGATTTCCTTGGGCTCAAGGTCGATCACCCCCAGTTCGGTGCAAAAGCGCAGCCGTCCTTCCTGCGGCACGACCAGCAATTCGCTGTCGGCCGAAAAGAAATATTCGTCCTGCATCGAGCTGGTGACCAGATAGACGTGGCTGGCCATGCCGACCTGCGTGTTCACGTCGCCCGCGGTGGTGATGGTCCGCATCCCGGTGATCCAGGTCAGGTCCTGATCCGCCGAGGGCAGCGGCACCGGGTCCCAGCGATACTGCCCAAGGCTGGTCACGTCCGGCAGGACGTTCGGCGCGGTTTTCCAGTAGGGGACCTGGATCGCGCTGAACTGGGCGGTGTGACGGACCGAGGGGCGGATGCGGTAGCACCAGGTCCGTTCATTCTGGCCGCGCGGTGCGGTAAAGGCAGTGCCGGACAGTTGCTCGGCATACAGGCCGTAGTTGCATTTCTGCGGGCTGTTCTGACCCTGGGGCAGGGCGCCGGGCAGGGCCTCGGTTTCAAAGTCGTTGCCGAAGCCCGGCATGTAACCTTCGACCGTGCCGGTGGTGACGCTGGCGCGCACCATGGGTTGCGGCAGTTCATGGGTGGTCATGATGTCTCCCCCGAGCATATCATTTCTGTTGCAACGATATGCCGTTGCGGCGGCAACGATGTCAAGCCCGCGCAAGGCGGGGCAGGCGGTCCGGGCGGGCGTATTT
>JAZIHR010000208.1:0-3490 GCA_036678445.1 Alphaproteobacteria bacterium
GGGAAGGGGTCCGCGTCGGTGCCGGGGGTCTTTTCGGCCAGGAACATCGACAGCCCGCGCCAGTCGGTGGTGTCGGGGTCGGTGCGCGCCAGCAGCGTCATCACATGGGTGCGCGCGGCGTGGGTGATCCAGGTCTTGTTGCCGGTGATTTCCCAGCCTTCATCCGTCCGCACGGCGCGGGTGCGCAGCGAGCCGAGGTCCGAGCCGGTGTTGGGTTCGGTGAACACCGCGGTGGGCAGGATTTCCCCGCTGGCGATCTTGGGCAGCCACTGCGCCTTTTGTTCGGGGGTGCCGCCGACAAGGATCAGCTCGGCCGCGATCTCGCTGCGGGTGCCAAGGGAACCCACGCCGATATAGCCGCGCGACAGTTCCTCGCTGACCACCACCATGCTGGCCTTGGACAGGCCCAGCCCGCCGAATTCCTCGGGGATGGTCAGGCCGAACACGCCCAGCTCGGCCAGTTCGGAAATGATCTCCATCGGGATCAATTCGTCGCGCAGGTGCCAGCCGTGGGCCTGGGGGATCACCCGCTCGTCGGCATAGCGGCGGAACTGGTCGCGGATCATTTCCAGATCCTCGTCCAGCCCGGTGGCGCCAAAGGTGGCGCGGCCCTGGTTGTCCTGCATCAGCGCGGCCAGCCGGCGGCGGGCGGCGGCGGTATTGCCGCCCATCGCCGCGCGCGCCGCGTCCGAGGGCTGCCATTCGACGCCCAGATCCGACAGCCGGGCGAACTCGGTCTGGCTCATCGGGATGCCGCCGGCGATCTGGGTCAGGTATTCGCCGAAACCGATTTGCAGGATCAGCGCCTCGACCTCGCCGAAAGCATCGCCCAGCCGCCCGGCCCAGGCCGAAAGCTGGCGCAGCGATTCGACATAGGTCGCCAGCCAGGACAGCGCGTGGGCCGCGTGCTGGTCGTCCTCAAGCGCGGCCGAATCGATCTTGCCGCCGCCGACCCGCGCCCGCAGCGCCTCGGTCGCGCGGGCAAGCAGGGCGTCAAGCTCGGGGATGATGGCGGCTGCGGCTTCGGCGGTCAGGGCAGGGGCACGAGTGTCAGGCATGGTGAGGTTTCCCGGGATCGAGGCATTGTCCCGGGGCTTAGACCTTTCGCGGTTGCAGCGCAACTATGATGCGCGACCATGCGCCGCGGCGCAGTTTCATTGCGCGGCCATCGCCGCCCCCCGCGGGCTTCGGCTTGCAGCGCCCCCCCGATCTGGCACAGTCCGCCCTGCCGCCCGTGGATTCGAGACCGCCCCATGACCGACCCTGCCGAACTGACTGCCCGCCTGATCCGCTGCCCCTCGGTGACGCCCGACGATGCCGGCACGCTGGACCTGCTGACCGCGCTGCTGGAACCCGCGGGCTTTGCCTGCACCCGCGTGGATCGCAACGGCACCCCCAACCTGTTCGCGCGCTGGGGGGCGAAGGGCGCGACCCGCGGCTTCGGCTTCAACGGTCATGTCGACGTGGTGCCGCCCGGAGACCCGGCCGCCTGGACCCACCCGCCATTTTCGGGCGCGCTGCTTGACGGGGTGCTGTGGGGCCGCGGCGCCACCGACATGAAATCCGGCGTCGCGGCCTTTGTCGCCGCCGCCATTGATTTCGTCACCGAAACCCCGCCCGACGGCGCGGTGATCCTGACCATCACCGGCGACGAAGAGGGCCCCTCGCGCGATGGCACCACCGCCATTCTCGACTGGATGCGGGACGCGGGCGAGCGGATGGAGGTCTGCATCGTCGGCGAGCCCTCGAACCCCGAGCATATGGGCGAGATGATCAAGATCGGCCGTCGCGGCAGCCTGACCGCAAGGATCACCGCCCACGGCAAACAGGGCCACGTCGCCTATCCGCACCGGGCGCTGAACCCGCTGCACGGGCTGATCCGGCTGCTGGACGGGCTGACCGCGCAGCCGCTGGATCAGGGCACCGCGCATTTCGACCCCTCGGGGTTGCAGGTGACCACCATCGACTGCGGCAACCCGGCCTCGAACGTGGTCCCCGCGCAGGCGAGGGCCACGCTGAACATCCGCTTCAACGACCTGCACACGGGCGAAAGCCTGTCCACCATGCTGCGCCAGCGTGCGGCGGCGGTGCAGGCCGAAAGCGGCGTGCGATTCGATCTGGACATCGACATCAGTGGCGAATCGTTCCTGACCCGTCCCGGCCCCTTCGTCGATCTGGTCGCGGGGGTGGTGGCGGAACAGACCGGCCGGGTGCCGGTGCTGTCCACCTCGGGCGGCACCTCGGACGCGCGGTTCATCAAGGACCACTGTCCGGTGGTGGAGTTCGGGCTGGTCGGCGCCTTCATGCACCAGGTGGACGAACGGGTGCCGGTGGCGCAGATCCACCAGCTCAAGTCGATCTACCAGACCATTCTGGCGCGGTATTTCGCATGAAGATCGGTCTGACCCGGGATTTTGCCGCCTGCGTGGCGATCCGGCGGCAGGTGTTCGTGCAGGAACAACACGTCCCCGAAGAACTTGAGCAGGACGAACATGACGCCACCGCCCTGCATCTGCTGGTAACGCTGGACGGCCGTCCCGTCGGCACCGCCCGGCTGCTGATCGACGGGGCCGAGGGCAGGATCGGCCGCGTGGCGATCCTGCCCGACTGCCGCGGCACCGGCGCGGGCGCCGCCCTGATGCGCGCGGCGCTGGACGAACTGCGCGTCCGCGGCGTGACCACCGCGCGGCTGGGCGCCCAGACCCACGCGCTGCGGTTCTACGAAAAACTGGGCTTCACCGCATACGGCCCGATCTACGACGACGCCGGCATCCCCCATCGCGACATGAGCATGACGCTGTGAGCCGCCCCTTCATCCGCCCCGAACTTGCCGCAAGGCTGCGCCCGTGGCGCGAGTTCGCGGCGACGGCGCTGACCTTCGCTGCGGGTGGCTGGCTGTTCTCTCTGGGCGGGCTGCTGCTTCGCCCGCTGGGCGCGGGGGTGATGCTGGTCGCGGCGCTTTGGGGTCTGGGCGCCTGGCGCCGGCGGCGCTTCGCCGCGACGATTGCCGCGCCGGGGCTGGTTGAAATCGAGGAAGGCGCGATCCGCTATTTCGGTGCCCGCGCGCTGGGCGGGGAAATCGCCCTGCGCGACCTCGACCAGATCCGCCTGCTGCGGTTGGACGGGCGCGCGCATTGGCGGCTGCGCAGCCGCACGGGCGAGGCGCTGCTGATCCCCACGCAGGCCGCCGGCGCCGCCAGCCTTGCCGATGCCTTTGCCGCGCTGCCCGGATTTGACCTTGGCCGCGCCGCCGCCGCGCTGGCTGCCGAGCACCCGTTCCAGACCGTCTGGGAACGCCGCCCCTGACCGCCAAAGGGAAAGAGGCCGGGAACCCCCGACCTCTCATGGCTTCTTTCTGGAAAAAATACCCCGGGGGTGGGGGGGGCGGGGCGCCCCCCCGCCCCCCCCCCCCCCGCCCCCCCCCGCCCCCCCCCCACCCCCCCCCCGCAACCCCCCGCGCCGGGTGTCGACGCTCGCTCGAGCGCCGCCC
>JAZIHR010000209.1:0-3376 GCA_036678445.1 Alphaproteobacteria bacterium
CGCCCTCCTCCGGGCGCAGGTGATCCGGCTTGACCCCGGCCCCGCGCCCCGGCAGGTGTCAGGGCGTCCTTTTCCCGTTCCCCGGATCCTTGCCGGAGCCAGCAGTGATCATTTCCCGCGGCCGCGCCTATGTCTTTGTCCATATCCCCAAGACCGGCGGCACCGCGCTAAGCCTTGCGCTTGAAACCCGGGCAATGCGCGACGACATCATCCTGGGCGACACCCCCAAGGCGCGGGCCCGGGCGCGGCGGCAGAAATCGCTGCGGGCGGCGGGGCGGCTGCGCAAACATGCGACGCTGGCCGATATCGACGGGCTGGTCACGCCCGAGGAACTGGCCCGGATGTTCGTCGTCACGCTGGTGCGCAACCCGTGGGACCGGCTGGTCAGCTATTACCACTGGCTGCGGCTGCAACGCTTCGACCACCCGGCGGTCAGGCTGGCCGGGCAGCTTGGGTTCAGCGATTTCCTCAACCACCCGCAGACGCAGGCGTCGTTCCAAGCCTGGCCCTATGACGCCTGGCTGCGCGACCGCGATGGGGCCGAACGCTGCGATGCCTGGGTGCGGCTGGAACATCTGGCCGAGGACCTGGCCCCGTTCGAGCGCCACCTGGGCTTTGCGCTGGAAATGGGGCGGGCCAATGCCTCGGACCGCGACCGCGACTGGCGGCGCTATTATTCCGACGCCGACGCGGCGCTGGTGGCGCGGCTGTGCGCGCCCGACATCGCGCGTTTCGGCTACGGGTTCGATCCCGGGGGCTGAGGCAACCAGCCATCCGGAGACGTCACGGGGCGGCCGCCTGCCCGCGTTTCCGGGGCGCGGGGTCTATGAATCCGGGGCCTGGCGTGGCTTGCGGATGCGGCGGGCGCGGATCAGGGTGTTCTGGCTGACGATTTCATAGCCCAGCCGGTCCAGCAGTTCGCGGCGCAGGCGATTGATTTCGTCGCAGGAAATCTCGATCACCTCGCCGCTGTCGATATCGACGATATGGTCGTGTTCGGCCGCCGGAGTGATTTCATAGCGCGCCGGTTCGTTTTCCAGCGTCAGCTTGCGAATCAGCCCGGCCTCTTCCAGCGCCGACAGCGTGCGATAGACGGTGGCCAGCGCCACGGAATCATCGACCGCCCGCGCCCGGGCCAGCAATTCATCGGCGTTGGGATGGTCGGCCGAGCCCATCAGGATCGACAGCAGCACCATGCGCTGCGGCGTGACCCTCAGCCCCGCATCGCGCAGCGCCTGCGCAAAATCCGTCGTCTCTGCGCCCATCGCCCCCGGCCCTTCGTTGCCCCCATGCTTTAGCCTTTTTGTCGCCCGCAATCAAATGAGAATGGGTCTCATTTGCCTTGACAATTGAGAATGCGTTGCATTTACATGATGCCGCAAAAGCAGGAAGGGACTGGCGATGGCAGGGCGGATAGCATTGGCGGCGGCGCTGATGATGCTGGCGGGGACGGCGGCAGCAGAGGGGCCGATCAAAGTCGTGACCAGCTTCACCGTGATCGCCGACATCGCCCGCAATGTCGCGGGGGACCGGGCCGAGGTCGTCTCGATCACTCGCCCGGGGGCCGAGATCCACGGCTACTCCCCTACCCCGCGCGATCTTGTGGCCGCGCAGGGCGCCGACCTGGTGCTGTGGAACGGGCTGAACCTGGAGCTGTGGTTCGAGCAGTTCCTGCACAACCTGCGCGACGTGCCGGCAGTGACGGTCAGCGACGGGATCGACCCCCTGTCCATCGCGGGCGGAGAATATGACGGAAAGCCGAACCCCCATGCCTGGATGGGCCTGGACAACGCGATGATCTATATCGACAATATCAAGGCCGCCCTGTCCGATCGCGACCCGGAAGGGGCCGGCGACTATGCCGCCAACGCCGAACGCTACAAGGCCCGGCTGCGCGCCGCCATCGAGCCCTTGCGCGCGCAGATCACTGAGATCCCCGAGGACAAGCGCTGGCTGGTCACCTGCGAGGGCGCCTTCAGCTATCTCGCCCGCGACCTGGGGCTGCACGAGCTGTTCCTGTGGCCGATCAACGCCGACCAGATGGGCACGCCGCAGCAGGTGCGCCAGGTCATCGACACGGTGCGCGCCCACGACATCCCGGCGGTGTTCTGCGAAAGCACGGTCAGCGACGCGCCGGCGAAACAGGTGGCGCGGGAAACCGGGGCGCATTACGGCGGCGTGCTGTATGTGGACAGCCTGTCGCTGCCAGACGGGCCGGTGCCAAGCTATCTCGACCTGCTGCGGGTGACCTCGCAAATCATCGTAGACGGGCTGGCGGCCGGGATCGAGGCGCAGAAATGAGCGGCCAAGGTATCGCCCCGCCAAGCGCGCAGGGTATCGCCCCGCCAAGCGCGCAGGGTATCGTCGCGCGGGACGTGACCGTCACCTATCGCAACGGCCACACCGCCCTGCGCCACGCCAGCTTCGCAATTCCCACCGGCACGATCACCGCACTGGTGGGGGTGAACGGGGCCGGAAAATCCACGCTGTTCAAGGCGATCATGGGCTTTGTGCCGCTGGCCGCGGGCGAAATCACGCTGCTGGACCTGCCGGTGGCCGAGGCGCTGCGCCGCAACCTGGTGGCTTACGTCCCGCAAGCCGAAGAGGTCGACTGGTCGTTCCCGGTGCTGGTCGAGGACGTGGTGATGATGGGCCGCTACGGCCATATGGGGTTCCTGCGCCGCCCCCGCCCCGCCGACCGTGCGGCGGTGGATATGGCGCTGGCCCGCGTCGGCATGTCCGACCTGCGCCACCGCCAGATCGGAGAGCTGTCGGGCGGCCAGCGCAAGCGGGTGTTCCTGGCCCGGGCCTTGGCGCAGGACGGCCGCGTCATCCTGCTGGACGAACCCTTCACCGGCGTCGATGTGCAGACCGAGGACCAGATCATCGCGTTGCTGCGCGAATTGCGCGACGAAGGCCGGGTGATGCTGGTGTCCACTCACAACCTTGGCTCGGTCCCCGAATTCTGCGACCGGGTGGTGCTGGTCAAGGGCACGGTGCTGGCCTCTGGCCTGACCGAGACCACATTCACGCGGCAGAACCTCGAACGCGCCTTTGGCGGGGTGCTGCGCCACATCACCCTGGGGGGCGATGTGCTGCACGACGACGACGACCCGCGCCATGTCACCATCCTGACCGACGACGAACGCCCGCTGGTTCATTACGACGACCGCGCCCATGTGCGCGATGCCGGGGACCGCGCGACAGAAAGGTCACGGCCATGATCCTGCTGGAACCGTTTTCCTATGGCTACATGACCAACGCGATGTGGGTCTCGGCGCTGGTCGGAGGGGTCTGCGCCTTTCTGTCGGCGTATCTGATGCTCAAGGGCTGGTCGCTGATCGGGGATGCGCTGTCGCATTCGGTGGTGCCGGGG
>JAZIHR010000210.1:0-3303 GCA_036678445.1 Alphaproteobacteria bacterium
GGATGATGGCGGGGCCGCGGCCCGGGGACAAGTATCCGCCTTGGTCTTTCATGCGTGGGCGCAGGGTGTTAAGCCCGCGCCGATCCGCGGCGCCGAGGTCCGATGTATACGCTGTGCCCCGAAACCGAAGCCGACACCCCCGAGGTCGAGGCCCTGCTGGACCTGTGCTTCGCGCCGGGCCGGACCGCGCTGTCGTCCTATCGGCTGCGCGAGGGCGTGGCGCCGGTGCGCGAGCTGTGTCTGACCCTGCGCGCCGGGGGGAACGGCGGCCCGGGTGTGCTGCTGGCGGCGATCCGCTACTGGCCGGTGCGGGTGGCGGGGCAAAGGGTGCTGCTGCTGGGGCCGGTCGCGGTTCACCCCACGGCGCAGGGCGAAGGGCTGGGCGGGCTGCTGATGCGCGAAAGCCTGTCGCTTGCGGCCAGTATGGGCTGGCAACGAGTGATGCTGGTCGGCGATCTGCCCTATTACAGCCGCTTCGGCTTTTCGCGGCTCGACGGGGTCGAGATGCCGCCCCCCACCAACCCCGACCGGGTGCTGGGACTGGAACTGGAACCCGGCGCGTGGGTTGACCTGCGCGGAGCGGTCGTGCGCGAGACCGCCGCCGGGAGCCACTGCCCCTCTGGTCCTGCTTGACAGCACCGGTCGGCGTGTCCCCTGTTTCTGTTGCGATGTCGCGCCAAGCAAGGACGGACCCATGTCAGCCACGCCCAAGACCATGCCCCGGCAGGCGATCCTGCCGCCGATCGACGACCCGTCTGTCCATGTGCAGATCGACCGGCTGGCCGGAAAATACCTGGATGCCGGCGGGTTGGTGATGGATCTGCTGGTCAGCGTCGGGGGCGGCGCGCAGGGTCTGATCGACCGGCTGCCGGGGTTTGTCCGCCGCCGGCTGGACGGAATCACCCAGGCGGCGCTGAACCGCGCCTTTGATGCCGCCAGCCGCTCGCGCCACTATGTGCGGGACCGCGGCGACCTGTTCAACCGGCTGGCGACCACGGTGTCGGGGGCGGCCGGCGGGGCCGCGGGGCTGCCGGGTGCGATGGTGGAACTGCCGCTGACCGTATCCATGCTGCTGCGCGCCATCCTGGAAATCGCCGCCGAGCACGGGTTCGACCCCGATGCCGAGGAAACGAGGATCGAGGCGATCCGCGTCTTTGCCTCGGCCGGGCCGATGTCGGACGACGACGGCACCGACCTGGGGCTGCTGGCCGCGAAAGTGACGATTACCGGCCAGACCATGCAGGGGCTGATCGCCCGCATCGCGCCGCGGCTGGCGGCGGTGCTGGGGCAAAAGCTGGCGGCGCAGGCCACGCCGGTGTTCGGCGCGGTCGCGGGCGCCTCGATCAACTTTGCCTTTGCTGGGTATTATCAGGAAATCGCCCGTGTGCATTTCGGCCTGCTGCGCCTGTCGCGCGAAACCGGCATCCCGCGCGAGGCGCTGACCGAGGCGCTGCTGGACCGGATGGAACAGCGCCGCGGCAAGGCCCTGCACAAACCCGACCGCGGCTGACCCCCCGGCCTTTGCCGCTTGCTTCTTGCCTTGAATATCCTCGCCAGAGGCTGGGCCGTGCTGCCGTCACTCGGGCGCGGCTTCGGGCGCCGACAGCTCCAGTGCCGCGGTCTCGACCGTCAGGTCGCCGACCGACAACGCCGCCTTTGGCCGGGCCAGAGCCGCCCGCGTCACCCAGAACAGCCGCTCTTGCGCGCGGGTGATCGCGACATAGGCCAGCCGCTTCCACAGCGGCAGCCCGGCCTCGGCCCGGTTCGACCAGGCGGCGGCCGAGATGTCGGGGCCGAACAGCTGCACCTCGGGCCATTGCGAGCCCTGCGCCTTGTGGATCGTCACCGCGGCGCCGTGCAGGAAGGCCGCGCCCATGCGGGCGGCAAAGGGGATGAAGGGTTCCTCGACGTCCGGGGTCTCGATCTTGATGATGCTGGCCGCCGACAGTCGCGGTTCGGGGACGCCGATGACGTGCAGCCGCGAAAACCCCGGCTTCTTGCCCGGCCCCAGATAGATCACCTGCGCGCCCTTGATCAGCCCGCGCGCCTCAAGGTCGATGCGCTTCTTTCGGTGCTTCAAAGGCAGCTCGATGCCGTCGCAGACCAGCGGTTCGCCGGGCAGCAGCGCGTCGCCCGGCGCGCCATGGGCGGCGCGAAAGGCGGTGATCAGCCGCACCCGCGTGGCGTTGCGCCAGACCAGCGCGGGCGAGCGCGCCATCAGGTCGCTGTCCATCCGTTCCGCCCAGACCACGCGGTCGTCGCGGGCGGCGGCGTCGCGGATCAGCCGCTCGAAGGCCGGGAAATCCACCGCCGGGTCGGCCAGCGCATGGGCGAGGTCGAGGATCGGGCTGTCGTCCGCCTGCCGGTGAATGCGGCTGAGCATCAGCTTTTGCGGCGCGGCCAGCCGGTCGAACACCATCTGCCCCGACTGCCCGACCGGAGCCAGCTGCGCAGGGTCGCCGAACAGCACCAGCAGCGGAAAGATTTCGCGCAGATCCTCGAACTGGCGTTCGTCCAGCATCGAGGATTCGTCGATCAGCCCGATGTCCAGCGGATCTTCGCGCCGTTTCCAGCCGGTGATGAAATCCGATCCCCGCAGCCCCGCCGCCGCCAAGGCCCCGGGGATCGAGCCGTGCTGCTGATAGAACAGCAGCGCGCGGTCCATCGCCTCATCGCTGAGCGCCGCGATCACCGGGCGCTCGCCGGTGCCGGCCAGCCATTCGGCCAGACGTTCGTATTCCGGGTCGTAGACCGGGGTATAAAGAATCCGGTGGATGGTGGTGGCCGGCACGCCGCGGGTGCGCAGCACGAAGGCAGCCTTGTTGGTCGGCGCCAGAATCGCCACGCTGCGGGCGTCTCTGGGACGCTTGCCTTCATAATCGCCGCTGACCACATGCACCCCGGCGGCGACCAGCGCGCGGGTGATCTCGGCCAGCAGCAAGGTCTTGCCGGACCCCGCCTTGCCCAGCACCGCCAGCACCTGCGCCTTGCCCGGCGTGGGGGGCAGGATTTCCTCGGACAGCAGATCGACGCCGGCGGCGGCCAGCGCCTCGGCCAGCCGGTCCCAGGCCTCGGCCTGGTCGGGGGAAAGCGACGGCGGGTCCGGCCGTGGGGCGTTCGGTCCGGTGCCCGGTTCAAGGCTGAGTGTCGGCTGCATCGCGGCATCCTAGCCGTGCCGGCGGGTGGGGCCAAGCGGCCGCGTCGCGTTGCCGGCAGCCCCCTGGTTCGAGGGTCGCGGCCGAAACCTTCGACGGGGAATGTCGGGCAAGGAAGAAGCGGGCAGGCCGGGGCAGGGGGCAGGGC
>JAZIHR010000211.1:0-3245 GCA_036678445.1 Alphaproteobacteria bacterium
AGGGGGGTGGGCGTTGACGGGGCTGTGACGACTGGCCCTGCGCGGCGGGGCTGGTCGGGCGGCCGCGCAGGGCTTACTGTAGCCTCCGGTTCCTTCGCTGGGGGTTTTTCGTATGGTTGCCGAAACCGGGCATTTCGCGTTGATCCTCGCGCTGGGAATCGCGCTGTTCCAGACCATCGTGCCAATGTTGGGGGCCGCGCGCGGACAGGCGGCATGGATGGACAGCGCCCGTCCGGCCGCCATTGCCCAGTTCGGGTTGCTGGCGATCTCTTTCGCGGCGCTGATGTTTTCCTTTGTGACCTCGGACTTCAGCGTGGCGCTGGTCTATGAAAACAGCCACTCGGCCAAGCCCATGCTTTACAAGGTTACGGGAGTGTGGGGAAACCACGAAGGCTCGATGCTGCTGTGGGTCTTCATCCTGGCGCTGTTCGGGGCCGCCGCGGCGGTGTTCGGCGAACATCTGCCGCCGGCGCTGCGCGCAAGGGTGCTGTCGGTGCAGGGCGCGATCGGGGCGGCGTTCCTGGGGTTCATCGTCTTTACCTCGAACCCGTTCACCCGGATGCCGCTGCCTGCCTTTGACGGGCGCGACCTGAACCCGCTGCTACAGGACCCCGGGTTGGCGTTCCATCCGCCGTTTCTTTACCTTGGCTATGTCGGGCTTTCGATGTCGTTCAGCTTTGCCGTGGCCGCGCTGATCGAGGGACGGGTGGACGCCGCCTGGGCGCGCTGGGTGCGGCCGTGGACGCTGGCGGCGTGGATGTTCCTGACCGTCGGCATCGCGCTGGGGTCGTGGTGGGCCTATTACGAGCTGGGCTGGGGCGGGTTCTGGTTCTGGGACCCGGTGGAAAACGCCAGCTTCATGCCCTGGCTGTTCGCCGCGGCGCTGCTGCATTCCGCCATCGTCGTCGAAAAGCGCGAGACGCTGAAAAGCTGGACCATCCTGCTGGCCATCATTGCCTTTGGCTTTTCGCTGATCGGCACCTTCATCGTGCGTTCGGGCGTGATCACCTCGGTCCACAGCTTTGCCAGCGACCCGGCGCGCGGGGTGTTCATCCTGGCGATCCTTGCGGTCTTTGTCGGCGGGGCGCTGACGCTGTTCGCCGCCCGTGCCGGCGCGATGACGGCGAGGGGCGTGTTCTCGCCCGTCTCGCGCGAGGGGGCGCTGCTGCTGAACAACATGCTGCTGGCGGTGGCCTCGATGGTGGTGTTCATCGGCACGATCTGGCCGCTGGTGGCCGAGCTGTTCTGGGGCCGCAAGCTGTCGGTCGGGGCGCCGTTCTTCAACCAGGCGTTCACCCCGTTCATGGTGGTGCTGGCCATCGTGCTGCCCATCGGCGCCATCCTGCCGTGGAAGCGCGGCAAGCTGGGCCGGGCGGTGCGCACCCTGGTTCCCGCCATACTGCTGGCGGTGGCGGTGGCGGCGCTGACCTATGCGGTCTCGACCGGGAACAGCGGGCTGGCGGTGGTCGGCGCGGCGCTGGGGTCGTGGCTGATCGCGGGGGCGGCAGTGGATATCTGGCAGCGTGCCGGCGGGCAGGCCGGGCGGCTGTCGCGGCTGCCGCGTGCCGACTGGGGCCGGGTCGTGGCCCATGCGGGGCTGGGCGTCACCTTCATCGGGGTCAGCCTGCTGACGGCCTGGTCGGTCGAGGATATCCGCGTCGCGCGCGAGGGCGAAAGTTTCGACATCGCCGGCTATCGGATCACCCTTGTCGATGTGTCCGAGGTGCCGGGGCCGAACTACATGTCCACCACCGCCACCATGCGGGTGGAACGCGGCGGGCGGCAGGTGGCCGTGCTGCACCCCGAAAAGCGAGTCTATCCGGTGCAGTCGATGCCGACCACCGAGGCCTCGATCCGCTCGTCGTTTTTCGGCGACATCTACCTGGTGATCGGCGACGCGCAGCAGGGCGGGGGCTGGGCGGTGCGCAGCTATGTCAAGCCCTTTGCCTTCTGGTTGTGGATGGGGTGCGGGCTGATGGCGCTTGGCGGGCTGATCAGCCTGACCGACCGGCGCTGGCGGATCGCGGTTCCGACACGGCGGGCCGCACCCGCCCGCGCGGTGGCCGCGGAATGAGCGGGCGGCGGATGCAGGGCGCCCGGCTGGCGCTGGCGGCGCTGGTGCTGTTGTTTGCACAGGCCGCCTGGGCGGTGCAGCCCGACGAGGTTCTGGCCGATCCGGCGCTGGAACACCGCGCCCGCCAGATCGGGCAGGTGCTGCGCTGCCCGGTCTGCCAGGGCGAAAACATCGACGAATCGAACGCGCCGATCAGCCGCGACCTGCGGCTTTACGTGCGCGAGCGGCTGGTCGAGGGCGACAGTGACGCCGAGGTCATCCGGGCAGTGACGGAACGCTATGGCGAATATGTGCTGTTCGAGCCGCGGGCCGAAGGCGCGAACCTGATCCTGTATTGGGCCGGACCGCTGATGGCGCTGGTCGCGCTGCTGGCGGGGGCGCTGTTCCTGCGCGGCCGCCGCCCCGGCGCCGCGTCCCCGCCCCCGGCGTTGACCGCCGAGGAAAGCGCCCGGCTTGAGGCGCTGATGCGCGATCAGGACAGCTGAACGAACCTCGTCTCGGTTCCCCGGTTGTCAAAGAACGGCACGCTCAGCGGCACCGACAGCGGGCCGGTGCCGGCTTCGGCGACCAGCAGCGCGACCTCGGCCAGCACCACCTCGGTGATGAAGGGCAGGTCCAGCGCGCGGGCCTCGGCCAGCGGCACCCAGTGCAGGTGGCTGAGTTCGTCGCAGGCGGCCGAGAAATCGTCGCGGTCGCCGACGATGTTGCGCGCGTCGATCAGGAAGAACCGTGCGTCGAAGCGGCGCGGCCGGCCGGGGGGCGTGATCGCCCGGAACACGAACAGCAGCGGATCGTCGGCGGTAGGGGCCAGTTGCAGGCCGGTTTCCTCGGCCATCTCGCGCAGGGCGGCGCCGGCCAGCGCGTCGGGGTCGATGGACGGGCCGGTGACGGGTTCCGCCGCCAGCCGGGCGCGGCAGGCATCCGACAGCGCGTCGCGGCAGGCCCCGGCATCGCCGGGATCGACCGCGCCGCCGGGAAAGACGTATTTCGACGGCATGAAGGCCGCCCCCGCGCCGCGCATCCCCATCAGCACCGACGGCCCGCCCGCCCGGTCGCGATCGACCAGCATCACCGAAGCCGCGTCGCGGATCCGGTCGGGGGCAGGCTTGCCGGTGCCAGGGTTGCCGGACTGGCTGCCGGGGTGGGTGGGGGCAGGGTGCCGTGGCTCGTT
>JAZIHR010000212.1:0-3096 GCA_036678445.1 Alphaproteobacteria bacterium
GGTCGGGGGCGGGCGCGGGGCTTTGCGCCAGCGCCGGGGCGGCAAGCAGCAACGTGGCGGACAGGACAGTGACGATACGCATGGAAAATTCCTTTTGACGAGGATCTTGGGCTACGGCGGATGCGCGCCCCGGACAAGCCGGGTGCCCGTCACCCCCGGCCACAACTGCGCGAGCACGGCAAAAGTTGCCCAAGGCCGCGCCCAAGGCCGCCAGTGCCCGCCTGGCGCCGGGGCTGATCTTCGACGGGTCTAACCCTCGGCGGGCGTGTCCTTGGCGGGCGTGTCCTTGGCCGCGGGCTTCTTTACGGCCGGCTTCTTCGCCGCCGTCTTTTTGACCGCCGTCTTTTTCGCCGCGGGCTTCTTGGCCGCCGGTTTCGCCGCGGCCTTGGTCCCCGCCTTGGTCCCCGCCGCCTTTGCCGGAGCCTTTTTCGCAGGCGCCTTGCGGGTGGTCTTGCCACCCTTGGCCTGCTTGGCCGCGATCAGTTCCAGCGCGCGATCCAGCGTCACCGCCTCGGGGGCAAGGTCACGCGGCAGGGTGGCGTTCACCTTGCCCCATTTGACATAGGGGCCGAAGCGACCGTTCAGCACCTGCACGGCGCCGCCCTCGGGGTGTTCGCCCAGTTCCGCCAGCGGCGCGGCGGTGGCGGCCCGCCCGCGCTGGGACTTCGCGGCCAGCACCTCGACCGCGCGGTTCATGCCGATGGTGAACACCTCGTCCACCTCGGGCAGGTTGGCGTATTTCGACCCGTGCTTGACGTAGGGACCATAGCGGCCGATCCCGGCCTCGACCGGCACGCCGTCCTCGGGGTGGGGGCCGATCTCGCGCGGCAGGTCCAGCAGCATCAACGCCTTTTCCAGATCCACCGCGGCAGGTTCCCAGCCCTTGGGGATCGAGGCCCGGGGCGGTTTCGGCGCCTCGGCCGTGGCCTCTCCGCGCTGGACATAGGGGCCGAAGCGGCCGTTCTTGAGGCTGATTTCCAGCCCCTGCGCGTCCAGCCCCAGCACGGTGTCGCCCATCGCCTCGCCCTCGGGGCCGGACAACGGGCGGGTATAGCGGCATTCGGGGTAGTTGTTGCAGCCGATGAAGGCGCCGCCCGAACGCGCGGTCTTGAGATTCAGCCGCCCCGCCCCGCACAGAGGGCATTGCCGCGGGTCGCCGCCATCGGCGCGCGCCGGGTAAAGATGCGGAGCCAGCGCCTCGTCGATCGCGGTCAGAACCTCGGAAATCCGCAGCTCGCTGGTATCGGCCAGCGCGGCGGCGAAATCGCGCCAGAACCGCCGCAGCACGTCACGGTATTCGCGCGACCCCGACGAGATGTCGTCCAGCTCGCCCTCCATGTCGGCGGTAAAGTCATAGCTGACATAGCGCGGGAAATATTTCACCAGAAACGCGGTGACCAGCCGACCCTTGTCCTCGGGGATCAGGCGGTTGCGGTCCTTGCGGACATATTCGCGGTCCTGAATCGTGGTGACGATGCTGGCATAGGTGGACGGGCGGCCGATCCCCAGTTCTTCCATGCGCTTGACCAGCGTGGCCTCGGTATAGCGCGGCGGCGGCTGGGTGAAGTGCTGCTCGGGGGTGACGCCGCGCTTTTCGGCGGCCTCGCCCTGCTCGATCACGGGCAGACGGGCGCTGTCCTCGCCGTCGTCATCGTCGGTGCCCTGGTCGTAGACCCGCAGGAACCCGTCGAACAGCATCACCTGCCCCGTCGCGCGCAGCCCCACCTGCGCGTCGGCCGAGCCGATCTCGACGGTGGTCCGCTCCATCCGGGCGGCCTCCATCTGGCTGGCAAGGGTGCGCTTCCAGATCAGGTCGTACAGCTTGCGCTGCTCGGGTTCGACGTTCAGCCGGTCGGGCGACAGCATCATGTCGGTGGGGCGGATACATTCGTGCGCTTCCTGCGCGTTCTTGGCCTTGTTCTTGTACATCCGCGGCGATTTCGGGACGTAGTCGGCGCCGAACCGCGTCTTGATCGCATCGCGCGCGGCCATCACCGCCTCGGGCGCCATGTCGATGCCATCGGTCCGCATATAAGTGATGTAGCCTGCCTCATACAGCCGCTGCGCCGCCGACATGCAGGCCCGCGCCCCCAGCCCCAGCTTGCGGCTGGCCTCTTGCTGAAGGGTCGAGGTCATGAAGGGCGGCCACGGGTTGCGGCTGGCGGGCTTGCTGACCACCGAGGTCACCGCCAGCGCGCGGCTTTCCACGGCGGCGACGGCCAGGCGCGCGGCCTCTTCGTTCGCCAGATCGTAGCGTTCCAGCTTTTCCCCGGCATAGGACACCAGCTGAGCCTTGTATTCCTGCCCGCCCGGCGTCGCCAGAACCGCATGGACGGTCCAGTATTCGCGGGCGCGGAACGCCTCGATCTCCATCTCGCGGTCAACGATGATGCGCAGGGAAACCGACTGAACCCGGCCGGCGGATTTCGCGCCCGGCAGCTTGCGCCACAACACCGGCGACAGGTTGAACCCGACCAGATAGTCCAGCGCGCGCCGCGCCAGATAGGCATCGACCAGCGGCTGGTCGATCTCGCGCGGGTTGGCCATGGCCTCGGTCACGGCGGCCTTGGTGATCGCGTTGAAGGTGACGCGGCTGACCTGAGCACCCTTCTTCAGCACCGGGGCCAGCGCCTCGCGCAGGTGCCAGGAAATCGCCTCGCCCTCGCGGTCGGGGTCGGTGGCAAGGATCAGGTTCGGGTCGTTCGCCAGCGCATCCCTGATCGCCTTGACGTGTTTTTTCGATTCCGCCGCGACTTCCCATTTCATGGCGAAATCGGCGTCGGTATCGACCGAGCCGTCCTTGGGCGGCAGGTCGCGGACATGGCCGAACGACGCCAGAACCGTGTAGTCGTCGCCAAGATATTTGTTGATCGTCTTGGCCTTGGCGGGGGATTCGACGACGACGACGGGCATGTGCAGACCTTTCGGACGATTCGGGGCGCGAACATGGGCAGGCCGGCGGGGGCTGTCAACGTCGCAGCGAAAGCGCCGCACCCCCGCCCCCGGGTTATTTTCACAAGGAAGAAGCCGCTTGCGGCGGCGTCTGCTCTCTTGTCGCCAAATATCCTCGGGGGGAATCGCCGTCAGGCGATGGGG
>JAZIHR010000213.1:0-3090 GCA_036678445.1 Alphaproteobacteria bacterium
TCCCGCGGGACAAGGTTTCCCGGCATGACCGCAGCACCTCGCGCCCCCGCAACGACCAGCCTCGCCATGGATAGGGCGCGCGCCCGCCGGCAGGCATTTTCGACAATGCGCCAAGGCGGCACGAACCACAAATTGCAGCCCTGACGGACGGGATTTTGTCGGCAATTTCCTGATTTCAAAAACGGTCTCATTCCCTGTCCGGATAAAGCCGGATGAAATCGGTATTAGGCTGTCCATTCCGGAGGGTCCAATAACAGACCAGGTAAATTGCACCCTTTTGCGGTCCGATCTTTGGGCGCCGGCATGATGGCAAATCTGCTGGCCTTGCGATGGGTTCGGGGTATTGCATATTGCCCCAATGATGCTCGTGCGATTACCCGCTGGAATCCGGATGAATGCCGAACGCTGGCACATTTCCGGCCGGCCGGGTTTCCCGACTGTCGGGCATTGCCGGACCGAATGTCACCCGTTCCAACCGTTCAGTCCTTCCCAAGCCAGCGCTGCCCGCGATACAGCCGCTGGAGGGTCGAGACCATTTCCTCGAAGGATCTGTCCAGCTCTACGCAGGTCTTGCTGGTCGGGACAAGATAGGTCGAACGCCCGCGTTTTTCGCGGCTGAGGAAGCCCGCGGCTTCCAGTTCGTCGATCTTGCGGTGGGTGGTCGACAGCGCCAGGCCCAGCGTGTTGGACAGGGCGGACAGGTCATAAAGTTTTCCCTGCACCTTGCCGGTGATGACCGTGCGCACGATCAGCGCATCCAGCGGGCTGCCCCACATGCCGGTTTCGATGGCGTAGAAACGGTTCAGGCATTCGATGATCTGCGCCTGAACGATCGCCCGAATCTGTGCCTCTTGCATGGTGCTCGAATCCTTCTGCGGCTTCATGCGCCCCCGATCTTTCCATATTGGAAACATCCGCCCGCAATCGGCCTCTTTCTGTGTGCTAGGAATGTGACAGAGGCATGAAACGCCCGCTTCGAGGCGTCAGGGAGACAACCGTTGACCAAACACATACTCATCGTCGGCGGCGGCATTGGCGGCACCATGACCGCCAACAGCATCGTCGCTAAAATGTATTCCGAAATCACCCGCGGCCAGGTCAAGGTGACGCTGCTTTCGGATTCGCCATGGCACTACTACAAGCCAGCCTTCATGTATGTCGCGTTCGACATGTTCTTCGAAGGCGAGCTGCGCCGCAAGCAACGCACGCTTCTGCGCCCCGAAATCGAGTTCAGCGTGGACAAGGTGGTGCAGTTCGACTTTGCCGGATCGACGGTCAAGACCGCCAGCGGCAGGACCATCGGCTACGACTACATCGTGGTCTCGACCGGCTGCCTGCCCGCGCCGGAACGCATTCCCGGCCTGTCCGAGGGGGGCGACTATTTCTACCAATACGCCCCGGCGCGCCAACTGGCCGAAAAGCTGAGGAACTTTGAAAAAGGCCGGATCTTCATCACCGTGAACTTCCCCAAGACGCCGAACGTGCCGCACCAGTGCGGCATCGCGCCGATGGAAACCACGCTGATGGTCGATGACTATCTGCGCCGCAAGGGCGTGCGCGACCAGTGCGAAATCGTCTATACCTATCCGACCATCTCGCAGCTTCTGCGCAACTGCCTGTTCCTGCAACAGGAAGTATGCGAGGTGCTGCCGCCGGTCTTTGATGCCAAGGGGATCAGGTATCAGCGCGGCTTCACGCTGGAATCGGTGGACTCCGAAAGGAAGGTGGCCCGGTCCGAGGAAGGCGGAGAGGAAGACTTCGACCTTCTGATGTGCACCCCGCCCATCCGCGCCGTGGATGCGGTGCTGGAAAGCGGCGTCTCGCAGGCCCCCAACAACGAAGGCTGGCTGCCGACCGACCGCAAGACCCTGCAACTGGAAGGTTATCCCAACGCCTATGTCATGGGCGACACGGTCGATCTGCCGATCTCGAAGGCAGGCGGGTCGTGCCACAACCAAAGCCCGGTGATCGCCAACAACATCGCCGGCGACATCCGCCTTGGCCGCACCATCGACGAATATGACGGCAAGGTGCAGGCCGTGGCGCAGATGGGGCTCGAGGCGGGGATGCCGCTTTGGTACGATTATGACGAGGACGTGCACCCGACCCCGCCGACCAAGGTGGGCGGGCTGCTGCGCAAGGCCTTCAACCGCGGGATCTACTGGTCCGTCGCGCGCGGCATCATCTGAAACGGTATCGAGGAGAACAGAAATGAGCGAATCCCTGACGGATACGACCCAGCCTGCCCTCGCCGCCGAAGCGTCGAAGGCCCTGGCCATCATGGACGCGGCGACCGAGCGCGGCCTGATCGAGCTTCTGGAAAAGATCGCGCCCCTGTTGCAGGGCCGGCGTTTTCATAACCTGGTCGACCTGGCGTCGCTGGCATCGGATGGTGTCGACATGTTCGACGACGCCATGGTCCAGAAGCTGATGAAGGCCTATGAGGAAAGCATCGGCGCCGCCTGGTCGCTGGGCAATGCCGCCCGCTATGCCGCCGCACAGACGGCGAACGCCCAGGTGCCGTCGCTTTTCGGGCTGCTGCGCGTGGCCGGGAACGAGGATGTGCGGCGCGGGCTGCACTTTGCCTTGCAGTTCCTGTCGGTGCTTGGCCGGCAGATGAAGGACGACGCGGACGCATGACCGCGGATGCGGATGTCCTGGCGCTGTATCAGCGCGGTTTGCGGGATTTGGCCGCCAGGGTCCGCAATGACAGAAGGCTCGTTCCGGCGGACATCAGTGTCACCCGGACGAGCCGCAGCTGCGGCAGTTCCGTGACAGTGGACCTGCGCCGCGAGGGTGATCGCATCGGCGATCTGGGCTGGCGGACGCGCGCCTGCACGCTTGGCATGGCCGCCACCGCGGTGATGGTGCAGGCCGCCGCGGGCCAGAGCTTCGATGAGGTCGAGGAAATCGCCGGAATGCTGCGCCGGCTTCTGCAAGGCGACGACGTGCAGTTTCCCGAACGCTGGAAAGACCTTGAAATGTTTGCCGCGGCGCGCGGTTTCCCAAGCCGCCACGGCTCGATCATGCTGCCGTTCGACGCCGTGGCCGAGGCCGCCCGCAACTGACGCCGATCGCCGGGGCCGGGGG
>JAZIHR010000214.1:0-3064 GCA_036678445.1 Alphaproteobacteria bacterium
CCGCCAACCCCGTTACTGGCCCCGCTTTTGGCCCCGCCGCCGGCCGCGCGCGCAAGCGGGCCCCGGTGGTGCTTGACCTCAACGGTATCGCCAAGGGTTACGGCGTGGACCGGCTGGCCGAGACGCTGCGCGGCCATGGTATCGAAGCCGCGCTGGTCGGCATCGACGGAGAGTTGCGCGCCATGGGGCTGCGGCCCGATGGCAGCGCCTGGCCGATCGCCGTCGAAGCCCCGGACCCCGCCCGCCGCGCGGTCCACTCGGTGCTGGAATTGCAGGATGCGGCGGTGGCGACCTCGGGGGATTACCGGCACCGGGTGCGGGTCGGCGGGCGCGAGCTGTCGCATACGATGGACCCGCGCCGGGGCGGGCCGTTGCTGGACCCTCCGGCCTCGGTCACGGTGGTGGCGCAGGGCTGCGCCGCCGCCGATGCCTGGGCCGGCGCGCTGATGGTGCTGGGGCCGGACCAGGGCGCGGCGATGGCGCGGCGGCAGGGGCTGGACGCCCTGTTCCTGCTGCGTGACGGCGCAGAAATCCGGGCGCAGCCTGTCGGGCGGCTGTTCGCCGCGGGCTGACACGGCCTTTGGCGCGGCGCGGGCAGGGCGCACCGGGAATGGCGTCCCCGGTCGGCGGCGGGCCTGAAAAAATGGGCTGGAAGGGGTTGCGGACAGGGACCGGGTGGCGGAACCTCGATGCCGGTGGCCTCCCCCCCCTGCCGCAACCCGCCCAGAGGCAGGGGGGTGCTCGCCCAGGCAGAAGGACCCGAACGATGCTGGCAGATTTCCCGCTGGTCATCGACCACGCGCAGGTGGTGATCCATGCCGAGGATCACGCCGCCCCCGGTCTGTTGTGGACCAGTGACCATGTCGCGCAGGGCTTTGCGTGGTCGGCGCGGTTTCTGTCCTTCGGCGTTCCCGACCATGACGGCGAATCCCGGATACAGGTGGGGCTGAGCGACAGGGCGGCGCTGGACCCGCAGGCGCTTTGGGCGGTGCAGGTGCCGTTCCGGGTGACCGGCCCCTTGCAGATCGGCACGGTGCTGGACACCCGCCGCGTGGCGGTGCCGGCGGGGGACTATATCGTCACCTGTCAGGGGCTGCCCGGCCAGGTCGGCGGCTATGTGCTGCGGCTGACCTTTTCCAGCGAGGATACGCCGGGGTTCCGTATTCTCAGGAAAGGCGGGGACATCACCGCGGACCGGGTGCTGCGCCGGGACGCCGCCCCGGCGGGGCCGCTCGGCGCGGGGGCCGGGCAGCCATGACAAGGCGGGCGTGATCGGCGCGGCGTGACAAAGCGGGCGTGACGGGCAGCCTTGTCGGGCAGCCTTGTCGGGGCAGAGCTGCGGCCGTGGCCGGTTCCGCCGTGGCCGGGGAACGACTTGGCCCGCCGCCGGGTTGGGGTCCTGTCCGCAACAACCGGCAATCCGCATCATGGCACCGCGCGCGTTCTGGAAGGGCTATCTGAAACTTTCGCTGGTCACCTGCCCGGTGACCATGGCCCCCGCGACCCGAGAGTCCGGAAAGCTGCGTTTCCACACCCTGAACGCCCGCACCGGCAACCGGGTGGTCAGCCGCTATGTCGATGCGGTCAGCGGCCGGCCGGTCCCCGACGAGGATCAGGCCCGCGGCTATCCGCGCGACGAGACCGGGTTCGTGCTGATTGATGACAAGGAACTGGACAGCATCGCGCTGGACAGCACGCGGACCATCGACATCGACATGTTCGTGCCCGCCCGCTCTGTCGGCTGGATCTGGTATGACACGCCCCACTACCTGGCCCCCGCCGACCGGATCGGGGAAGAGGCGTTCCTGGTCATCCGCGAGGCGATGGCCGTCACCGGCATGGCGGGGATCGCGCGGCTGGTGCTGTATCGCCGCGAACGCGCGGTGATGCTGGTGCCGCGCGGCAAGGGCATCGTGGTCTGGACCCTGCGCTACGGCGACGAGGTGCGGGACGCGGCGGATTATTTCGGCGACATCGCGCCGGAACACCCGGCCCCCGCGCAGATGGCGCTGATGAAGCGGCTGATCGGGGAACGGACGCGGGACTGGGACCCCGCCATGGTTTCGGACCCGGTGCAGGACAGGTTGCTGGAAATCATCTCTGCCCGGAAAACCCGTCAGAAACGCCCCGCCGCCAGGCCGGCGACGCCCCCCGGTGACAGCGGCGACAAGGTCAGCGACATCATGGAGGCGCTGAAACGCAGCCTTGCGGCGGGGACGGGAAAATAGGCCCTTCTCTCTGGCACTCTGGCACTCTGGCACTCTGGCACTCTGGCACTCTGGCACTCTGGCACTCTGGCACTCTGGCACTCTGGCACTCTGGCACTCTGGCACTCTGGCTCTCTGGCACTCTGGCTCTCTGGCTCTCTGGCTCTCTGGCTCTCTGGCTCTCTGGCTCTCTGGCCCTTTCAGGTTTTCCGCGCCCCCGCCGGAACCTCCAGCGGCACCGCGGCGGCGCGGAACCCGTCCCAGGGGTCGCGGTCCAGCGCGGCAAGCCGGGCGGGCAGGGTGTCCAGCGTGAAATGGGCCGGGCCGATGTCGGGCGACAGCTCGTCCCAGCCCATCGGCGTGGAAACAGCCGCCCCCGGGCGGGCACGGGGGCTGTAGGCGGCGACCGTGGTGGCGCCGCGCTGGTTGCGCAGATAGTCGATCAGGATGCGGCCCTTGCGCCGGGCCTTGCTGATCGTGGCCACATAGCTGCCGGGCGCATCCGCGGCCATCGCCCTGGCCAGCCCCTTGGCAAAGCCCTTGACCGCCGGCCATGTCGCATGAGGCTTCAGCGGCGCGACCACATGCAGCCCCTTGCCGCCCGAAGTCTTGACGAAGGCCGCCAGCCCCGCATCAGCCAGCCGCTGCCGCAGCTCCCGCGCGCCGTCGATCACCCGCTGCCACTCCACGCCTTCGCCGGGGTCGAGGTCCATGGCGATCATGTCGGGGCGTTCCCAGTCCGCCAGCGTCGAGCCCCAGGGATGGATTTCCAGCGCCGCCGACTGGACGAGGCCGATCAGACCGTCCAGGTCCTCGATGGCCAGCAACGGGTCGCCGGCCAGGGCGGGGTCGGGGGG
>JAZIHR010000215.1:0-3039 GCA_036678445.1 Alphaproteobacteria bacterium
CCCCGCGACCCATCCCCGCGCGCCCCGGCACCGCGCGACTCGCAACCACGAAAAAGCCCCGGCACCGCCGGGGCTTTCGCCATTTTGCCATTTCGCCGCGCGGATCCGCGCCGCGGCTACAGCTCGATTACCTCCATCACCTTCGGCGTCAGCACCTGCACGCCGGGCAGCGCGCGGCGCATCACCTCGGGGTCCTGCCGGATCGGCGGGAAAGTGTCGTAGTGGCTGGGGATCACCGTCTTGAAATCGAAATAGCGCCGCGCCGCCCAGGCCGCGCGCTGCATGTCCATGGTGAAATACCCGCCGGCCGCCAGAATCCCGATCTCGGGGCGGTGCAGTTCCGCCATCCATTCCATGTCGGCCATGATGTCGGTGTCGCCGGACACATAGATCGTGCGGCCCTCGCCCCGGATCATGTAGCCGGATTCGTGGCCCGCATAGACCGGCCGCCCCTCGACCGTCAGGGACGAGGAATGGCTGGCGTTCACCATGGTCACCGCGGCCCCGTTCAGGTCCACCGTGCCGCCCTTGTTGAAGCCGATGGCGGTGATGCCGTGTTCGGTTTCCCACCAGTTCATCAGATCGTAGATACCGGCCACGGGCAGCCCTTCGGCCGCCAGTGCCAGCGCCTCTCCGCTATGGTCGGAATGGCCGTGGGTCAGCAGCACATGGGTGGCGCCGGCGATGGCCTCGGCGCGCCGTTTCTCGGGGAACACCGGGTTTCCGGTCAGCCACGGGTCGATCAGGATCACCGCCTGCTCGATTTCCAGTCGGAAGCCGGCATGGCCCAGCCAGGTCAGTCTCATCACGCTCCTCCTGTATATCTGCGGGAACGCTAGCGCGGCTTGCAGGGCAGGTCCACGGGCGGTAAATGCGGGGCAATCGAAAGGAACACCCGCAATGTCGATTTCAGAGACCGAGGCCCGCAAGGTCGCGCAGCTCGCGCGGATCGCGGTCGCGGACGAGGCGCTGCCCGCGCTGGCCGCCGAACTCAGCCACATGCTGCAATTCATGGCGCAGCTCTCCGAGGTCGATGTGACCGGCGTCGAGCCGATGACCGGGGTCGAAAAGATGCGGCTGAAGCGGCGCAAGGACGAGGTCACCGACGGCAACATGGCCGAGGCCGTGCTGCGCAACGCGCCTGACGCGCGCGAGGGGTTCTTTGCCGTGCCGAAGGTGATGGAATGAGCCTGAACCAACTGACCATCGCGGACGCCCGCGACCGCCTGCGCAAGGCCGAGATCACCGCCGCCGAGCTGACCGACGCCTGCCTGTCGGTGATCGAGGACGCCGGCGCACTGAACGCATTCGTCCACCACACCCCGGACATTGCCCGCGCCCAGGCCGCGGCGGCGGACCAGCGGCTGCGGGCCGGCGACGCGCCCGCGATGTGCGGGATCCCACTGGGGATCAAGGATTTGTTCTGCACCAAGGGGGTTCCGACGCAGGCCGCCAGCCGCATCCTGCAAGGCTTCCGGCCCGAATATGAATCGACCGCGACGCAGAACCTGTTCGACGCCGGCGCGGTGATGCTGGGCAAGCTGAACATGGACGAATTCGCCATGGGCTCGACCAACGAGACCAGCGTCTACGGCCCCGCGGTGAACCCGTGGCGGCTGGGCGAACAGAAGCTGACGCCCGGCGGTTCGTCGGGAGGTTCCGCGGCGGCGGTGGCGGCGGACCTGTGCCTGGCGGCGACCGGCACCGACACCGGCGGCTCGATGCGCCAGCCGGCCGCCTTTACCGGCACGGTGGGGGTCAAGCCGACCTACGGGCGGGTGTCGCGCTGGGGGATCGTGGCGTTCGCCTCGTCCCTGGACCAGGCCGGGCCGATGACCAAGACGGTGCGCGACGCGGCGATCATGCTGGGCACCATGGCCTCGGTCGATCCCAGGGATTCGACCAGCGCCGACCGCCCGGTCCCCGATTACGAAGCCGCGCTGACCGGCGACATCCGCGGCAGGAAAATCGGCATTCCCCGCGAATACCGTATCGACGGGATGCCCGCCGAAATCGAATCGCTGTGGCAGCAGGGCATCGCCATGCTGCGCGATGCGGGCGCCGAGATCGTGGACATCAGCCTGCCGCACACGAAATACGCCCTGCCCGCCTATTACGTGATCGGCCCGGCCGAGGCGTCCTCGAACCTCGCCCGCTACGACGGGGTGCGCTACGGCCACCGCGCGCAGCTGGCCGCCGGCGACGGCATCAACGAGATGTATGAAAAGACCCGCGCCGAAGGCTTCGGCCCCGAGGTGCAACGCCGGGCGATGATCGGCACCTATGTGCTGTCGGCGGGGTTCTACGACGCCTATTACAACCGCGCCCGCAAGGTCCGCGCCCTGATCAAGCGCGACTTCGACAACGTGTTCGCGGACGGGATCGACACGATCCTGACGCCCGCGACGCCCTCGGCCGCCTTCCCGCTGGGGACGATGAAAAGCGTCGATCCGGTGCAGATGTATCTCAACGACGTGTTCACGGTCACGGTGAACCTGGCCGGCCTGCCGGCGCTGGCGCTGCCGGCGGGGCTTGATTCGCAGGGGCTGCCGCTGGGGTTGCAACTGATCGGGCGGCCGTGGGACGAAGGCGGGCTGCTGAACCACGCCTCGGTGCTGGAACGCGCCGCGGGCTTTGTCGCCAAACCCGAACGCTGGTGGTAGGCTAAGCCCACGCACCCGCCCGGCCACCCGAGGAGAGAGCCCATGCGCGCCAAGACCCTGATCCCCCTTGTCGCGATCCCGCTGATCGCGCTGGCCGGCTGTTCCGAAAACAGCGGCTGGAACCCGAATTACCAGGCGGGGAAAAGCAGCTACGGCAATTACCTGCGCGCGCGGGAAATGGCGCTGACCGGGCGGGTGGACGCGCCGCCGCAGGTGATCCCCGTCACCCTGCCGGCCAAGGCGCCGACGGTGGCGCAGATCGCCGGCGCTTCGGCGCCGCGCGCGGCCGGGACCGCCGCCCAGCCGCACCGGGTGCAGCCGCGCGGCGCACCGGCCATCGACCCGCTGCCTTCGGGCGCGGTGATCGTCGCCACCC
>JAZIHR010000216.1:0-3008 GCA_036678445.1 Alphaproteobacteria bacterium
CCCCCGGCCAGGGCGTGGCCCCCACCGCCAGCCACGGCGCATGAGGGGCCTCGTCCCCCGACAGCAGCGGCAGGTCCAGGAACACCGGCCACACCGGCCCGGCCGCGACCTGAGCTTTCCCCTGCAACGTCCCGGAAACAAAGGGCGCGGGTCGGTAAACACCCGGCTCGACCCGCACCGCCTCGGCCTGCAACGCGCCGGCGCGCTCGATGCGGTCGATGCGCCAGCGCCCGCCCGCGCCAGCGCCGCCCGCCATCGCCACCACGTCGCCCGGCCCCAGATGCCCCAGCGAGGGCGGCAGCGCGAACCGCGCGGCATCCTGCGCCACCAGCGTTTCGGCCAGCCAGCGCAGGGCGGTGGCCTGCGCCTCGGGGCGGGTCAGCACCATCGGGAACTCGCTGTCCGCGGTCGAGACGCGCGCCCGCTCCGGCATCGCGGCCTCGGCGGTGCCGGTCGCGTAATCGGCGCCGGCCTCGACATGGCTCAGCCGGATGCGGCCGGGAATCTCGGCGTCGGGGCTGCGGGTGATCTCGAACCCGCCCTGCCCCTCGGCCACGGCCAGCGCGCCTTCCTCCAGCGTAGCGGCAGCCTGCCCGTCGCGCATGACAAAGCGCAGCACGCCGCCCCGTTCCACCGCGTCAAAGCCATGCGCCAGCATCAGCGGCTGCAAGGCGGCGCGGGCGGTTTCCGGCCCCTGCACCGCATAGCCGCGCACCACCCCGTAAAGACCGGCGGTATCCACGCCCTCCAGCCCGGCGGTTGTGCAGATGTCGCGCACCACATCGGCCAGCACCACCGCGCCTGCCCGCCCGTTCAGCCAATGCCCGCGTTCCCACGCCGGCCCGTCCGACCACAGGTCGCCCAGCGCCGGAAACGCCGGATAAGGCCGCGCGTCCCACGCCCAGACATGGGCGCGCGACAGGTCCACCATGCGGCCGCCGCCCTCCATTTCCGGGTTGTTCCCGGGATCGGCCCAATAAGAGGTCACCGCCTCGACATAGGCCGCCTGCATCGCATCGTCGCGCAGCCCCCGCGAATACCGCGGCAACGAGGATTCGCTGCTCATCGCATCCAGGAACTTGTTGGGCTGGTTGCTGGCCCGGTCCAGCGCCGCGCAGCCGTATTCGGTGAACCAGATCGGTTTTGAACCCGGCACCCAGGCCGTCGGCTCGGCCGCGCGCCCGCCGCCGGGCAGCCGGTCGTAATGCCAGTTCGACCACCAGCCGCGCAGGTCCTTGTAGCGCCAGATCCACGGCTCGGCCTGCCCGTCGGTGATGGGGGTGCGGGTCTGCGCCTCGCGGTGTTCCTCGCTGGCGTAATACCAGTCGTAACCCTCGCCGCCGCAGACATTGCCGCGCAGATAATCGGGGTTGCGCACATCGCCCCAATGCGCGTCCAGATGCGCGTCGTCCTCGCGCCAGTCGGACAGAGGCATGTAGTTGTCGATGCCGACAAAGTCGATGTTTTCATCACCCCACAGCGGGTCCAGATGGAACCGTGCCTCGTCGCCGCCGGGATGGTGGCCGAAATATTCGCTCCAGTCCGCGGCGTAGCCCAGCTTGACGCCCGGCCCCAGAATGCCGCGCACATCCGCCGCCAGCTGCCGCAGCGCCGCGACCGCCGGATAGCCGGCAGCGCCCCGGATCTGCGTCAGCGCCACCATCTCGGACCCGATCAGGAACGCCCCCACGCCGCCCGCCATCCGGCACAGATGCGCGTAATGCAGGATAAAGCGGCGATAGCTCCACTCCTCCGGCCCGGAATAGACCACGCGCCCGCCATGTGTCGCGAAATCCCCCGGCGCGGCACGGCCGAAAAACGCCGCCACCTCGGCCTCGGCCGCCGCCGTCCCCTGTGGCGAGCCCTCGCGCCCCGCCGCGACCGAGCTGGTGATCCGCCCCCGCCACGGCATCACCGGCTGGTTGCCGGAATCGCCCCACGGGTCAGGCAGGCCGTTACCCGCCAACTGCTCCATCAGGATGAACGGATAGAACACCGCCGACTTGCCGGCAGCGTGGATCGCGCGGATCGCCTCGACCACGGAATCATCGGCCGGAGTGCCGCCATAGATCACCCGCCCGTCCACCTGAGGCACCTGCTGCGCCTGCGCCCGGGTGATGCCCCCTGCGCGCCAGGGCATTTCCCGCCCGTCCAGCGCCTTCTGTTCCACCTTGGGGCGGACGCGGCAATCGCCGCAGCGCAGGTCGTCGCCGAACCACGACACCACCAGCGACACCGATTCCACCGCCGGCAATTCCCGCCCCAGCGTGGCCAGCGAGGCCGCGAAATCCGTCCCCCCCATCGCCGTGTTGCGGTTCAGCACCCGCGTCTCGCCCAGCCCCAGGTCGTGCGAGACCTGCCGCACCGCCAGCGCATATTCCCCCGTCCCCGGGATCATCGCCACCGCGCGCACATTACCCGCCAGCGAACGCGCGCCCTTGACGCCGCGCGTGACCTCGAAGCTCAGCTGCGGCACGCGGTTGCCCCAGCGTTCCAGCGCCAGATCCTCGAACACGACATAGGCCGTGCCCCGCCAGGCGGGCGCGGCCTCGCCCTCATGCGCGGCCACCGCCGGGTCGGGCAGCTGGTCGTCGTCGCCCGGATAGACGCGCATGTTCAGGGTTGCCGGGTCCAGTTCCTCGCCATCCGCCCAGATGCGGCCGACGCCGTGAATCGCGCCCTCGCACAGCGCCACCGCCAGGCTCAGCCGATAGCTCAGCTCGGTCACCCGAGGCCCCGAGCCCTTGCCCCCCGCATTATGGCTGCGCCGGACCTCGACCAGCTTTGAGGCCCAGATCACATGCCCCGGCACCCGCATCTGCCCCCAGATACGCGGGATCGGCGCGCCCTCGCCCGCGGTCTGCAAGCGCAGCCGGTCGATGCGCCCGGTTTCGACCGAACGCGCGCCCCCGCCCAGCAGCCGCTGGTCGATCACCCGCCCGACCGTGGCGCCCACCGCGCGCCCGATCACCGCGCCGGTCAGCCCCAGCACCGTGCCGCCGAACCCC
>JAZIHR010000217.1:0-3004 GCA_036678445.1 Alphaproteobacteria bacterium
CCTCCGCCGGGCGCGCGCGGCCAGTGGCATGTCGCCGAAGCCGCCCCCTTTGCCCGCCCCCATCGGCGCCACCGGGTGTTGCTGGCCAGCCTGTTCCTGCTGGTGATCCTGCCCTCGATGCTGTGGGCCGCCTATCTGTGGACCCGCGCCGCCGACCAGTATGTGTCCACCGTCGGCTTTTCGGTGCGGCGCGAGGAAGCCACCCCCGCCATCGACATGCTGGGCGGCATCTTCGGCAGGAGCTCGTCGGGGACGGCCTCGGACACCGATATCCTGTATGAATTCATCCGCTCGCCCGACCTTGTGCAGCGCACCGACCGGACGCTGGACATCCGGCAGATGTTCTCGCGCCACTGGCCCCGGGATTTCGTCTTTGCCTTTGACCCGGACGGCACCATCGAGGACCTGACCGATTACTGGCGCCGGCAGGTCCGCATCTACTACGACGAATCCTCGGGGATCATCACCGTCCGCGTGCGCGCCTTTACGCCGCAGGACGCCCAGGCGATCGCCCGCACCGTCTTTACCGAAAGCGAACGGGTGGTGAACGGGCTTTCGGAACAGGCCCGCCTGGACGCCACCCGGCTGGCCGAGGCCGAGCTGGAAAAGACCCGCATCGTGCTGACCGAGGCCCGCCAGGCGATGACCGCGTTCCGGGTCCGCACGCGGATCGTGGACCCGACCGTCGACATCGGCGCGCAGATGACCGTGATGACCGCGCTGCAAAGCCAGTTGGCCGAAGCGCAGGTGGCACTGGACACCCTGCGCCAGAACGCCCGCGCCGGCGACCACCGCGTCACCCAGGCCGAGCTGCGCATCGAATCGCTGCGCAACCAGATCGAGCAGGAACGCGACAAGTTCGGCGGCCACTCTCCTCAGGGGGCCAACTACGCCGAGATGATGGCCGATTACGAACGGCTCAGGGTCGATCTGGAATTCGCCGAGGGCTCGTATCACGCCGCAAGGGTCGCCTATGAATCGACCCTGCAAGCGGCAATCCGGCAGACGCGCTACCTGGCCGCCCATATCACCCCCACGCTGGCCGAGCGGTCGCAGGAACCGTCGCGGCCGTGGCTGCTGGCGCTGGGGGCCGGGCTGGCCTTTCTGCTGTGGTCGATCATGATCCTGATCTATTACAGCGTCCGCGACCGGCGCTGAGGCCGCCGGGAAGCGGTGCTGGAACGGGTGCGAGGATGGAACGGCACGGATGATCCGGCTTGAGAACCTGACCAAGGCCTATCACGTGAAGGGCCGCCGCAAGATCGTGCTGGACCGGGCGAACGCGGTGTTCCCCACGGGGGCCTCGGTCGCGCTGCTGGGGCGCAACGGCGCGGGGAAATCGACGCTGCTGCGGATGATCGCGGGCACCGCGCGGCCAAGCGGCGGGCGGATCGTGACGGACGGGCGGATTTCCTGGCCGGTGGGCTTTGCCGGCAGTTTCCACGGGGAACTGACCGGCGCGCAGAACGTGCGCTTCGTCGCCCGCATCTACGGCGTCGATACCGACGCGCTGGTCGCCTATGTCGCCGATTTCGCCGAGCTGGGCGCCAGCTACCACATGCCCTTCGGCACCTATTCCTCGGGGATGCGGTCGCGGCTGGCGATGGGGTGCAGCATGGGGATCGACTTTGACACTTATCTGGTGGACGAGGTCACCAGCGTCGGCGACGCCGAGTTCCGCGAAAAATCCCAGCGGGTCTTTGCCGACAGGATGGCGCGGTCTTCGGCGATCGTGGTCACCCACTCCATGCCGATGATCCGGCGGATGTGCACCATGGGCGCGGTGCTGGACCGTGGCCGGCTGGCGGTCTTTGACGATATCGAGGACGCCATCGCCTATCATGAACACATCATGGGCGTGGCGGACACCATCGGGGATTGAGCCGGGGCCGCCGTCGGCGCCCCATCGCCACGGCCCGCCATGAACGCTGGGAAAGCGCCGGAAGATGCCCTAGGACCGTGTCAAGGGCTGCCCCGGTTCGGCACCATCCGGATCGAAAAAGCCAGCAACAGGAAATATTTATCCGCCAGCGCGTGCCACCTCCGCGCCCGGCCTGACCGCGGAAGGGACCGCCGCATGACAAGACGCCGCCCGCTTCGTTCGACCCGCCGGCTGCTGGCGCTGGCGCTGCCCGCGGCGGGGGCGCTGGCGCCCGCGGGGGCGGGGCTGGCCGATCCGGCGACGGGGGCGATCCTCAACCGCTATGGGCTGCCCGGGGCGATCGACACCCCCTCGGCCGAGATGCTGCCCGATGGCACGCTTGCCGCGATGCTGTCGTATTCGGCACTGGGCAACTCGGTCGGCGTCAGCTTCCAGATCCTGCCGCGAGTCAGCACCGTGCTGCGCTATGGCCAGTTCGACAGCACCGAGGAGGACCGGGGCTACGTCCGCGACCGCTCGTTCGATATCCGGCTGCAACTGATGGGCGAAGACCCGCAGGGCTGGCGCCCGGCCGTGGCGGTGGGCATCCAGGACGCCATCGGCACCGGGTTTTACGCCGCCGAATACATCGTCGCGACCCGGACCGTGACCCCGCGGCTGCGGGTGTCGGCGGGGCTGGGCTGGGGGCGGATGGCCAGTTCCGGCGGCATCGGTTCGCTGATCGGCAACCGCGGCGAACCCGACGCCGGGCAAGGCGGCCGCCTGAACACCGACCAGTGGTTCCGCGGCGAGATGGCGCCCTTTGCCAGCGTCGCATGGCAGGCGACCGACAAGCTGACCCTGCTGGCGGAATACTCCGGCGACGACTACGCCTGCGAGACCGGCGATTCCACCGGCTGCGCCCGCACGCCATGGGAAAGCGACGGGACTCCGCTGAAAAGCAACTTCAACCTGGGGCTGAACTACCGCGCGGGGCAGTATTACGACATCGGCGCCTATCTGCTGGGCGGCAACCAGTTGGCGGTGACTGCCAGCATGGCGCTGAACCCGCGGCAGGCGCCCTTCCCCTCGGGGCTGGAAAAATCCCCGGCGCCGGTGCGCCCCCGCGCGCCCCCCGCCGCC
>JAZIHR010000218.1:0-2951 GCA_036678445.1 Alphaproteobacteria bacterium
GGAACCGGGGCGGGCGCGGGCGACGGCACCGCGGGCGATGGCGGGCTGAGGCTGATCCCGGTCGCCGCGGGAATCTCTGCCAGAACCGCGGCCCGCCCGACGCCTCAGGGCCTGCCACGACCATCGGTGATCGTCGGCGAGATCGGGTCGGAAAGCGACCTGCCCGCCCCCGGCGATGATGCCACGGCCAGCGGTTTCTCCGGCATGGCCCGGGCCGCACGGCTGGAACTGCGCGCCGCCGACCCGGCCGAATTCGACGCCCTGGTCGACAGCGGCGCCTTTGACCCCGCACCTGCCGGGCTGGTGCCCGCGCTTCAGTCCGAATTGCGCGAGGCGCGCTGCTATGATGGCGCGATCGACGGGCAGTGGGGGCCGGGCTCGCAGGCTGCGGTCAGGGTCTTTTTCCGTGAAAGAGGGGCCCCTCCTCCTGAAACCGGGCCGGGCCTGGCGCTGTATCACGCCCTGCTGGCGGGCGAAGCGGTGCGCTGCCCCGCGCCAGCCGTGGCCCGCGCGACCGCCCCGGCCACGGCGCGCCCAGCCGGGGGGGCAGCCCGCACCGGCGCGGCCTCGGCCGCGCGCCCGGCGGCCGGGGCGGCCCCGACGGGCAACGGTGGCGCGGCGGCGGCCCCGCCGCAGGGTGGGCGCAGGATCGACCCGCGCTCTGTCGGGCTGGGCATCCGCTGAATGTGGACGCTATTCGAGGTCGATCCCCGTTTCCGGCAAGGCGGCGCGGCCGCGCGAAGCCGCCGGCGCCGGCGGCTTGCCGCCCGGATCGCGCTGTTCGGCCTGCTGCCGATGGTCCTGCTGGGGGCCGGCGTGTTCATGTTCACCGATCTGCCGGGCCGGATCGGCACGCTGGCGGCACGATGGCCGGGGGCCGGCGATGCGGACGCGGCGCTGGTGCAGCTTGACGACGCCGCCGACATCGCCCCGCTGGTGCGCGCGAACGTGTTCATCGACATCCCCGGCGACCCGGCGGTCCTGCGCTTTGACGAAGACGACCGCCGCGCCGGCATTGCGCGGGCCGAGGGGTCGGGCGTGCTGGATATCCAGCGTTTCGGGCTGCCCCGGCCGGACCGCTTCACGGTGATCCGCGATGATCTGGTCAGGACCGAGCAGCGCCTGATGATCCAGCTGCCCTCAAGCCGCGAGGATTTCGCCCTGTTCGTATCGGAACGCGACCGGGCGGAGACCGAATCCGCACAGCGCGCCGCGACCCCGGACGCGGCGCTGCAAGCAGAGCTTGAGGCGCTTGAGAGCCGCGCAGAACTTGACGGCGGATACGAGGGGGACGGCGCGGCGGCAGGCACGGGCGCCCTTGCCATGGCCGCGCCGCGCAACACCGGCTCTGTCGCCACGGTGCGCCGCGAAGCGGACCGGCCCCCGCTTTACCGCGACCTGGCCATCCGCACCGCGATCGACCGGCCGGCCGCCGTGGTGCTGACCGGCAACGGGCTAAGCGAGGCCGCGGCCAGGGCGGCGCTGGGGGCGATCGGCCCGGTGCTGCCACTGCCGGACCCGCTGCCGCGCGGCGCGGTGCTGGGGCTGCGGCTGCAACCCGCCCCCGACGGAACCGAGCGGCTGTCGCAGATCTCGCTTTACCTTGACGACACCCACGCCGGCACCGCGCTGCTGGACGAACGCGGCGCGGCGGTGGTGGCGACCGATCCCTGGCTTGGGCGCGACCTGCCGGCGCTGGCGCGCGCCGATGACCGGGCCGAACGATCCGGGGCAGAGGACGGCCAGGGCCGATGGCGCCTGCTGGACGCGATCTATTCGGCGGCGGTGCGCGACGGGGTGCCGGCCGCCTTGGCGGGCGAGCTTATCACCATCCTGTCGCAAAGCATCGACCTTGAGCGCACCGCGGCGGCGGGCGACCGGGTTACGCTGGCCTTCAGCGCGGGCCACGGGCCGGGGGGGCGGCCCTCGGGGCAATGGCTCTATGCCGGGACCGACGGCCCCTCGGGACGGATCGACTGCTATGTCATGCCCGACGGGAACGGCGGCTACCGCTGTGCCGCGACCGCGGGTGACAGCGGGGCGGCGGCGGCCCCCCGGACGGGGCGGTTTCACGCGCCGGTCCGGGGGGTGATGACCTCGCGCTTTGGGCCGCGCAACCACCCGGTGCTGAAGACGACCCGCCTGCATGCGGGGGTGGACTGGGCCGCCCCGGTGGGCACCCCGGTCCGGGCGGCGGTGGCGGGCAAGGTCGCCATGGCCGGGAACGGCGACGGTTACGGCAAGCTGGTGGTGCTGACCCATCCCGACGGGTTCGAGACCCGCTATGCCCATCTCGACCGTTTTGCCCCGGGGCTGAAGCCCGGCGACATCGTCCAGCCCGGGCAAGAGATCGGCACCGTGGGCCTGACCGGGCTGACCACCGGCGCCCATCTGCATTTCGAACTGCGCCGGGGCGGCCAGCCGGTTGATCCGCTGCCCTGGCTGACCGGCGGCCCGCTGGCCGGTTCGGACGCGGTCGAGGCGCTGGTCGCCCGCATCATCGAGGTCGAAAGCGCCAATGTCGCCACCGCGCAGAACCCGAACTCTACCGCCACCGGGCTGGGCCAGTTCGTCGAACAGACCTGGCTGCGCATGATGGGCCGCTATCGCCCCGACCTGGTGGCCGCCATGTCCACCGCCGATCTGCTGGCGCTGCGCAACGACCCCACGCTGTCGCGCGAAATGGTCCGGCAGCTTGCGCGCGACAACGAGGCCCACCTGCGCGACGCGGGCCACGAGATTACTCCGGGCCGGCTGTATCTGGCACATTTCCTTGGCGCCGAGGGGGCAAGCCGGGTGCTGCGCGCCGACAACGGCAAAACCGTGCCCGAGGTCATGGGCGCAAGAGTGGTCAGCGCCAATGGCTTTCTGGCCAGCTATACGATCGCCGACCTCAAGACCTGGGCGGATCGCAAGATGCACGGCATGGGCGTGCCCGCCCACGCCCCGAC
>JAZIHR010000219.1:0-2904 GCA_036678445.1 Alphaproteobacteria bacterium
CCCGCCGCCCGGTGGCGGCGGCAAGCAACAGCGCGGCGGTGCCGGCTCGGGTCTGCCGATACACCCCCAGCCGCAGCAGCTCTGCGGCGGCCCTTGGGCCGGCCGCATTCAGCGCGCCCGAGAAACCGTCCAGCATGGCGGTATTCGCGGCCGTCAGGACCGGGCGGATCGCTGCCAGCGCGGCAGTGTTGCGCCGCAGCCAGCCGCCATATTCGCCCGCGCCCAGCCGGCCCAGCCGGTCCCACGCGGCGCCAAGGGTGTCATTGCGCCCCCGGACATTGCTCGAGTGCTGGCGATACAGCACCGTCTGCGCCGGGTCGCGGATGACCTGCCCCCCCGCGCCCGAGATGACCTGGTAGGTCCACCAGTCATGCGACACCACGTCCGCCGCCGCCGCGCCCTGCCACGCAGCCTTTAGCAGGGCGACCCCGGCCGGATCGACCAGCGTGGTGTTGCCCGGCGTGCAGGCCTGCACCAGCGCATTCGCGAACCCCGGGCGCCGGGAATAAAGCGGGGCAGGGCGCAGGGGTCGCAGCATTTCGTCGCAGATGGTCGTCCGCGTCGCGTGCAGGATGCCGCGCGCCCCGGCGGCCTGCCCCGCCGCAAGGGCGGCGATGCCGCGCGACAGCCGGTCCGGCAGCCAGACGTCATCCTGATCGCACCAGGCCAGGGCCTCGTCCGGCGCGACCGCCTCGATCATCGACAGAAAGTTCTGCGCGGCGCCTTTCCGCGGCCCGTGGCGGATCTGCACGTCGCGCCCGGGATGCGCCGCGGCAAGGCGCCGGACGATTTCCAGCGTCCCGTCGGCCGAGCCGTCATCGGACACTACCAGCCGCCAGTTGCGATAGTCCTGCGCGACAAGGCTTTCCAGCTGCGCGCCGATGAACCGCGCCCCCTGGAAAGAGGCAAGCAGGATGGCGATGCGCGGCTTTCCCATCATGCGTTGTGCGCGGCCCTTGAAAACAAGCTGTGGTTGAATTAGCAGGACAACCTGCGGATGAACAATGGGAATGTGGAAAAACATTTCCAGCACGAAAAGTCAGGTTTTTGAAATTAAAACCTGTAAACAACAATATGATGGTGCGAAAATGCAACAGCGCAGCGCCGAGAGCCGCGCCGGGGAACCGCATATCCTGACAGTTGTTTCCGCTTATGCGACGGTCGGCCGGGCCCAGTCAGGCAAGCTCCGGCCGTGATGACCGGGTCCATGCGATTGTCGCATTCATGTTGCCGTGAAAGCGGCAGGTTTTGTAATAGAAGCGGATCATGATCATGACCAAATTCACTGCCTTCGCCCTTGCCCTTGGCCTGTCGGCCTCGACCGCGCTGGCCGGTGGCTATGTCGCCCCCGTCGTCGAAATCGAGCCGGTGATCGTCGACACCAAGCCGGCCTCGACCAACGCCGGTCTGGTGGTGCCCGCGCTGCTGCTGCTGGGGGTCATCGCCGCCGTGGCCTCGGACAGCGACGACACCTGATTGCCTGTCCGCATGGGTTGAAGGGCCGGTCCAGCGACCGGCCCTTTTTCATGTCGTGGTCTTTTCAGAGGTGGTCTTTTTCAGGGATGGTCGCCGCCCGGAAAGGGCCAGCGCGGGGCAGGGTTACCGCCAGAACCTGCCCCAGCCGTCGTAAAGCCGGGCCGAGTGGCTTTCCCGCACCGTATCGTAAAGCCGACCCTTGACCCGCAGCCGCTGCCCGCCATCGCGCAGCAGGGATTGAAGATCGGTGCTGACCGTCCGTTTCGACGGGGTGCCCAACGCCCAGACAAGCGGAATTTCCAGCGTGACGCCCTTGTCGAACGATCCCTCGCCGAATTCTTCGGCGCTGAGGTCGGTCTTGGTCGCATAGGCGCCCACTTTCCAGCCATTGGCGAATTCGCGGGACAGCGTGACCGTGGCGCCGGTGTCGCCGGCCAGATAGCGCCCCACGTCCAGTCGGCCCAGAAAGCCGCCGCCGAATTCGTAATAGGCCGACACATGGCCGGTGGTGATCTCATAGTCGAGAAAGCCGAAATTGTCGCGATAGTCGCGCTTGCGGACGTGGTTGACCTCGGCCCCCAGACCCAGCCGCGAATCCGCCGGTTTCCACAGCAGTTCGGTGGAAATCCCGCCATACATGGTTTCCAGCAGCCCGACGGTAACGCGGGTATAGATCGCGGGCGCGGGGTGGGCGTTCCAGTTCAGCGTCAGTTCGGGCACCTGCGGGCTGCTGTTGCCGGAATACATGCGGCTGTCGGAACGCACGCGATAGACGCCCCCGTTGTCGTCGATGATCTGGGCGTCGGTCATGGCCAGATAACCCGCGACCGTATAGTCGGCGGGCGCCTTCTGGTCGGCGTTGCCGAAAACCCGCTGCCGGAGGGTGCCGTTCAACGTCAGGCCGGGGGTGATCTCGTAGCTGCCGCTCAGATCGGCGCCGGTTTCGTAGCGCAGCGCCTCGTCAGGGTCGAAGACCCCCAGCACCGTATAGGGCTTCAGCGCCCACTGGAATCGCGGCGCGATGCCGGGGCTTTGCACCAGCGCATCGTTGCGGGCGGCGGGGTCGGTCAGGGCGGCGACGGCGGCGATGCGGCCGGCCTCGGTGTTTTCCAGCCTCTCGACATCCGAGCGGCGGAAGGTCAGCGAGGATACCGGCATCCCGCCCTCGACCGAGGTCACCACCAGCGTTTCGACCGAGGGCGGCAGCGCCCGCGTCATCAGCCGCACGGTGCGGCCGATCGCCTCGGCCTGCTGGATGTGGCGGGTGTTGCGGATGCGGACCTCGGCCTGGGTGGCGGTCAGCGCCATGGATTCAAGGGTCTGACCCTCTTTCGCCAGCGCGCTGCCAAGCGCCTTCTGGATGGCCGGCTGGGCGGTGGGGTCGGCGGACCAGCGGCCCGACCAGCCCTCGGGGTCGGCGGCGGGGGT
>JAZIHR010000220.1:0-2897 GCA_036678445.1 Alphaproteobacteria bacterium
GCGCCGCGATGGTCCAGCTGGCCCAGCCCTGCCCCCGGTTCCGGCCATCCAACTCAGTCATCAAGCTCACCCCGGTAATAGGTAAACACCAGCACCGCCACGACGGCGATCAGCCCGGCCTTGGCGGCAAAGCGCAGCGTCAGGTCGCCGTTCAGCAGGGAATAGATCACCGCCACCAGGTCGCCCAGCAGCGTCAGCGACGCCAGCAGCAGCGTCATCGCCGCGAACCACTTGCGCACCAGCGAGCGGCGGCGCCCGCTGTCCTGCGCGGTGTCCCGCATCACCCGGCGGTTGATCAGCAGGAACAGCGGCACGCTGGGTATCAGCGTCGCCATGCTCCACCGCATGGAGGAGGCGGGCGGCGGATAGGGCCGGTCGAGCCCCGGCAGCAGCGTCTCGATCACATGGAAGCCCAGCATGGTCACATGCCAGCAGATCGCGCCCAGCAGCAGGAACAGCAGCCCGTAGACCAGCCCTTCGCGCGCCGAGACATAGGCTCGCGGGCGCGGAATCGGCGGCAGGCCGGGCGCGGTGGGGGGCAGCCATGCCTCAAGCGCCCGGGTGGTTTCCCGCGTGCTCCAACCGGCCTGGGCCAGCGACGCGGCAAGGTCGTCGCGGCTGCGCCCGGCGGCCAGCCCGGCATGGATGAAGTCGTTCAGCTCGTCGCCGCGCGCCATGTTTTACCCCGAAATCGTTCCTTGCGGAACCCTGTCGCCATAGGCCCGCAACCGCCCGGCCGCGTCAAGGCCGGCCCTTTGACGGCAAGGCGTTTTGCGCGGCCGTCCGGCCCCGGTCTTTCCCGGATTTACCCCCTGCCGCAGGCCGCCGGCAGCGCCGCCCGGACCCGGCTTTGCGCCCCGTGGGTCGCAAGAGATGCATTTTACCTCTTGCACCCCCCCGCAACCTTGTCTAAATCCCCCTCCACCGGCAGCGGATGCTACCGGGACGGGGCGCGGGCGTAGCTCAGGGGTAGAGCATAACCTTGCCAAGGTTAGGGTCGTGAGTTCGAATCTCATCGCCCGCTCCAATCGAAAAAGGCCGGTCCTTCGGGGTCGGCCTTTTCCGTTTTCGCCCTTTGCGGCCTGCGGCTTTGCCCCCTGCCTGCCGCCCCCACACGCTGCCCGGACAGAAAAACGCCCCGCGACCGAAGGGTGCGGGGCGCATGTGCGTCACAGCATCGAGGGCAGCACCATGTCCGGCGGGCGGTGACCGTCGGCAAAGGTCTTGATGTTGATGATGACCTTTTCGCCCATCTCGTTGCGCCCCTCGACCGTGGCCGAGCCCATGTGCGGCAGCAGCACCACGTTGGGGGTTTCGCGCAGTCGCGGGTTGATGTCGTGGCCGTGCTCGAACACGTCCAGCCCCGCCCCCGCCAGTTCGCCCGCGCGCAGCATCCTTGTCAGGGCGTTCTCGTCGATCACCTCGCCGCGCGAGGTGTTCACCACCACCGCCGTCGGCTTCATCAGCTTCAGCCGGCGCGCGTTCAGCAGGTGAAAGGTCGAGGGCGTGTGCGGCGCGTTGATCGACAGGATGTCGATGCGCGCCAGCATCTGGTCGAGGCTTTCCCACCAGGTCGCCTGCAATTCGGATTCGACCTCGGGGCGCAGCCGGCGGCGGTTGTGGTAATGGACCTGCATCCCGAACGCATTGGCGCGTCGCGCCACCGCCTGCCCGATCCGGCCCATGCCCAGGATCCCCAGCCGACGCCCGCCGATGCGGCCGCCCAGATGGGCGGTGGGGGACCAGCCTTCCCAGCGGCCGGACTGCATCTCGGCCAGCCCTTCGGGGATGCGGCGGGTCACGGCCAGCATCAGCGCGATGGCCATGTCGGCAGTGTCTTCGGTCACGACTCCGGGGGTGTTCGTGACCTGGATGCCGCGGCTGCGGGCCGAAGCCACGTCGATGTGATCGACCCCCGCGCCATAGTTGGCGATCAGCCGCAGCCGCTCGCCCGCCTGCGCCAGCAGGCCGGCGTCGATCTGGTCGGTGATGGTAGGGACCAGAACATCCGCCTCGCGCATCGCGGCGGCCAGTTCCTCGCGGCTCATGCCGCTGTCGGTTTCGCGCAGTGACACGTCGAACAGCTCGGCCAGACGCGCCTCGACTGCCGGGGGCAGGCGGCGGGTCACGACGACCTTGAGCCGATCACGCTTGGGTGCGATGTCAGCCATGTGACCTCTCTTCCAATGCCGGATTACGTTTGGCAAACTGCCCGCAAGCCGGGGCTTGCACAAGACCCCGGACGGGCGGGCAGCCTGATCGGCAGACATGCCGCGGTCATCCGCGGCCGGCAAGGAAGACGACATGACCAAGCGATCCGGGGCACGGGCTGCGCGGGCGGAACGTTCGGGTTGGGCGGCGCTGGCCGTGGCGGTGGCCGTCGCCGCGCTGTGGGCGGGCCCGACGGCGGCGCAGGACGGGGGCGCCGACCCGGCGATCCAGATCGACCGCAGCGACGTGACCGCCGATTCCCTGATCAGCCGCCACCAGGCCACCCCCCGCGACCCCAACCGCGGCCCGGTCACCAACCTGCCCCTGCCCCGCTACGTCAGCCTGAAAGGGGGCGAGGGCAACGCCCGGCGCGGCCCGTCGCTGTCGCACCGCATCGACTGGGTGTTCCGCCATCCCGGAATGCCGCTGCTGGTGGTGGCCGAGTTCGGCCACTGGCGCCGGGTCGAGGATCAGGACGGCGCCGGCGGCTGGGTGCATTATTCGCTGCTGTCCGGGGTGCGCACCGCCATCATCACCACCGACATGGCTGAACTGCGCAGCCGCGCCGACCTGAATGCCTCGGTGCTGGCGCGAGCCGAGGCGGGCGCCATCGTGCGGCTGCACGAATGTTCGCGCGACTGGTGCCGGGTGTCGGGCGGGGGCGAAAAGGGCTGGGTGCCCAAGAC
>JAZIHR010000221.1:0-2850 GCA_036678445.1 Alphaproteobacteria bacterium
GGGCGGTCTTGTGCCCGCAACCGCGGAACGCTGGTTCACGCCGGGCTTTCGCGCGGCCGACCCCGCCACGGTCCGGGCAACCCTGGACAGTTTCGCCGCGACCTCGGCCGAGGGCTACATGGGGTGCTGCGCGGCCCTGGCCGGGGCGGATTTCCGCGGCCGGCTTGCCGGGGTGTCCAACCCGGTGCTGGCGATTTCGGGCGACGACGACCCGGTCTGCCCGCCGGCCGATCTGGCGGCAATCGCCGCAGAGGCGCAAGACGGGCAACACCTGTCCCTGCCGGGGCGGCATATCGTGAACCAGGAATCCGCGCCGCGGTTCACGGCCGAGCTGAAGCGCTTTCTGATCGCCGGCGCTGGCCCGGCCTGAAAGGGCAGGGCGCGATCCTCGCGGGGCTGGCCCAAGGCCGGGCATCCGGCAAGGCCGCGCCCGCCCCGGTCAGCGCGCCGCCACGACCCGCTGCGTCTGCCGGCCCAGGCCCTCGATCCCCAGGGTGACCGTCTCGCCGCCCTTCAGATAGACCGGAGGGGTCTGCCCCATGCCGACGCCGGGGGGCGTGCCGGTGGTGATGATGTCCCCCGGCAGCAGCGTCATCAGCCGCGAACAGTAGCTGACCAGCGCCGCCACCCCGAACACCATGGTCGCGGTCGAGCCTTGCTGGTAGCGCCTGCCGTCCACCTCCAGCCACATGGGCAGGGCCTGCGGGTCGGGGATTTCATCGGCGGTGACCAGCCAGGGACCGATGGGGCCGAAGCTGTCGAACCCCTTGCCCTTGTCCCAGGTGGTGCCGCGTTCCAGTTGCCAGTGGCGCTCGCTGACGTCGTTGACCACGCAATAGCCGGCGACATGGGCCATGGCCCCCGTTTCGGGCACGTCGCTGGCGGGGGCGCCGATGATGACGCCCAGCTCGACCTCCCAGTCGGTCTTGCGGGAATCGCGGGGCAGGCGGATGTCGTCGTCGGGGCCAGAGATGCAGCTGGACCACTTGTTGAACACCACGGGCTCGTCGGGCACCGGCATTCCCGATTCGGCGGCATGGTCGGCGTAGTTCAGCCCGATGGCGACGAACTTGCGCACCTGCCCGACGCACGGCCCCAGCCGCAGGTCACGCTGGGGCGTGCCCTCGACCAGCGGCAGCGCCGAGACATCCAGCGCGCGCAGCGCCGCCAGCCCCCGGGGCGTCAGCACCTGGTCCGCGATATCGGACACATGGCCGGACAGGTCGCGCACCCGGCCCTGATCGTCCAGCATCCCCGGCTTTTCCCGGCCCGCCGGCCCATAGCGCAGCAGTTTCACGAAACACCTCTTGCCCGTTGCCCGGCAAGACCTAGCGCGGCGGCGGCAGCCGCGCAATCTGGCGGCCGGCGCGGACAGAAAAGAGGATGCCCGCGGCCGCTATCTGCGGCGGGATCGGGTCGGGACCATGTGCGGCCGGTCAAGGGACGGGGGCCGCGAGGCCGCCCGGGGCGACCGCTGCCCCAGCGCCGCCGGCTCGGGCAGCGCCCGCGCCGCAAGGGCCGTTTTCCGGTCGAAACGATCGGCGCGGCCAAAGCCGGCGCGCCATGCCGGGTCACGCCCCGCGGCCGCCGGGCCTGGCTCGGCAATGGCCAGAATCCGCCGGGCCTGCGGCCGGGAAACGAACCACAGCAGGAAAACATAGGACACCCCATAGGCGGCAAGGCAGGCGGCGAAAACGGCCAGCGCCGTTTCCCGGTCATGGGTCAGCGTCGCGCCCAGAAGCGGCGGCAACACGACCGCCGGCAGCACCACCACCGTCGTCAGGGCATTCGCAAGCGGCCGGATCCGGCGGCCGCTGGTAAGGATCTCGATCCCCCTGAGGACCACATGGTGGATATGCAGCCGGTCTGGCCTGCCCAGGGGGATGCGCAGGATTGCACGCCGGGCGATGGTGATGGTCATTTCCGCGATCGGCCAGAACATCATCAGCATGATGGCGGGGACGTTCAGCAGCGGAGCCCGGGCGGCCAGCATGACCGCGATCCAGAACAGGCCGTGCCCGATGAAATAGGCGCCTCCGTCGCCAAGGAACAGCTTTCCCTGCGGCCAGTTGAGGACCGAAAACCCCAGGATGGCCGCGGCCATCAGCAGCGCCGTCATGCTGATCGCGGACTGCCCGTGCAGGTCCGCCGCCCAGGCCAGCCCCAGCGCGGTAGAGATCCCGACCAGCGAGGACAGCCCGTTCACCCCGTCGATCAGGTTGAAGGCATGTGTATAGGCGGCGGACAGCAGAACCGTCAGGAAAATCGCGGCAACAGGCAGGGCGCTGAACACCGGGTCCAGCGGTCCAAGATCAAGCCGCGCGATCATGGTTCCCGACAGGACGATGGCCGTCACCGCCGCGACCAGCGAGGCGACAAGCCGCCGCCGCGCGCTGATGTTGCCGCACAGGTCCTCGCCCACCCCGGCCAGGAACACGATCAGGCCGGACCCCAGCAGCACAAGGTCGTGGCTGCGTATCCCCGAGGCCAGGACCGCGGCCAGAAAGCCAAGGAAGATGGCGATTCCGCCAAGGCGCGGGACCTCGGTCGTGTGCGAGGCCTGGACAGCGCAAAGGTCGCTGGGGCGTCTTCGGTCGCGCAACCGCCGACCCCGGCGGGCCAGCAGCCATGACAGCAGGCCGGAAACCGCGACTGCGGGGATCAGGACGTTTATCAATAAAATATCTAGATTTGCGAACATTTTATCGCGAACCGGAAGCTGTCTGACAATGCCCCAAGCCATGGACCAAACGCGGACCGCTGACAACATCCGGCGTGGCCCGATCTGCCCTGTTGCCGCCGCGCAACATCCGTTCTTTCAGGGGCCGGCGCTCCGGGGGGCGGGGGGCG
>JAZIHR010000222.1:0-2807 GCA_036678445.1 Alphaproteobacteria bacterium
GGGATGGGGGCTTCGCCCCCTCGCCGGCCGGGGCCGGCTTCCCCCAGGGTATTTGGGCCAGAAAGAAGCCGGGCGCAGAGCAGATGTCGGATTCCACAGGTAATTGACCCGCAGGCCGCCGCGTTGCCGCGCCTGATGAACGGGCGCGGCAGATATTTCCGATACCGGCGCCTGCCAAAGCCGACCCAGCCTGGCTGAAGGCAGGCATCCGCCCTGCGGGACTAAACGGTCCGCAGCGGAAGGAGTTTTCTCAGGAAGACGCGTCGGAAGCCGTTTTCCTCGGCCCGCTTGTATTCCTTCCAGCCCAGCCGGGGATAGATCGCGAGATTCTCGTGCATCAGTTCATTGGTATAGAGGCGAAGTTCGCTTCTTGCTGCTTTCCGGGCGAACGCCTCGGCGTGATCGAGAAGCTTTCTGCCATGGCCCTGGCCTTGATATGCCTTTCCCACGGCCACATTGCTGACGAGCAGATGGTCTGGCGCGACTCTCAGGACGATGAGGCCCGCGATGCGATCTTCTGACACAAGCACCCATACGGCCCCCGACGCGACAAGCGCGGCGTGATCGTCGGTCATGGGTGCGGGCTTGCAGCCAATTCTTTCGATATAGGACGAATACGCTTCTTCGACGATCTGCTGGATACGCCCCACATCCTGCTTGGTGGCTGGCCTGATCATCATCCGCTGCCCATCATCCGCCGCCATCATCCGCTGCATGGTCTCCGAGAAGCCTCCGGGGGTGAATTTCAGACGAATGTCGGCACGAATACCAGCAAAGGTTTTCGCGCCGACAAGAGACTCCGGCCGAAAAGCCGGTTGGGTCAGTAGTCTGACAGAGGATGACAGGGGCGCGCGAGCGCCCCCTTGCGGGTCATTGGGCGGCGCTTTCGGTCGCTTGCCGCCTTTTCAGTTCGGCGGCCTGCCAGTCGGCGATGGGCTTGAACGGGCCGAACTTGTGCTGCTCGGCCGGGAAATCGCCGGCCCAGGGGGCGAAGGGCATGTCCACCGCCTTGCGCAGCCGGTCGGGGAAATCGTTTTCCATCCCCGATTTCTGCGGGCGCGGCTGGGTGTTGATGTAGGCCGCGACGTCATAGGCCTCGTCCCGGGTCAGCATCTGGTTTTCGTGGTCCGCCCCCTGCGGCATGTTCGCCAGGATGAAACGGTAGGCCATCACCATCCGGTACATGCCCGCGCCGTCGTTGTAGCTGTCGTCGCCATGGACCGGCGGGTAGAGGTAACCGGCCAGATCGCCCGGCTCTCCGTTGCGCAGGCCTTCGCCGTTCTCGCCGTGGCAGGCCACGCAATGTTCGTCATAGACCAGCTTTCCGGCAGCCGGGTCCGCGGCGCGGTCGGGGGCCGGTTCCGGAATGGTGCCGCCGCCGATCACCCTGGCGCCGACCGGGATGCCGGTGGACAGGAAGCTGATATAGGCCGAGATCCCGCGCATCTCGGCACTGTCGAGCGGCAGCGGCCGGCCAGCCATCGAGCGTTCCATGCAGCCGTTGATCCGGTCCTCGACCGTTTGCAGGTCGTTTTCGCGGGCGCGGTATTGCGGGAACACCGCGGTGACACCGGTCCAGGGCATGGCAAAGGGCTTGGTCGCCTCGTCCTGGTGGCAGCTGGTGCAGGCCAGGTTGTTGCCGGAATAGCGCATCGCCGGGTCGGCGACCTCGGGCCCGATCACGGCGAAAGTCTCGGTCGCCAGCCGGTGGCCGTAGCGGACGGCGCGGCCGTAATCGTCGTCGGCCAGCGCCCCCATGTCCGGGATGTCCCATTCGCGCAGGTCGATTTCCGCAGGGGGCGTCTGCCCCGGCGCCGGGGCGGAAAAGGCCAGCACAAGCGGAATGGCGGTCAGGGTGGCCTGGAAAATCTTCATCGGGGTCCTCGCGTGCTTCGGCCGAGCCATCTCTGTCGGCGGGGCCATGGTCCCGATATCGGGTCGCACCGTCCAGCTAGGGAAAACCCCAAGCGACGGGAGGCGCGGGGCGGGAAGGGGCGCCGCGTTGAACCCCGGGGCGGGTTGCGGCGTTGGGCGGCGTCCCGACATACCGGAGGTTACCATGTCCCAATTGATCGTCGTCGGTTTCGATTCCGAGGAAGACGCGTTCGCGCTGCGCAAGGATCTTGTCGCCGCGCAAAAGGAATACCTGCTGCGGCTTGAGGATGCGGTGGTGGTCACCCGTCCTTCGACCGGAGAATACCAGTTGCACCAGGCCACGAACCTGACCGCCACCGGGGCGTTGACCGGCACGTTCTGGGGCGGGCTGATCGGGCTGCTGTTCCTGGCGCCGCTGGCCGGGGCGGCGATCGGCGCGGCCTCGGGGGCGCTGGCGGGCAGCGCCACGGATTACGGCATCGACGACGACTTCATCCGCGAGATCGGCAAGACCGTGCCCGAGGGCGCGGCCGCGGTGTTCATCCTGGCCTCGGACGTCAATCTGGACAAGCTGCTGCCCCGGCTGGAACGCTATGCGGGGGGACGGGTGATCCGCACCTCGCTGTCGGACGCCGACGAGGCGCGGCTGCGCGGGGCGCTGTCCGACCCGGGCGGTCCGTTGGCAACGGCGACCCCGCAGGGCGCGGCGCCGGGGGGTGCCGCGACGGTCGCGGTCGGGGGCGCCCCTGCCGCCGAGGCCGCCCCCGTGGCGGGGCACCACCCGGTGCCGCCCGAAGCCCTGTAGCCGCCGGCCGGGGCGGGCGGGCGCGCGCGGGCCCCCCCGGCGCGCCCCACGCCGATCTCGCCGGGACCGCGGGCGCGACCCTGCTGGCCCAGGGCGCGACCAACGTCTCGGTCGTGCACGCCGATGC
>JAZIHR010000223.1:0-2723 GCA_036678445.1 Alphaproteobacteria bacterium
CCCCCGGCCCCGAGCGCGGGGACACGCCGCGCCCCTGGGGCCAGAACGACCCCGGCCAGCAGGGACAGCAGCCCCCCGGCGGCGGCCGGCGCCCCGACCAGGTGCCCGAGATCGAAGAGATGATGCGTCGCGGCCAGGAAAAGCTGCGGGTGCTGATGGGCGGGCGCGACGGCACCCGCCGCCCCTCTGGCGGCGGCCCGCGCGGGCCGCGCCCGGAACTGCCGCGGATGAACCGCGGGCAATGGGGGATCTTTGCGCTTGGCGCCGTGGCACTGTGGGCATTCGCCAGCGTCTATCAGGTGGACACGTCCGAGAAATCGGTCGAACTGCTGTTCGGCCGGCCCTATGCGGTGCGCGATGACGGTCTGAACTTTGCGCCGTGGCCGTTCGTCACCAAGCAGATCGTCGGCGTGACCCGCGAACGCACCATCGACATCGGCGTGGGCCGCGACCCGATGGACAGCGGGCTGATGCTGACCCGCGACCAGAACATCGTCGACATCACCTATCAGGTGGTGTGGAACGTCTCGAACCCCGAACAATATCTGTTCAACCTTGCCGACCCGGAAGGCACGATCCGCGCCGTGGCCGAAAGCGCCATGCGCGACATCGTGGCCCGCAGCGAGCTGGCGCCGATCCTCAACCGCGACCGGGGCGTGATCCAGGTCGATCTGGAACAGGCGATCCAGGCGACGCTGGACAGCTATCAGGCCGGCATCAACGTGCTGCGCGTCAACCTTGGCCGCGCCGACCCGCCGGGCGAGGTGATCGACAGCTTCCGCGAGGTGCAGGCCGCCCAGCAGGAACGCGACCGGCTGGAAAAAGAGGCCGACGCCTATGCCAACCGCGTTCTGGCCGCCGCAAGGGGCGAGGCCGCGGCGCTGGTCGAGCAGGCCGAGGCTTATCGCGCCCAGGCCGTGAACGGCGCGCAGGGCGAGGCCGCGCGCTTCAACTCGGTCTATGACGAATACATCAAGGCGCCTGACGTGACCCGCCGCCGCATGTATCTGGAAACCATGGAGAAAGTGCTGAGCGGCGTCGACAAGGTGCTGATCGGCAGCGAAGCCGGGCAGGGCGTCGTGCCCTATCTGCCGCTTGACCAGCTGCGCCATGCCGCCCCGCCGCCGCAGCCCCGCGCCACCGCGCCGGGCAACAGCAACACCACTCAGCCGGGGGGCAACTGATGCGCCGTATGCTTTCCATCATGGCCCTGCCGCTGCTGGTCGTCGTCGCGATCGCGGTGATGGCCTCGGTCTATATCGTCGATGTCCGCGAAAAGGCGCTGGTGCTGCGCTTTGGCGAGGTGGTGAACGTGCGCGAGGAACCGGGGCTTGGCTTCAAGCTGCCGGTGATCGACCGTGTGGTGCGTTATGACGCGCGCATCCTCGGGTTGCAGACCGACCCGATGGAGGTCACGCCGCTGGACGACCGCCGCCTGGTGGTGGACGCCTTTGCCCGCTGGCAGATCGCCGACGCCGTGACCTTCCGCCGCGCGGTGGGCGAAGGCGGAGTCGAGTTCGCCCAGCAACGGCTGGGGGGGATCATGACCAACGCGATCCGCGGGGTGCTGGGCTCGGTCCCCTCGACCACGGTGCTGTCGGACGACCGCACCGCGCTGATGAACCGGATCCGCGACAATGCAAGGGGCGAGGCTGATTCGCTGGGCATCCAGATCATCGACGTGCGCCTGACCCGCACCGACCTGCCGGAACAGAACCTGGCCGCCACCTATGCGCGGATGCGGGCCGAGCGGGAACGCGAGGCCGCCGACGAGATCGCCCGCGGCGGCGAGGCCGCGCAGCGGGTCCGCGCCACCGCCGACCGCACCGTGGTCGAACTGACCTCGGACGCGCGCCGACAGGCCGAGATCATCCGGGGCGAGGCCGACGCGCAGCGCAACGCCATCTACGCCGACGCTTTCGGGCGCGACCCGGAATTCTTTGCCTTCACCCGCTCGATGACCGCCTATGAACGCGCCCTGCAACCCGGCAACAGCTCGGTCGTGCTCAGCCCGGATGGCGAGTTCTTCAGCTATCTGGGCGCGGGCGGGCAGGATGGTCCCAGCCCCGTTGCGGTCCCGCCCGAGGTCACGGCCGCGGTTCCGCCCGACGCACCCTCGTCGCACGAGGTCGCCCGGGAAGCGGCCGCGCAGGCCGCCGCCGCAGCAGCCGCCGCAGCCGCCGAGGCCGAGGCCGCGATCACCGCCCCCGCACCGGGGGCCGCGCAGGAACCCACCCCGGAACCGGCAGCCCCCGATGCCGCCGGGACGTCAGAGCCGGTCGCCACCCCCGACGCCGCGCCGGCTGCGAACTGATCCGGTGCGGGCGGGGCAGGGTCGCGACCATGCCCCGCCCGCCCACAAGGCCGTTGTGTCAAGCCGCGCCTTGCATCACGATGAAATGACGCCCAGGCAAGTTGCCAATCCGCAACGGTTGTTTCCATATCGGGGACGCATCCCGCAACCGGCCGGGGATAGCTGTGCCGGTCAGTCATGGAGATCACGCATGAGGTTTCTTCCGCTTCCGACCAGACCCGGGTCGGTCAGGCTGGGCCTGACGGCCTCGGCCGCGGCGCTGATGCTGGCCCTCGCCCCGGCGATCGGACAGGTCGCCTCGCCGCAGGGGCAGGCCGACGGCCAGTCCGGCGCCCCGACCGAAACCCAGGTCCAGGCCCAGCTGCTGCCCCCCGCGGGGTCCGAGGCCGCGCCCGGCACCCCCGAGACC
>JAZIHR010000224.1:0-2710 GCA_036678445.1 Alphaproteobacteria bacterium
GGACAAGAACCTCCTCGCCCGGCAGAAGCAGTGGATGGCCGAGCAGCAGAGGACGGATGCGGCCCCCGCCGCGGCCGAGCCGGCTGCGCTGGACCCGTCCAACCCCCTGACCACCCTGGGGCTTTCGGACCGGCTGGCGGAAAACATCTCGCGGATCGAAACGCTGAGCCAGCGGCTGATGCGCTCGCTCGCGACGCGGCCGGTCTATCCGCCGGGGGTCGAGGGGCCGGGCCCCGAGCTTTACGGCTCGGTCGCGCAGGCGTGGATGAAGCTGGCCACAGAACAGCCCGCGCGGCTGATCGAACAGCAGGTCCGCTACTGGGGCGAAACGCTGCGCCATGTCGCCGAGGCGCAGGGCGCGTTCGCGCAGGGTTTCCAGCCGGGCAGCCCCGAAACCCCCGTCGACCGGCGCTTCAAGAACCCGCTGTGGCAGACGAACCCGTTCTACAACTTTGTCATGCGCCAGTATCAGATCAACGCCGAGGCCCTGCGCAAGGCCGCCGATGACCTGGAAATCGAAGGCGAGACCGAGCGCCGCCGCGTCGACTGGTTTACCCGCCAGATGATCGACATGCTCGCGCCCACGAATTTCCTGGCCACCAACCCAGACGCGCTGCTCAAGGCCCTTGAAACCGAGGGCGAAAGCCTGGTGCTGGGGCTGGAAAACCTGGTGCGCGACGTGGAAACCAGCGGCGGAGAGCTGATCGTCACCCTGGCCGACCGCGAGGCGTTCAAGGTAGGCACCAACATCGGCACCACTCCGGGAGAGGTGGTCCACCGCGCCCGCCTGTTCGAGCTGATCCAGTTCACCCCCACCACCACGCAGGTCCACCAGACCCCGCTGATCGTGTTCCCGCCGTGGATCAACAAATACTACATCCTCGACCTCAAGCCGCAGAACAGCCTGCTGCGCTGGCTGGTCGGTCAGGGCTACACGCTGTTCGTGGTGTCGTGGAAAAACCCCGATGCTTCGCACGCCGAGGTGGCGATGGACGACTACGTCTCGGCCTATCTCGAAGCCACGGACCGGGTGCGCGAACTGACCGGGGAACGGCAGTTGAACGCCGTGGGCTACTGCATTGCCGGCACCACCCTGTCGGCGACGCTGGCGCTGCTCAAGCAGCGCGGCGACGACCGGGTGAAATCGGCGACCTTCCTGACCACGCTGACCGATTTTTCCGACCAGGGCGAATTCACCACCTTCCTTCAGGACGATTTCGTCGGCGGGATCGAGGACGAGGTCGCCCGCACCGGCTATCTGTCGGCGCGGCTGATGCAGCGCACCTTCAGCTTCCTGCGGGCCAACGACCTGATCTGGGGCCCGGCGATCCGCAGCTACATGCTGGGGGAAACACCCCCCGCCTTTGACCTGCTGTATTGGAACGGCGACGGCACCAACCTGCCGGGACGGATGGTGACGCAGTATCTGCGCGAGCTTTGCCAGGCCAATGCGCTGGCCGAGGAAGGGTTCGAGATCCTCGGCCACAAGGTGCATCTGTCCGAAGTGACGCTGCCGCTGTGCGCCGTCGCCTGCGAGGGCGACCACATCGCGCCCTGGCTGCACAGCTGGAAGGGCGTGGCCCGGATGGGGTCGCGCGACAAGACCTTCATCCTGTCGGAATCGGGTCACATCGCCGGCATCGTCAATCCGCCGGGGCGGATCAAATACGGGCACTATACCTCGGATGCGGGGTTTGGGGGCACCCCGCAGGACTGGCGCGATGCCGCGACCTATCACCAGGGCAGCTGGTGGCACCATTGGGAGGAATGGTTGGCCCGCCATTCCGGCCCGATGGTGCCGGCGCGCGCGCCGGGGGAATCACTGGCGCCCGCGCCCGGCACCTATGTGCTGGAAATGGCCTGACCGTCTTTCCGACGGGACCGGAACAGGGGCAGGGGGCGCGGCCGGCATGGTCGCGCCCTTTTTTCGTGCCTGCCCAACGGCTTGTGGTAGCCGGCGGAATATTGCTGCACCGCAGCAAAAAATTTTCACGCGAGGATTGAATTGCTGCACCGCAGCATCTATTCTTGTTGTCATCAACCGCGCCGAATCCGCGCTACTGACCCGCAGGAGATACCCATGGCGAAGACCCCCGATTTCACCAAGCCGTTCCAGGATGCCCTGGCCAACTTCCCCGTCGACACCTCGTCGCTGACCGAAGCCTTCCGCTCGCAGTCGGCGCTGGGTGAGCGCATGACCCGCGTCGCCCTTCAGGCCGCCGAGCGTTCGACCGAGATCTCGGCCGCCTGGGCCAAGGACACGCTGTCGCGCATGGGCGAGCTGACCACCTCGAAAGAGCAGCCGTCGGACTATGCCAAGGCGATGTCCGACTTTGCCTCGGCCGCCGCCGAGCTGGCCGCCGAGCACATGGCCGCCTATGCCGAAGTCGCCAAGAAAGTGCAGATGGAGACCGTCGATCTGCTGCTGAACGCCAGCAAGGACGTGCAGGCTGATGCGCAGCGCATGGCGCAGGCCGCCAGCGACAACGTGCAGAAAGCCGCCCGTCAGGTGCAGGACGCCGCCGGCGCCGCTGCCAAGGCGGCCCCCAAGGCCTGAGGAACTGCCGTTCCGGGACCGCGCAACGCCGCGGTTCCTGCCATCCAGGACGCGCGCCCCTCGCGGCGCGCGTTTTTTCTTTTGCAATCGCGGGGTAGGGGTCGCATCATTGCTGCAAATGCAACAGAGCGAAGCGACCATGTCCCCCGAACC
>JAZIHR010000225.1:0-2704 GCA_036678445.1 Alphaproteobacteria bacterium
GCCCCCGCCCAGGTCCAGCCATCGGGCCGGATCCCGAACGCCGCCAGGTCCAGCAGGAACGCAAACACCAGCAGCGTATACCGGAACGGAGAGACAAAGCCGACCTCGCCCACCCGCATGGCCGAAACCACGGTCAGATAGGCCACGGACAGGAACCCGGCGGCGACGCACAGCGCGGCCAGTTCGGACGACGCGGGCAGGCGCCAGTCCGACAGGCCGCCGGTCAGCGGCGCCGACAGGGTGACGCCGACGGCCGCGCACAGCGCCACCGTGCTGGACCGGACCGCGCGGCTGAAGCCGCGGCTGGACAGGTCGCGCGCCACCACCGCCAGGACCGAGGCCACCGCCAGCAGCGCCACCGGCTCGAACGCGGTGGTGCCGGGGCGCAGGATCAGCAGCACCCCGGCCAGCCCGACCACCGCCGCCGCCACCCGCCTTGCGCCCAGCCGTTCGCGAAACAGCAGCGCCGCCGCCACCATGATCAGGATCGGCTGCGCCTGGTTGATCGCCGACAACTGCCCGATCGACATGAATTGCAGCGCGGTCAGATACAGCAGCGTGGCCGCGACATCGGCTCCGGTGCGGAACGCCAGCAGCCGGCGGTCGCGGCGCCCCGGGGGCAGGGCGAAGCCTCCGTCCCGCTGCACCAGCACCAGCAGCACCAGCGTCACGATGACGCCGCGAATGAAGATCGCCTGCGACAGCGGCAGCGTGCGGATCACCAGCTTCATCGCGGTGTCGTTCGACACGATCGCCAGCATCGACAGCGTCATCAGCCCGGCGCCCAGCAGGTTTTCGGCGTGGCCCGTCCGCGGCGGCGGGGACGGCGAGGACGGCGGGGCGCCACATGCCGGGTCGCGCATCGGGTCGGTCGGGGTCACAGAGATGCGCATGAGGCTTCCGGGCGGATAAGGGCGGGCACCGCGCAAGTATCGCCGCGCCGCGGGAATTTGGAAGCCTTGCCTTGCCCCGGCGGCTCGGATCGGATCAAGGCGGGCCTCTGCGCTGCGGATCGGGGCGCATCATGGTTTGCCCCGCCGCCCGATCAGGGTATCAGCGGCACGCATATCACGGCAGGCTTTCATGTCCGACGAGGCGAACATTCCCGAAAACACCTCGCATCTCGGGTGGCGCCTGAGGGCGGCCGCGCCATACCTCGCGGCGGGCGCGCTGTTCCTGCTGGGGCTGCTGGCGCTGTATCACCTGCTGGCCCCGGTCGATTTGCACGAGGTCGCGGCCCAGGTCCACGCCACGCCCTGGACGGTGACCGGGCTGGCGCTGGCCTCGACGCTGGCGGGCTATCTGTGCCTTGCGCTTTATGACTGGTCGGCGCTGCGCTACCTGGACAAGTCGCTGCCGCTGCCCGTGGTGCTCAGCGGCGGGCTGATGGCCTATGCCTTTGGCAATACGCTGGGGCTGACCCCGATTTCGGGCGGCGCGGTGCGGTGGAGGGTCTATGCCGGCCTGGGGCTGGACGGCTACGACATCGCCGCGATCTCGACCTTTACCGCGGTGTCCTTTGGGGTGATGACGACGCTGGTCGGGCTGGGGGCGCTGGCGCTGCACCCGACGGCGCTGGCGGCGATGCTGCCGGTCGGGCCGGCCACGATCCGGGCCGGGGCGCTGCTGGCGATCGTGGCGATCGTGGTGCCGCTGGTCTGGGCCGCCCGGGGCGAACGCGCGGTGACGCTGGGCCGCTTTACCCTGCGCGCGCCGCGGCTGTCGGTGCTGGCGGGCCAGGTGCCGATCAGCCTGGGAGACCTGACATTTTCCGCGCTGACGCTTTACCTGCTGCTGCCGGACGGCGCGCCGGGCTTTTTCACCTTCGTCGCCGTCTTTGCCGCCGCGACCATGGCCGGGGTGCTCAGCCACGTCCCCGGCGGCATCGGCGTGTTCGAGGCGATCATCCTGGCCGCCATGCCCGCCACCATGCCCGCCGCCCAGATCGCCGCCGCGCTGCTGCTGTATCGGCTGATCTACTACGTTGTGCCCTTTGCGCTGGCGCTGGTCACCATGGCGCTGTTCGAGGGCTGGCGTCTGGTCGGCCGGCCGCTGCCCGGCTCTCGCCTGGGCCGGGCGCTGGCGCTGGTCGAGCCGGGGCTGCGCGCGGTCTCGCCGCTAGCGCCGCTGGTGCTGGCCGCGATGACCTTCGGCTCGGGGCTGTGGATGAGCATGTCGGCCCTGCTGCCGCCCCTGACCGAGGCCGCCGAAACCGCCGAGACCCTGTTCCCGCTGGCCTTCATCGAGGGCTCGGTGCTGCTGTCCAGCACGCTGGGCGCGGTGCTGATCGTGCTGTCGCTGGGGCTGCTGCGGCGTTCGGCCGGGGCGTTCTGGCTGACGCTGGCGGTGATGGCGGGGGGGATCGTGGTGGCGCTGGCCCCGCCCCAGGACCTCAGGCAGGCCGCGACGCTGGCACTGGCCATCCTGGTCATGCAGCCCTTTCGCCGCGCCTTTCACCGCAAGGCGGTGCTGACCCACGCGGTGCTGACCCCGGGCGGGCTGGCGATGCTGGCCGCCGCCGCCGCGGGGTTCGGCTTTGCCCTGTTCCTGGCCTATAAAAGCACCCCCTATGCCAACGAGCTGTGGTGGCAGTTCGCCACCGACAGCCGCGCGCCGCGCGCGCTGCGCGCCAGCCTGCTGGCGGGGCTGACGCTGGGGCTGGGGGCGCTGGTCATGCTGCTGCGTACCCCGCGCTACCGCCCCC
>JAZIHR010000226.1:0-2508 GCA_036678445.1 Alphaproteobacteria bacterium
GCCCGGCGATCAGATAGGTGTTATAGGGGGTGCGCCGGTCCAGCTCCGACCGCCGCAGGCCGCGGTCCAGAACCTCGCGCCCTTTGGTCACCCCATAGATCACCGCCGGATCGGTCTGCAACCGCATCCCGTCGCGCAGCCGGTTGACGAATACCGCGGCCACGGTGGTGCGCTCGTCCGCGACGCCGGTTTCCTTTTCGACGATCGAGGCCATGGTCAGCGCCTCTTCCCGCGTCTGGTAGGGCAGGCCAAAGGGTCGCGCTTCCCAGGCCGCGGCCAGGATCGCGTCCTGTGCCGCGCGCATCCGGTCCAGCAATTCGCGCCGCTCGGTGCCGCGGCTGACCTCGTAGGTATCAGGCGCCAGCGTGCCCTCGGGGGGCAGCGGGCCGGTGGTGCCGTCCAGGAACGGCGCCTGTTTCAGCCCCTCGACCACCTGCCATGTGGTGGTGCCCTCGGCCACCGCGACGCGCAGCCGCGCGCCGGGCTTGTCCACCGCCTGCTCCAGCGCCTCGGGCAGCGCGCCGGTGGCGGGATCGTGGCGGATGCGGTCCTCGTAGCGGCCGTTTTCCGGGTTCATGTCGCGCAGCACCACGGTGTTCGCCCGCACGCCAACGCGGAAAATCACCTCGGTCCCGCAGGTCGACGGCCCGCCGGCGGTGATCGCCTCGACCACCTCGGCCATGCTGGCGTGCGGCGCCACCAGGTAGCTGCCGAATTTCAACTGCCCGGCCTTGCCGGCATAATCGGCGCCGGTGCGCATGATATAGGGCGAGGAAATCACCCCCTGCGCCTCAAGCTGCTTGCTGACCTCGTTCAGCCGCGCGCCCTGCGGGATCTCGACGCATTGCGCCACCTCGCTGGGGCCGGGCGCCTGATACTGGTTGCGTCCCCAGGCCACCGCGACGGCGACCGCCACCAGAACGACGATCAGCAGCGTCAGCGCGTTCGAGGCGATGGCCCGCCACATCAGCCGCGGACCTTGCCGATCACCAGCGTCGCATTGGTGCCGCCAAAGCCAAAGCTGTTGGACAGCGCCACGTCGATCTTGCGCCGCACGGCGGCGTTGGCGGCCAGGTCGACGGCGGTTTCGCGCGCCGGGTCATCCAGGTTCAGCGTCGGAGGCGCGATCTGGTCGCGCACCGCCAGCGCGCAGAAGATCGCCTCGACCGCGCCGGCCGCGCCCAGCAGATGCCCGATCGAGGACTTGGTGGACGACATGGTGACGTTGCCGGCATGATCGCCCAGCAGCCGCTCGACCGCGCCCAGCTCGATCACGTCGGCCATGGTCGAGGTGCCGTGCGCGTTGATGTAGTCGATGGCCGAAGGCTCCAGCCCCGCGCGCTTCAGCGCCGCCTGCATGGACCGGAAACCGCCGTCGCCGTCCTCGCTGGGGGCGGTGATGTGATAGGCGTCGCCCGACAGGCCATAGCCCAGGATCTCGGCATAGATCCTGGCGCCGCGGGCGCGGGCGTGCTCGTATTCCTCAAGCACCATGACCCCGGCGCCCTCGCCCATGACGAAGCCGTCGCGGTCGGTGTCCCAGGGGCGGCTGGCGGTCTTGGGGTCGTTGTCGCGCTTGCTGGACAGCGCCTTGCAGGCGTTGAACCCGGCGATGCCGATTTCCGAGATCGGCGATTCCGTCCCGCCGGCGACCATCACGTCGGCATCGCCCACCGCGATCAGCCGCGCGGCGTCACCGATGGCATGGGCGCCGGTGGAACAGGCCGTCACCACCGCGTGGTTCGGCCCCTTGAACCCGTAGCGGATCGAGACCTGCCCGCTGGCCAGGTTGATCAGCGCCCCCGGAATGAAAAAGGGCGACACCCGCTTGGGCCCCTTTTCCTTGATCAGCACCGCGGCCTCGGCGATGGTGGTCAGCCCGCCGATCCCGGACCCGATCATCACCCCGGTGCGCTCGCGGTCCTCGTCGGTCTGGGGGACCCAGCCGGAATCCTCGACCGCCTGCGCGGCGGCGGCCATCCCGTAAAGGATGAAGTCGTCGACCTTGCGGCGGTCCTTGGGCTCCATCCAGTCGTCGGGGTTGAACGTGCCGTCGCTGCCGTCCCCGAACGGGATCTCGCAGGCGTATTTCGTCACCACCTCGGACGCGTCGAACCGCGTGATCGGGCCGGCGCCGGATTGACCGTCCAGCAACCGCGCCCAAGTTTCCTCGACCCCGCAGGCCAGCGGTGTGACCATTCCCAATCCGGTAACGACAACCCTGCGCATTCGCGATCCTTCCCGACACATTCTTGCGCGCTGAATACACGCGCCCCCCCGCGCACGCAACGCAGGCGAGAACCCGAACGCGCGGTTTCGCCACATCCCGGGGTTATCGCAGGCTCTGCGTTGCTTTTTAGGAACTTTTCTGCGCCTATCCGGTTGAACGTCCGCCACTGAAACCGCACCTGACGCCACTTGCACAGCCCTTGCCATCCCCCCAACCTGTAACGGCACGTCCCCCGGGGATTCGCGGAACCGGAGGCTGCGCCCCATCTGCTGTCCACC
>JAZIHR010000227.1:0-2503 GCA_036678445.1 Alphaproteobacteria bacterium
CCCGCCGAAGCGATCACGGCTGTCATCGACGCCGCCGCGCCCGACGAACGGGAGGTCGTGCAGCCACAGCATGCGACCTCCGACTCGGTCACCTTCGACGCGTCCAACGCCGAGGTCTCACTCCACGCTTCGGCTCCTGGAGCGGTTGCCTGGGCCACCCCGATCGGAGTCGACGTCTCCGTCGACCTGCCGGTCGAGCTCGACTCGACCGCCGGCGCGGTGGCGGCGGCGGCAGGGGCTGCTGCCACGGGCGCGGCGGCGGGGGCCTGCGGCGCATAGGCCGGGGCGGCCTGCATCACCACCTGGCGGCCGTGCTTGGACAGCTCGACCGTCAGCCGGTCGTCTTCGCCATATTCACGCTCGACCTTCAGTTCGGTCAGCTCGTTGCGGTTCAGAAGCTCGGCCAGCGCCTGGATGAAGGCGGTGTCTTCAGCGTGGTGCCGGGTCGGGTCTTTGTCGCTCATGATCTTTTCTGCCTTTGGGCCGTTCTGGGAACGCGGCGTTTCGCGGGGCTTATAGACGCTTGGGTGGCGCAAGGGAAATCGTTTCGGCGCGAGGGGCGCAACCAGCGATCAGGGCGGTGGCAGCCGGGGCGCGCTGGCCGGGCCGCCGGCGATGGCAGGGTGCGGCCCATCGTCCTGCATGTCGTCGTCCTGCATGTCGTCCGGCGTATCGTCGTGCGGCGTATCGTCCTGTTCCGTATCCGGGCGGGCGGCCAGGTTCTTCCAGCGGCGGTGGATCCAGAACCACTGGTCCATATGCGCGCGCACCAGCGCTTCAAGATCGTCGTTCAGCGCCTGCATCATGGTTTCGGGGGCGCCGGGCGGGACGGGGGCGCCGACCTCGACCCGAAAGCCCAGCCCGTCGGGCTGACGGATGCCGGCGATGGGCAGCAGCAGCGCATCGTAACGCAGCGCCAGCTCGGCCGGGGTCAGCACCGTGCGGCTGGGCAGGCCGAAAAAGCGCAGCATCGCGCCGTGGTGGTCATACTGGTCAAAGCCCAGGCACAGCATCCCGCCTCTGCGCAGGAACCGCAGCATTCCCGCCAGTCCGGCGCGGCCACGGGGGAACAGCGGCTGGGCGATCGCTTCGATCGCGGGAACGTAGTGGCGGTTGAAGGCGCGGTTGTTCATCGGACGGTAAAGCGCCCCCACCTGCCAGCCTCGCGCCGACAGTGCCGCGCGCATCGCGTCGTAATTGCCGAAATGCGCGCAGGCGAGGATCACCGGCCGCCCCATTGCCTGCGCTTGTTCCAGCACCGGCAGGCCGGGGCCGGAAAGCGGCGCGTCGGCCCGGATGCGGGCGGTGAACTCGGCGCCCGAATAGATCTCGATCAGGGCACGGCCGGCGTTGTCGGGGACCGCGCGGGTCAGGCGGCGGATGTCGCGGGCCGGCAGGTCGAGGCGGGCCAGCGCCAGATTGTCGCGGATGCGCCGCCGCCAGCCCGCGACCGGCGCGACCAGATGCGCGAACACCCAGCCCATCGCCGGGACGCGCCAGCGGTAGGGCAGCAGCAGGAACCCGCCCACCAGCAGGCGAAACAGCGCGCTGCTGGCCCGGTGCTTCAGGGGGATGGGATCGGTTTCGTTCATCGCGTTGCCCGCATTGCCTGCGCCTCGCGCGCCCAGACATAGATCCCGGCCGCGACGATGATGCCGGCGCCAAGGACCGTCCAGCGGTCCGGCACCGCCCCGAAGAACAGCCAGCCCCAGAGCGAGGCCCAGACCAGCCCGGTATAGCCAAAGGGGGCGATGGCGGCGGCCTCGGCCATGGCGAAGGCCTGGATCAGCAGCGCCTGCGCGATGGTGCCGACCAGACCCAGCGCCAGGAACGCCCACAGGTCGCCCTGCGCGATCGGTTGCCAGACAAAGGGCGCCACGGTCGAGGCGACCAGCGTCGCCACCCCCGTCGACCACAGGATCGAGGTGGCGGTGCCGTCCCCGCGCACGAGCCGCGTCATCACCGCCCCCGCCGCGTAAGAGACCGCGCCCAGCAGCGCCAGCAGCGCCGCCGGGTGGAACACGCCGGCGCCGGGGCGGATCACGATCATCGCCCCCAGCAGCGCCACCGCGATGCCGGCGATGCGGCGCGGGCCGATGTGTTCGCCCAGAAACAGCGCCGCGCCCAGGGTGATCAGCACCGGGTTGATGTCCATGATCGCGGTGGCCTCGGCCAGGCCGATGAATTGCAGCGCGGTGAAGAACAGCCCGATCGAGGCCAGTTGCGTCACCCCTCGGCCGATCTGCAACAGCGGCGAGGCCGAGCGCGCCACCGTCCGCAGCCGCGGCGCCAGCACCAGCAGCACCAGCGCCAGGTTCAGCGCCATCCGCGTCCAGACGATCTGCCCGGGGTGATAGCCTTGCAGCGTCAGGTGCTTGCCAAGCGCATCCATGACCGTGAAGCAGAACACCGACGCCAGCAGCGCCAGCACCCCCAGCGACTGCCGGGACAGCGGCATCGGGGGAAGGGGCGGGGCGGGTGTGCTCATCGCCGGAACCGGGGG